>JANMRB010000280.1:0-20823 GCA_031370825.1 Ilumatobacteraceae bacterium
CGTTGCAGTGGCGGCGGCAAATCCCTTGCGTTTGGGCATCGCCGCGTCGAACGAGCTCGCTCGAATTCGCGCCATGCTCGACGAGATCAGCGAGCATCGCATCGATCCATCCCAGGCGATTCGATGGATCAAACGCAACGACCCGCTCGCCGCCTAACCTCACGGGTTCATGCCGGCTCGGGAGTGCACCGCTCCTCGACGATGAATGACTCGTCGCTACGTCGGCGGCAATAGGCGGTGGGCGGTCGCGGATTCCACCGCGAGCAAGCGCCGGATCTCGATCACATATTGCGTGCCTTGAGACTATTCAGAGCGCGCCGTTGTTGCGCGAGCCATGCCCTGCCGGGTGCGATCCACGACCCCAGGAACGTCAGCAACGCGAGCAGCACGAACGGGGTGTCGCCGAGGTGGGAGTACCAGGTGCGACCCGAGTTCAACGAGATCGTGCGGATGACGACCTTCTGTTCGCTGACGGACGTGCGATCGAAGACATCACCGTCGGGCGAAACGAACGCACTGAAACCGGTCGGCGAAACCTGCACGACCCAGCGCCCGTTCTCGATTGCCCGCAGTCGTGACGAGGCGACCTGTTGGGACTGGAGGATGGTCCCGGTGTAGCTCGAACCATTCGTCGGATTGAGGATGAGGGTGCCTCCGTGATCGATCCCGTCACGTGCGCGATTTCCGAAGAACACCTCCCATGAGATCACCACGGCGGCGCGCACGGTCGTGTTGGCAACCGGGATGTCGAGGTATGCGGGACCAGTGCCGGCGACAGCGTCGCGCGGCACGAGGTCGGTCGGGGCTCCCAACGCATGGAGCAGGCCGCGCATCGGCATGTATTCACCGAACGGAACGCGGTGCACCTTTTCGTAGCGCGACACGATTTGTCCATCCGGCGTGACAACGGCCTGTGCGTTGATGAAGTGGTCGTTGGCGGCGTCTTCGGTGATGCCGACAGCGAACGCTGCGCCGATGCGCGCTGCCTCAGCCGTGACCTCCGAGAGCTCGCGGCTACCTGACAGGGCAACGACGTCGATGACATTTTCGGGCCAGACGACGAGGTCGACCGTGCCCGGCTTGATGGTGCGAGTCGCCGCCAGGTGACGTTCGATCACTTTTCGTGCATCGGAGTGGATCGCACGCGTGCCCTGCGGTCCGCCACCCTGCACGATCGCCACGCGCAGGCTCGATGGCTGAGATTGATGGGTGCCCGTCGGAGCGAACGCGAGCGCGGTGACCGCCGCGACGATCGCTACGCCGAGCCCGATCGCACCATGCCACTGTGCCCGGTTGCTACGACCGCGGGTGCGCGCCATCTGCGGCACGAACGGAGACGGCCCCGCCAGTGCAAACCCGATCTGAAAGACGATCCACGTCAGCAGGATCACGCCGCCGAACCGCACGACCCCGGCAAGCGGACTGTCGGCCTGGCCGATCGGCAGCGTCGCCAGTGGCACGCCGCCGAACGGGAAGACCAACCGCAGTGCCTCGGCGAGCGTGTGCGCAGCCGGCCTGCCGATCACGCGCCACGGACCCTGCGGCGACAGCGTCGCTGCGACAGCGTGAAAGCCAGCGAAGATCGCGGCCGCAAGGATGTAGCCGGGCTTTGTCAGCGACCACATCCACGCCATGCCCGGATACATCCAGGCTGCGCCGAAGAGCCAGCCTCTGGCTGCCCGGGCGCGAGGCGACGCGGTCTCTCCCAAAGACATCTCGAACATGGCTATGCCGATGTAGGCAAGCGGCCAGAAGCCCCACGGTGGCAGCGACAGCGCAACGCTGGCACCAGCGCCGATCGCGAGCGCGGCAGATGTCGAGAAACGTGGGACGCGGATCGACATCAGCGAGCGACCATAGCCGTCAAGGAGAACTAGTCGGCTAGCCGTCGGTCGACAGGGCGAGGTGTACGACGATGCGTTGCCTCGTGGAGCCCGCCGGGTGACAGGCGAAGAGTGTGGCGGTGTAATTGGGTGTCTGGTCGGCGATCCACAGCGCGTCCGGATAGACGATGTCGGTGCCGGTGACCTTGTAGACGAACCGGCCGTCATCCGTCGTCAGGATCACATCGTCTCCCACGACGAGCTGGTCGAGGTTCCGGAACGGCCTGTCGTGACTGACCCGATGTCCGGCTATGACCACGTTGCCGAGCTGACCTGGCATAGCGGTGCCCGGCCAATGTCCGGGACCGTGGTCCAGCGTTGTCAGCGTGATGCCCTCGTACATCGCCTTGCTGACACCGATCTTGGGGATCTCGATGGTGCCCAGTTGGGTCAGCGTTTCGGGCGCGCGGGGGTCCGCTGGAGGGCTCTCAGGGTTGGGCAACGTCTCCGGCACGGCCGATGTCGTGGTGGTCGATGATGTCGTCGTCGATGTGCTCGTCGTCGACGAGGTAGACGAGGTTGTCGAAGCCGAGGTGGTCGCAGGTGTCGAAGTCGTCGTGGTAGCGGCACTTGTCGAGACCACCTCGACCGCTACCGCGGTGGCGGGCTCGTCATTGCCACACGCCGAGAGGGCCAAAAGGACCACACAGCCCACCGCCGTTGCTCTTCGCCGCATGAGACATTCTGCCAGCGGATCAGCGCTGCAACACCGCGACCGCCGCTTGTTGACCTGAGCGGATGCATGCGGGAATTCCAATGCCGTGATAGCTGGCGCCTGCGAGGGCGATCCCAGGCGGCAGCAAATGCTCCGCGGCGGCAACCGTCACGCCGTGATGGGGACGGTACTGGGGAAAGGCGTTCGGCCATCGACTGACCCGTACGTCAGTCGGCTGGAGATCGACTCCGAGATGCACCTTCAGCTCGTCAAGGACGTCCGCCAGCAGTTCGTCATCGGAGAGGTGCAGCACTGGCAAGCCATCGCGGCCGAGCGAGACCCGAAGGATGATGTGCTCGGCGGCGGCCCAGTGCGCCCACTTCTGCGATCCGAACGACACAGCGGTCACCAATCGCTGCTGCGGCTTGGGCACGAGGTATCCCGAGAGACCGCGGAGCCGATCGGGCCACCCCGTTGCCGGTACCGCGAGCGTCAGGAGCACGACACCGACGGCAGGAATTGCAGCAACCGTCGACGACACCGACGGCTCGGACGGTGCTAACAGCGATGCTGCAACGCGTGCGGGACAGGTCAGGATCACGCTGTCGAACACTTCGCCATCGACACGCCACGATCGACCATCTGCTGCCAGTTCTGCGACCTTCGCGTCGCAACGAAGGTCGCCGCCCCGCGCGGCGACAACAGTCGCGACCGCGTTGACGAGCTCGCCGACGCCGCCAGTCGGTGCATAGAAGACGGGCCCGGACGCGGCCTGGGGTTGCCTGGCGGCCAGCAGCACGCTGCGCGAGCGGACGGCGACCTCGGCCAGCTGTGGGATCGCCACGAGGCTGAAGTCGTCGGTGTCGGCCGCATAGATGCTGCCCACGAGCGGATCGACAAGGCGCTCGTGGACCTCGTTTCCGAAACGGGATCGGACGTACTTGCCGATCGAGTCGGCGTCTGAGTCGGTGCGCGGAAGAAAGACTTCGAGGGCGGCTCGCAGCTTGCCCCGTCGAGTCAGGAGGTCGGTGCGGGCCAGGCGGAAGAGATCGGTGGGCAGACCCAACAGCAGTCCCTCCGGTATGTCGTGCAGGCCGTCCCACCACACCGCTGCCTTGCCGATCGACGGGGAGGTCAGCGATTCGCCGAGCGACACCTGCCTGGCCAGGTCAACCGCCCAAGGCACGCGGGCAAGGAAGGCATCGGCACCCTCATCGATTGCCGGGTGCCCGGCGAACGGAGTCGTCAGGATCACCCCGCCGAGCCGCCCTGCCGACTCGAACAGCGTGACGCACGCCCCGCGCGCGAGTGCTGCGTGAGCAGCAGCCAGACCGGTGATGCCACCGCCGATGACGGCAATGTTCTGCGGCTCGTTCATGTTGCGCCGATGATGAGATCGGCGAGCGCGGCCATCACTGCCGGATCGTCGTTGACACACGCAGTGCGCTCGAAGGCGAGGCCGTGTGCACTAGCTCGGCGGCAGGCTTCGATGTCGAGGTCGTAGAGCACCTCGAGGTGGTCGGCGACGAAGCCGACCGCGCTGACCAGCACGGCCTGGGTGTGCCCGTCCGCCGCCAGCTCATCGATCACCTGCAAGATGTCGGGACCCAGCCAGGGCTCCGGCGTACGGCCTGCGCTCTGCCAGGCAACACCCCAGTTGTCGAGCCCGACCTCCGATGCCACTGCTTGCGCCGTCGCCTCCAACTCGGATGGATACGGGTCGCCGCTGACCAGGATCCGTTCAGGCAATGAATGCGACGTGAACAACACCCTCGCATCCTCGGGCAGCGACGCGAGCTTTCCGCGCACGGCCGTCGCGATGAAATCGATGAAGGCCGGCTCGGTCGCCCAACTCCGAATCGAGCCGACCGCGATGTCGTGGGCCGTCGCGGCTGTGGTCAAACGATCGAGGTATTGACCAACCGAGAAGGCCGAGTAGTGCGGTGCGAGGACCAGGCCGACGATGTGCCGGAAGCCCTGCGCGGCCAGCTTGTCGACCGCCTCCTCGATGAACGGCGTGGCGTGCTTCATGCCGAGCACGACGTGATATCGGCCGTCCGCGCGCTGGTCCAATGCGGCTTGCACGGCGCGGCGCTGTGCCTCGCTGCGCTCGGCCAACGGCGAGATGCCTCCGATCGCCTCGTAGCGTGCGGTCAGGTTCTCCAGCTGCTCGGCGGTCGGGGGGTTGCCGCGGCGAATGTCGGTGTAGTACGCCAGGATGTCGGCGGGTGTGCGTGGAGTGCCGTATCCCATCATCATCACCGCGGTCCGCGTCTCGGTCATCGAGCGGTTCGTTCCTTGACGTGATCGGCTACAGCTCGGAGAACATCGGGATCGGTGTTGGGCTGGACACCGTGGCCAAGGTTGAAGATGTGCCCGGCGTGGCCGTTGTTGTCGGCCAACACGGCGTCGGTGGCGGCGAGAGCAGTCTCGGATCCGGCCAGCACCATCGCCGGATCGAGGTTGCCCTGCACGACGAGATCGTCGCCCATTCGTCGGCGTGCATCGGTGATCGAGGTGCGCCAGTCGAGCCCAAGTATTCGCGGTCCCGCCGCGTGCAACGACGCCAGCAGGTGATCGCAGCCGATGCCGAAGTGGATGCCCGGAACATCGGGGTGGGTCTCCGCCAAGCCCTTGAAGACCGCGGCGCTGTAGGGAAGGACGAACGAGTCGTAGTCGCTGCGGCTGAGGGCTCCAGCCCACGAATCGAACAACTGGAAGGCACGCGCCCCGTGATCGAGTTGGCTCGCAATCGAAGCGGTGGCGTGTTGCACCAACCGCTGCATCACCTCATGCCAGAGCTCGGGCTGAGTGTGCATCAACCGCTTGGTGTGCTCATATGTGCGGCTGGGCCGGCCCTCGATCAGATAGCTGGCGACGGTGAACGGGGCGCCGGCAAAGGCCAGCAACGGTACAGAGTCGGGGAGCTCTGCCGCGAGGATCTTGATGGTCTGCAGAACGTACGGCGTGTCGGCCTCTGGCTCGAACGGCCGCAACCGCTGGAGGTCGCCGGTGCTGCGCAGCGGTTCGTCGCAGACCGGACCGGTTCCCGGGGCAACGTCGATGCCGAACCCAACGGCGTGGGCCGGCACCACGATGTCGCTGTACAACACGGCAGCATCGACTCCATAGCGATGCACCGGTTGCATTGTGAGCTCTGCGGCAAGTTCGGGCTGCTTGATGGCGTCGAGAATGCTTCCGTCGCCGCGCCTGGCACGGTATTCGGGAAGGCTCCGCCCGGCTTGACGCATGAACCACACCGGGGTGTGAGACGCACGCTGGCCGTTGGCTGCCAGGAGGAATGGCGCGATCGACATGCGGGTCGCACGTTATCCGCCGCTCGTCAAACGCAGCTCAAATGGCGCCGCTAGCCTGTTGTCCATGCCCGCCTCCGGAGAGCACCACCCTGCTTTCGAGGAATATTGCGAGTGCATCTTCGAGCTCGACGAAGACGACGTCGCCGTCATCCAAGCCCGGATCGCGGAGCGGCTGCAGGTCAGCCGACCGGCCGTCAGCGAGATGATTCGCAGGCTCGAAGCCGAGGGCCTGATCACGACCGAGGGTGCGATCCGCCTCACTCGATCTGGTGAAGCGCTGGCTCAGTTGGTGGTTCGCCGCCATCGCCTTGCCGAGCGTTTCCTCACCGACATGCTCGGCCTGTCGTGGGCTGATGCCCATCACGAGGCCGGCAAGTGGGAACACGTGATGAGTGACGCGGTCGAGCGGGCGATCGACCGCGTGCTCGGGAGCCCCACCACGTGCCCGCACGGCAACCCCATACCGGGCTCGCTGTACCTCGAGCCGGTTCTCGTGCCGCTCTCCGACATTGCCGTGGGGAAGTCGTTCACCATCAATCGCATCCCCGAAGAGCTGGAGTTCACTCCCGGCCTCCTCGATTTCCTCGAAGAGTCCAGCATCCTTCCCGGCCGCAGCGGGCTGTTGACGTCGGCTTCACCTGACGGAACCATGACCATCGAGATCGAAGGCCATCACGTGGGGGTCGGCTCGTTTGCCAGCGCCCGCATCCTGGTAATTGCGTGAGGGCCCGGACGCCACTCGCTCTCCTCGTCCTGACAGCCTCCATGGCATCGTGTGCTGCCACCACCTACGACTCGTCGATCAGCACGGGCTCACTGGCTCCGACCACGACGGTGCTGCCAACAGGGTCCGCAGCGGTGCTGCTGCCGATGTTGGTGACGGACGCCGGGCAGCTGTCGGCCGTGATCGTCGACGCCGGCGACAAGTTCGCCATCGTCGAGAGGATCGAGGCACTCTGGGCGGCGGTGCGCGACGAGGTCACGGCCAAGGACCGCGACATTGCCATCGAGATCGGCGCCGAGATCGCCAAGGGTCGCACCGCGGCCAGGTTGAATCGACCGGGTGCGGCCGACAAGGTCTACCGCAATCTCACCGCGCTGGTTCAGGCGTATCTGGCAGCTGCATAGAAGGCGGCAGCTCAGCGCTGTAGACGATCGTCAGCCGCCGCGTGCTGCGTGTGAGCGCGACGTAGAGCGCGCGCAGCCCTTGCTGTTCCTCGGCGACGATGTTGGCCGGTTCGACCACCACGACGCCGTCGAGCTCGAGACCCTTGACGACGCTGACCGGAACGACCGTGACCCCCAGCTCCAAGCCGGTTCGAGTTGCCCTGGCGTGGGCGATGCCGGCCGAGTCGAGTGTTTGCGAAACACGCTCGACCATCGAGTCGGGGGCGACCACTGCAATGGTGCCATCGGTGATCTCGTTCGTGAGCTTGCGAGTTGCCTCGGCAACGTCGGTGAAGAGATGGCCAGGCCCCGACCGCACGAACTCCGGCAGCTCGTCGCTCTGTCGCACGCTTGTCGGCGCGCGCAGCGTCGGCGTCGCTGCAAGCATGACCTGGTTGGCCAGGGACATGATCTGCGTCGGGATTCGATAACCGACGCTGAGTCCGATGACGCGCGACGGCTTGTGCTCCGGCAGGTAGCGCAACACGTCAGCCCAGTCGTCGGGAGCCAGAGCTCCGGTTGCTTGGGCGATGTCGCCGACGACAGTCATGCTGCCGTTCAACGAGCGACGCGAAACCATGCGCAGTTGCATCGGCGTGAGGTCCTGCACCTCGTCGACGACGATGTGGCCGTATGTCCGAATCTCGTCATTGTCGGGTTGCCCGGGTGCGTTGCCGTTCTGGCCTTGATTGTTGCGGGTGGTCTTCGACCCGAGATAGCTGCGAGCCTCGTCGAGCAAGGCGACGTCATTTTCGGTCCATCGAACCTTGTTGACGTCGTCGAGCCGCGGGCGGTACAGCGCGAGGTACTCGGTTTCGCTGAGATGCTTCGATCCGGCCAGCTTCAACAACGCCTTGCTGCCGAACAGGTCGTGCAGCAGTTCCGCCGGCGTCAGCAGTGGCCACATCCGCTCTAACGCCTCGCGGATCTCGGGCATCGCTCGCACGGCCGCTTTCACGTCGTGCGCATCCACGGTCCCGTCGCGCCACGTCGTTGCCATCGTCGACCAGATCTCGCCCTCGACCCATCGTCGCGCGGCGTTGTGTCGGCGGAACCGGCGTTGCGCGGATCGAACGATTCGCTGTGTCTCCTCAGCGCGCAGCCGCAGGTAGCCCGTCCGAAATGGCACGACGACGTCGGCGCGCAGTGGACGCTCGCGATCGGTCACCGCTTGGTCGATCACATCGGCCATTCGGATGTTGCCCTTGACGGTCGCAGCGATTGGTGAGTCCGGCGTGTCGATGGCGTACCGCGCCCAGTTGACATCGGGCACGAGGTCGCCGAGCACCACCTGTTCGATTCCGGCCTCGCCGAGCGAGGGGAGCACCTGCTCGATGTAGCGCAGGAACACACGGTTCGGTCCGATGACCAGCACGCCCTGGTCCTCGAGGGGGAAGCGGTAGGTGTAGAGGAGGTAGGCGGCGCGGTGCAATGCCACCACGGTCTTGCCCGTTCCCGGACCGCCCTGCACCACCAGCACACCGGCCTGAGGACTGCGGATGATCTCGTCCTGTTCCGCCTGGATGGTGGCGACGATGTCGCCGAGTTGGCCGGTACGACCGCGTTCCAATGCAGCCAACAGCGTGCTGTAGCCGCGTAACCCGTTGTCGGGGCCCAGGCGGTTCTCACCGTTCAGCCCGTCGGCAAGACCGTCGTCGTGGCCGACCCCTAGGTGACCGTCGCCGAACAGCTCGTCCTCGAGCCCCAGCAGCGTTCGTCCCTGCACAGCGAAGTGGCGACGGCGCGCTAGTCCCATCGGCTCGCGGCCCGTGGCCCGGTAGAACGGCTCGGCAACGGGCGCCCGCCAGTCGACGACCACGGGTTCGCTCTCTTCGTCGGCGATGGCCAAACGGCCGATGTGGAACGTTTCCAGCCCGTCGGGTGTCTCGGCCATCCGGTCGATGCGGCCGAACACCAGTGCGGCGTTGCCGAGGTCGAGCTGTGTCAGCCGGTTGACGACGGCTTCGTCGAACACGTCGCGCTCGTAGCGCGCCTGAAACGTCCCGCCGAGGGTTCCCTCGTGGAGGTTTCGCATCCGCCAGGCCGCATCGCGGCTGATCTCGAGGCACCGGTAGGCGTGCTCGATGAAGTCCTGTTCGGCGGCAAGATCGGGGTGCTGCTGCGTCATGGGTCGTACAACTCTATCGGCTGTCGAACTGTGTCGCTCGGAGCGTGCTCACCGTGTCGGCAGCGACAAAACCGGCAACGCCCTGTCACACCCCGGGCTTAGCCTGGGACCGTGGCTGATCATCCGGTGCTCGGGGCGTTCTCGCCGGCCGTCAGGGCATGGTTCGCGGCGTCGTTCCCGGAGCCAACAACCCCCCAGATCGACGGATGGCCGGCGATCCTCAGCGGCGCCCACACCTTGGTCTGCGCCCCGACCGGCAGTGGAAAGACGCTGACCGCGTTCCTGGCGTCGATCGACAGGTTGTGCACGACCGAACCGGCCGACCCGAAGCGCCGCACCCGCGTGGTCTACATCTCGCCGCTCCGTGCTCTCGCTTTCGACATCGAGAAGAACGTGCGCGCTCCGCTGACGGGCGTGGGACTGGCCGCCGAGCGGCTGGGTGTGCCCTTCCACCAACCGACGGTGGCAATGAGGACCGGCGACACCTCGCCGAAGGATCGTCAAGCCTTGATCCGCCACCCGGTCGATCTGCTGATCACGACTCCCGAGAGCCTGTACCTCATGCTGACCTCGTCGGTTGCGGACACGCTCGTCAACGTCGACACCGTGATCATCGACGAGATTCACGCCATGGCTACGACCAAACGCGGAGCCCACCTGATGTTGTCGCTGGAGCGACTCGAGGCCATCACGAAGCGACCACCACAGCGCATCGGGCTCTCAGCGACGCAACGCCCGCTCGAGGAGGTCGCCCACTTTCTCGGTGGCCACGGTCCTGACGGCGCGCGGCGCAGGGTCAACATCGTCGACGCAGGCATGCGCAAGCAGATGGAAGTCGACGTCGTCGTGCCCGTCGAAGAGATGGGCAACATCTGGGAGAGCGTGTATCCGGCCGTTCTCGCCCAGGTCCTGTCGCATCGCAGCACCATCATCTTCTGCAACGCCCGCCGCCAGGCCGAGCGGTTGGCGGCCAACCTCAACGAGCTGGCCGGTGAAGAGCTGGTCAAGGCGCACCATGGTTCGCTGGCCCGCGAACAACGAGTTGTCATCGAAGATGAGTTGAAGCGCGGGGCGCTGCGCGGCATCGTTGCGACCAGCTCTCTCGAACTGGGCATCGACATGGGCGCGGTCGATCTCGTCATCCAGGTCGAATCGCCTGGTGCAGTTTCGCGAGGCATGCAACGCGTCGGGCGCGCCGGACACTCAGTCGGTGAGCCGAGTCGTGGCACCCTGTACCCGAAGCATCGAGGTGATCTGCTCGAGGCTGCGGTTGTCGCCCAGCGCATGGTGACCGGCCAGATCGAGACCACCCGGTTCCTTCGCAACCCGCTGGATGTTCTTGCTCAGCAGATCGTCGCTCATGTCGCTACGCATCCCGAGTGCACCGTCGAGTCGGTAGGTGCAATGACGCGACGCTGCGCGAACTTCGCAGAGCTCAGCGACGATCTGTTGCACAACGTGCTCGACCTGCTGTCCGGCCGCTACCCCAGCGATGAGTTCAACGAGCTACGCCCCCGACTGGTGTGGGATCGCACCGCCGGCACGTTGCGCGCCCGAGACGGCTCGAAGCGATTGGCCGTTACCAGCGGCGGCACCATCCCCGATCGCGGTCTGTTCGGCGTGTTCCTGCCCGACGGGACTCGCGTGGGTGAGCTCGACGAAGAGATGGTCTACGAAAGCCGGCCAGGGGAAACGTTCATACTCGGGGCCAGTACGTGGCGGATCGAAGACATCACGTTCGAGCGCGTCACGGTCACGCCGGCGCCCGGCGAGCAAGGAAAGATGCCGTTCTGGCACGGCGATCGGCCGGGCAGGCCGCTGGAGCTCGGTCGTGCCCTCGGGGCTTTTCAACGAGAGATGCGCGGCCTCAGCACGCACGCTGCCGTCGAGAAGCTGATGGGCGACTACTGCCTCGACCGATTCGCAGCTGGAAACGTCGTCAGCTACCTCGACGAGCAGGCTTCGGCCACGGGTGTCGTTCCCGACGATCGCACGGTCGTGATCGAGAGGTTCCGCGACGAGATCGGCGACTGGCGGGTCTGCATCCTGTCGCCGTTCGGCACGCCGGTTCACGCGCCGTGGGCGATGGCGATCGAGCGTCGGCTGATGGAGCGATTCGACATGCCGATCGAGATCATGTGGAGTGACGACGGCATCGTGCTGCGGCTCCCCGAAGCGGCCGACAACGTGCCCATGGCAGAACTGATCATCGATCCCGACGAGATCGACGAGCTGGTCGTCGGAGCCCTTCCGCAGACATCGCTCTTCTCCGCGCGATTCCGCGAATGTGCTGCACGTGCTCTGTTGCTGCCGCGTCGCCGACCCGATCGGCGAACGCCGCTGTGGCAACAACGCCAACGCGCTGCCGATCTGCTGACGGTTGCCTCCAAGTACCCGACGTTTCCGATCCTGTTGGAGACGTCGCGTGAGTGCCTGCAGGATGTGTTCGATCTGCCCGGCTTGCGCGACGTGCTCGGTCAGCTGCGCAGTCGAGCCGTGCGAGTCGTCAACGTCGACACCTCGAAGGCCTCACCGTTTGCGCAAAGCCTGCTGTTCAACTGGATCGCCGCGTACATGTACGAGGGCGACGCGCCGCTGGCCGAGCGCCGAGCCGCGGCGCTCTCGCTCGATCGCGACCTGTTGCGTGATCTGCTCGGCGCCGAGGAGCTGCGAGAGCTGCTCGATCCCGGTGTGCTCGCCGATGTCGAGCTGGAGCTGCAGTGTGTCGCCGACGGCCGCAGGGCACGCAGTGCCGACGAGTTGCACGATGTTTTGCGCAAGGTCGGCGACCTGAACCCAGCCGAGGTCGAGCTGCGCTGCGAGGGCGCGGCCGACGAATGGCTGCAGGATCTGGTTCGCACACGGCGGGCAATCGAGGTGCAGCTCGGAGGCGAGACGAGGCTGATCGCCGCCGAAGACGCTGCGCGATATCGCGATGCCTTCGGGTGCAACGTCCCGCTCGGGCTTCCTCTGGCCTTCACCGAACCGGTCGCTCACCCGCTCGAGTCGTTGGTCGCTCGCTATGCGCGCACCCACGCACCGTTCACCTCCACCGATGTAGCTCGTCGATTCGTCTGTCCCGTCGAGCGGATCGTCGGGGCGCTCGCCGCGCTCGAGTCGGCCGACCGCGTCGTTCACGGCGAGTTCCGTCCCGGCGGGGTCGGGCGCGAGTATTGCGACGCCGACGTGCTGCGCCAGTTGCGGCGGCGATCGCTGGCAATGCTTCGCCGCGAGGTCGAGCCCGTCGAGCCCGAGGCCTATGCCCGTTTCATCCAGGCGTGGCATGGCATCCCCGGCGAACGTCGTGGACTCGATGCTCTTGTCGAAGCGCTGGCTCAGTTGCAAGGGGCAGCGATCGTTGCGTCGGCATTGGAGAGCGAGATCCTCCCGGCTCGGCTGCGCAGCTATCGGGCTGCAGATCTCGATGAGCTGTGCACGACGGGTGATGTCGTGTGGGTGGGCAGCGGTGCGATCGGCCCCAGCGACGGGAGGGTCCGCCTGTACTTCGCCGACCAGTTCGCCGCCATCGACGCGTCGCTCGAGGTTGCCGAGCCGCCTGCTGGTCCGCTGCACGATGCGGTCCGCGCCTATTTGGCTGCTCACGGTGCCAGCTTCTGGAACCAGCTGCGCGGCGCATCGCGGGATTGCACCGACGCCGAGCTGCTCGCTGCGCTGTGGGATCTCGTCTGGGCAGGAGAGGTCAGCAACGACTCGCTTGCTCCCTTGCGGGCGATGCTCTCGGGTGGCAAGTCGTCGCGCTCGTCGGCAGCGCGGCGCGGACGACCACGACCCGGTCGGCTGACGCGCATCGGCCCGCCCGCGGGAGCGGGTCGGTGGTCGTTGGTCGCGCCGCAGCGACCGCCGGTGCCGTCGCCTACTCAGGCTGCGCACGCGGCAGCGCTGCAGCTACTCGAGCGGTACGGCGTCGTCACTCGCGAAGCTGTGCTCGCGGAAGGGGTGCGGGGAGGGTACGCAGCGGCCTACGGCGTGCTGAAGGTGCTGGAGGAACGCGGCCAGGTTCGGCGCGGCTACTTCGTCGCCGGTCTCGGTGCAGCCCAGTTCGCCCTCCCCGGTGCCGTCGACCGTCTGCGTTCCGCACGCGAGGTCGCCGACCCCGCACTTCACCCCGAGCTCGTCCCGGCACCGGTCATCCTTTCGGCCACCGATCCGGCCCAGCCCTACGGTGCGGCGCTGGATTGGCCGGAGACACCCGGTCGGCCCAGCCGTTCGGCGGGCGCAGTCGTGGTGCTGCGCAGCGGACTCCCGCTGGCGTGGTTCGACCGCCGTTCTTCGCATCTCGTCACGTTCCCCGACTCCGTCGACGGCGGGTGGGCCGACGCGTTGGCAACGTTGGTCAAAGACGGGCGGCAACGCTCCATCGAGGTCCGCAAAGTCAACGGTGAACCGATCAACCGCGCCGGCGACGAGGCGCGGGCTCTGCTGTCGGCCGGATTCGTCGAGGGGTACAGGGGCTTCGTTCTACGAGGGGTGTGAGCCCGCTTCGTGGCAGGCTGTCCGTCATGACTCGTTCCCCGGTCGGTATCGGAGTGTGGAGCAGCGCACTCCGCCACGGCGACGCTCACGAGACCGCCGCCGCCGCAGCAGAGCTCGAATCCCTCGGGTACAGCGCGTTGTGGATTCCGGACGTGGGCGGCGATGTGTTCGGTGCCGTCGGCAATCTGCTCGGCGCGACCAGTACTGTCACCATCGCCACGGGCATTCTCAACCTCTGGATGCACACGGCCGAAGAGACCGCGGCGCAGCACGCCGCGCTCACTGTGCAGCACGGCCGGCGGTTCCTCGTCGGGATCGGTATCAGCCATGCTCACCTCATCGACCGCACCATCGATGCCGGCACGTACCAGCGTCCGCTAGCGCAGACGCGCGCGTTCCTCGAAGCGCTCGACGCCGCGCCAGTGCCGCTGGCCGTCGAGGACCGCGCTCTGGCCGCCCTTGGCCCGAAGATGTTGGCGTTGGCCGCGGCCCGAACCTCCGGCGTCCACCCGTATCTGGTGACACCCGAACATTCCGGCATTGCCCGCCAAGCCGTAGGGCCCGAGGCGATGGTGGCGGCCGAACAGGGCGTGATCCTCGAGACGGATCCAGAACGCGCACGAGCGATCGCGCGAACCAACCTGGTTCGTTACTTCGAGCTGCCGAACTACACCAACAACTGGAAACGGCTCGGGTTCACAGACGAGGACATCGCCGACGGAGGTAGCGATCGGTTGATCGATGCCCTTGTCGTGTGGGGTGACGAAGCGGCGATTGCCAAGCGCGTGCGGGAACATCGCGACGCCGGCGCCAGTCACGTGTGCATTCAGGTGCTGACCGACGATCCGCGAGCCCTCGCCATCGAAGAATGGCGCATACTCGCGCCCGCCCTCACCTGATCGGATGCGCCAAGTGCCGGATGAACCGCTCCTGTCCCCAGCGACCATCGCCGTGATGGCCGGTCGCCCGTCGCAACCGGGTGAGCCCCTGAACCAGCCGATCGTGCTCGCTTCGAACTTCCGAGCCGGCGGTGAATACACGCGAACCCACGGAACCGACACATGGGCGGCGCTCGAAACTGCAGTCGGCATGTTGGAAGGCGGTACCGCGATAGCGTTCTCGAGCGGGATGGCGGCTGCGTCGGCCATCGTCTACGCGCTTGCACCGAAGGTCATCGTGATACCCACGTTCAGCTATCTCGGTGTGCGGTCGCTGCTCTCCGAGTACCAAGCCCAGGGTCACCTCGAGTTGCGTCCGGTCGACATCACCGACACGGCACAGGTCGCTGCCGCAGCAGTGGGCGCGGACCTCGTTTGGGTCGAGACCCCGACGAACCCGACGCTCGACGTGGCCGACCTGCCGGCGATCGGGTCCGCGGCCAAAGCTGCCGGCGCGCGCATGGTGGTCGACTCGACGTTCGCTACGCCCCTTCTCCAAAAGCCGCTCAAGGATGGCGCGACTGTGGTCTTTCACAGCGGCACCAAGTTCATCGGTGGGCACAGCGATCTGCTGATCGGTCTCTGCATCACAACCGACGACGCTGTCTACGAGCGCCTGATACAGGCGCGTACCTTCCAAGGAGCCACACCCGGGGCTCTCGAAGCGTTCCTTGCGCTCCGCGGGTTGCGCACGTTGCCGGTCCGTCTCGCTGTCATGCAACGCAACGCCGCGGCACTTGCGGAGCGCTTGGACGCGCACCCGGCAGTGGCCGAGGTGCGTTATCCGGGTCAGGGTGCGATGGTCTCGTTCATCGTCAAGGGCGGCGCAGACGCAGCCGACGCACTGTGCGTGGGCGTGCGGATCATCGTGGCTTCCACGAGCCTTGGTGGCGTCGAGACCACGATCGAAAGGCGCCAGAAGTACCCGGGAGATGCACACGTACCACCCGGTCTGCTGAGGATGAGTGTCGGCATCGAAGATGTCGCAGATCTCTGGGCGGACCTCGAAGCAAACCTTTCCGCGCGCTGATCTCAGTCGTGAACGGCGCGCAGACCGGCCCAGGCAAGGTCGGCGACCTGCTGACCCAGAACGAGCGGGTCGAATGACTGGCCCTGTTCGACGAGGCGCCTGCTGACGCCCTCGGCCAGGCCAACGAGGCCGTGGGCCAACGTCCGGCGGTGATCGGGCCCGATGTTGGCAGCGATCAGGGGAGCGATGGCATCAGCGGCGCCTGCGGTGATGCGGCGGATGGCCTGGGTCGATTCCTCGTCTCGGCTGGCGCGTGACCCGAAGAGCAGCAGGAATGCATCGAGATCATCTGCAACCCATTGGAAGTAGGCGAGAAAGCCCTGCTCGGTCTGCTGGCGCCCACTGGTAACACCGTTGGTTGCCTTGGTGATCGCCGTCAGCAACCGGTTTCCGACCTCGTCGAGCAAGGCCATGTACAGATCTTGCTTCGAATCGAAGTGCTGGTAGAGAACGGGTTTTGTGACGCCGGCGGCTTCGGCCACATCGTTCATCGATGCGCCGTGGAAGCCGTTGCGAGCGAAGACCTCGACGGCGACGTCGAGGATCTGTTCGCGGCGGGCCGGAGCGGGAAGGCGGATGCTCATACGTGTTACCAAAGAGTAACAACTGCGCGCGCCGTTGCGAAATGAGTTCTAGAAGCCGTGTTCACGGTCATCGCGTTCTGCTGCTTTGACCGCGTAGCCCAGCACGATCGCCGGCGCCAGCAGAACAGAGCCTGCGATCATCGATGCGATGACGATCGCCGACACGGTGCCGTTGAAGCTGACGAGGAAGCCGATGACGAAGGTCAAGATGGCGACGGCGAAGCACAGGTAGCCGATGCGGTTGGCCATTCGGGTCCACCGGGCAACCTGCCGACGACGCATTCGAACGGGGTCCGCAGCCGGACGCTCGGGTTCGCTCGTCATCGTTGCACTCGTGGGCCGGAGGTCACAGGTTCGGGGGAAGGAGTCGGTTGACGTTCTCGTAGAAGAAGTACAGCACCACGACGAACGGGACGAAGCCGGCGAGCACGCCAACCCAGTAGCGCCGGGCTTTCCGGCTGACCCAATAGATTCCGAAGGCAATGGCCGCCAGGCCGAGCCCCCACATCAGCGCCTGAGGGATCGCGCTGGTGTCACTGAACCAGCCATCGGAGAATGCGTCGGGAGTTGCTGCAACTGGGCCAGCCGGCTGAGGATCCGTGTCGACCGGGGTTGTGCCGTCAGAGCTCGTGGTCGCTGTTGTCACGCTTGCCGGTGAGGTCGTGGGGCTGGGGCCGACCGAGTCGGGGACTGTGACCGGCCCCTCATCGGGCAGCGTCACAGCCGGCTCGGCCGGGTCGGGGACCGGTACCGACGCCGCCGCTAGCGTCAAGGCGTCGGACAGCTCGGGCACCAGTTCGGACCGCACGACGATGCGATTGCTGGCCGAATATCTCGGTGTGCACGAGACGAGGGTGAGGGTTGCCTTGGTGACGTCGGTCGTCGGGATCACCGCGGCGTAGTCATCGGGGCCGACAACTTCGGTTCCGGTGACGTGGTAGGTGTAGCGGCCGTTCAAGGTGGTGACGATGATCTCGTCGCCGGGCTGGAGCTTGTCGATGTCGAAGAACGGGTGCAGGTGGGTCGTACGGTGACCGGCTATTGCCGCATTGCCGAGCTGGCCCGGCAATGGGGTCTCCGGGAAATGTCCAGGCCCCTTCGTCAAGGCGTCGGCCGTTGCCCCTTCGACAACGATGCGGTTCAGGCCCATTCGCGGGATCTCCAGTCGAGCCAACGCTTCGCCGGCTTCGGGGATCGGCTTGGCGACACCCACCACGGCCGCAGGAGTCGTCGTGCTGGTGACCTCGACGGGAACCGTCCCGCTGGTCGGCCCGGTCGTAAGAGGTTGCGTGGTCGCGGGCGCGATGGTTGTCGTGACCACCGGCGTCTTTCCGGCCTGCTCGTCGAACTCCCGCGACAACGTGCGCTGGGCTTGCGCCGTCTGAATGCCGGTGCCCCACAACTGGTACGCCACGAAGGCGAACATCATCAGCCCAAGGGTGATCAGTATGCGCCCGATCCCGCCGACGACCCAGCGCCAGTCGTGGGGCGGCTTGGGGCGGTCCCATCGACTGACCTTCTCATGGCTGGCAGGAGGTTTTTCGGACATGGTGCGATCGACGACGCTATCGGCACGAACGAGTCGCAGCTTGACAGGGTCCGTTCGGCCCGCCGGTAGCGTTGCCACGTCCTATGGAGACGGATCCGGTCGTTCAACTCGTCGATGTTGTGGCCGTGCTCGATCGGTTCCCGGCGCTGGCCGGCGCGACGCTGAGCGTGCGACGTGGCGAGATCGTCTTGCTCAGTGGACCCAACGGAGCGGGCAAGACCACCTTGCTGAGGCTCTGTGCCGGGCTTCTGCCTCCGGCGCGTGGCACGGCCATCGTGCTCGGCCTCGATCTCGCCGAGCAGCGCCAGGCGGTTCGCTCGCGCGTCGGCTTGCTGGGACATTCCAACGGCCTGTACACCGATCTCACCGTCCGCGAGAACGTCACCTTCTGGGGTGCAACGGTGGGCGCTTCCGAAGATGAGATCGCCGGCTCGCTCGGGCGCATGGCCCTCGCTGGCCGGCTCAGCGATGTGCCGGTTCGCAAGCTGTCCGCGGGGCAACGGCGCCGGACCGCGCTCGCGTGCATGATCGCCCGCCGTGCCGAGCTGTGGCTGCTCGACGAACCTCATGCGGGCCTGGACGCCGCGGGTCGTGACGAGCTCGACGATGTGTTACGGACAGCCACCGCTGCGGGCGCGACCATGATCGTCGCCAGTCACGAGTTGGATCGTGCCGGCGCGCTGGCGACCCGGATCGTCGACGTCATCGGCGGCCAGATCCGCGAGCGGGGCCGCGGCCAGGATGGCGGGACCTCGTGACAAGCTTCAGCGTTACGAAACTGGTTGCCGCCAAGGATCTGCGCATCGAGCTGCGCAGCCGCGTGCTCATCAACCAGATCCTGCCATTCGCTGCGATCGTCATGGTGCTGTTCGCCTTTGCCCTCGACAACGACGACCTCCTCGTGCGGGTCGCTCCCGGATTGGTGTGGCTGGCGACTTTGTTCAGCATGCTCGTCGTCGTCCAGCGATCGTTCGCAGTCGAGGCAAGCGACGGCGCACTCGATGCGCTGCGCACTGCGGGCATCCCGGCGCAAGGCATCTTCTTCGGCAAGGCCTCGGCACTTGCTGTTCAGTTGCTGGTGCTGGAGGCGTTGCTGTTCGCTGCCGCTTTCGTGCTGTACAACAGTCGCTTCGACGGCGGCGGCGCGGTACTGCTGATCACGAGCGCGCTAGCCGCTTCCTGCGGGCTGGGGTTGGTCGGTACTCTTTATGGCGGTCTCACCGCCGGAACCAAAGGTCGCGAATCACTGCTGCCATTGCTGTTGCTACCGGTCGTGGCACCAGTTCTGATCGGCGCAACCCGAGCGACAGAAGCCGCGCTCGGCGTAGGAGGGATCTCGATGCGAGAGGGTTGGGCATGGGTGGCGTTGCTGGTCACGTATGCGCTCCTCTTCGGCATCGGTGGATCGATCGGTTTCGGCCCATTGGTGGACGACGGCGCATGAAGGGGCCAACGAGCACCCCGGCCACGCGCGCAATCGGCATCGCCACCTTGATCGGGCTGGCGTGGTTCGTGGCGTTCGGTCTGTTCCTGTCACCCGACGACGCGGTGCAGCGCAAGGGTGTACGAATCCTCTACATCCACGTGCCGAGTGCGTGGCTGGCATATCTGGCGTTCATCGTCACAGCCGTCAGCAGCGCCGCGTACCTCTCGAAGCGAACTCGATCGTTGACGTGGGATCGTCTGGCCGGCGCCAGCGCCGAGGTCGGGGTGCTGTTCATGGGGATCACGTTGCTGACCGGCAGTTTGTGGGGCAGGGTCTCGTGGGGCGTCTACTGGGTGTGGGACTCGCGGGTCACGACCACCGCCTTCCTGTTCGTCACCTACCTCGGCTACCTCGCCGTACGCGGTCTCGGTGGCAGTCAGCATCAACGCGCACGGCGCAGCGCGGTCGTCGCCCTGTTGTCCGTCCTCGAGATTCCGCTGGTGCACTTCAGCGTCCAATGGTGGCGTCCGCTGCACCAACAAGAGAGCTTCGCCAAGGGCAAGCTGGAGTACCTCATGCTGTTCAGCCTGTTCATCGGCATCATCGTGTTCACCCTGATGTACGTCTGGCTGGTGATGCACCGGCAGCGTGTTCTGGCGATGCAAGATGCCATCGACGAGCACGGTCTCGAGTTCGCGATTGCCGAACGCCGCCAAGAGGCCACTCTGTAATGGAGACGACTTTCGTGATCATCAGCTACGTTGCGACGTTCGGCGGCATCGGGGTGCTGGTCGTGGCGATGTTGCGACGGGCACGAAACCTCGCTGAGCGGCTGCCCCCGGAAGACCTTCCGTGGACCTGAGCCCGCGTCAGTCGACAGCGACGATCACGCCTCCGGCCCGCCGTCGAAATTGGCGTGCCGTCGCACTGTTGATCGTCGTGCTGGTCGCCGGAGGCGTAGTCGTGACGAAGTTCTTGACCTCGGCCATCGACTTCTATTGCAACGTCGACGAGGTCGGCCACAAAGATGGTTGCGAAGTGGGCCGGCGGCTCCGCATCCAAGGAACGGTCGAGGAGGGGACGCTCGTGAAGAAGGGGGCCGTCACGGACTTCACGATCACGTTCCAAGGAGTCGAGATCCCGGTCCAATACGAAGGCGACCCGGGCGGTCTCTTCCAGGAGTGCATCCCTGTGGTCGTTCACGGCACGCTCAGTGCCCCGGTGGCCGACAAGGGCGTGTTCCACGGCGACAAGCTCGAGGTCAAGCACACCAACGAGTACGCGGCCAAGAATCCTGATCGTCTCGATCCGTCGAGGTCAGCGGCATGTTCGCAGCCGCAAGCCTGAACGGCCTGCTCGGGCACGCCGCGCTGATCGTCGGTCTGGCGGCCAGTGCATTCGGCGCGCTGGGTCTGACAATTGCCACGGTTACCGGCGATCGCCGGCTGCTGCGATCGATCGCCAACTACGCGTGGCTGGCGTTGGGTGGTGCAGTCATCGCCGTCGCGGTGATGGAGCGAGCCCTGATCACACGCGACTTCTCGCTGGCGTACATCCAGCAGGTCGGTTCGCGCGACACGCCGGTGCTGTTCAACGTCACGGCATTGTGGAGCGCGTTGGAAGGCAGCATCTTGCTGTGGCTGATGATCCTG
>JANMRB010000282.1:0-3675 GCA_031370825.1 Ilumatobacteraceae bacterium
GTCCTCGCCGCCACCGCCGTACATGCGCTGCAGGCCCTCCTGGACGATCGCGGCAACCTCGTACGCGAAGGCAGGGTCGTATGCCTGGCACGGCGGCACCGTCGACGCGTGCACCAGCGAATGGCCGTCTTGATGCTGCAGCCCCTCGCCCATCAGCGTCGTGCGTCCAGCTGTTGCGCCGAGGAGGAAGCCACGCGTTCGCGCGTCGGCTGCCTGCCAGATGAGGTCGCCGACACGTTGGAAGCCGAACATCGAATAGAAGGTGTAGAAGGGAACGACCGGTACTCCACGCGTCGCGTACGCCGTGCCGGCGGCGATGAAGCTGGCGGTCGAACCCGCCTCCGTGATCCCCTCTTCGAGGATCTGACCGTTGGTGGCCTCCGCATAGCTCAGCAACATCTCGTGATCGACGGGCTCGTACTTCTGACCCTGCGACGCGTAGATCTTCAGCTCGCGGAACAACGAGTCCATACCGAACGTGCGCGCCTCGTCGGGGATGATCGGCACGACGCGTTGCCCGAACTTCTCGTCGCGGGCGAGGCCGCGCAGTAGACGGGTGAAGCCCATCGTGGTGCTGACAGCCTGTGTGCCGGAGCCGGTGAGGAGCTCGGCGAACGCGCTGTCGTCGGGCAGATGCAACGGCTTGCGGGCACGAGTCGTGCGCTTCGGGATCGACCCACCAAGCGCCTTGCGGCGCTCCATCATGTACTGGTACTCGATCGAGTCCTCCGCCGGGCGGAAGTAGGGCGGTAGATCGCCGTCGAATGCCCTATCGGGGATCTCGTCGTGCATGTACAACCGGTCGCGAAGCACGAGCAGCTGATCCTTCGTCATCTTCTTGATCTGGTGTGTCGCGTTGCGACCCTCGATGTCGGGACCGAGCGTCCAACCCTTGACCGTCTTGCACAAGATTGCGGTCGGCGCGCCGGTACCCATGTTGTCGGTGGCCGCCTTGTATGCGGCATACAGCTTGCGGTAGTCGTGACCGCCTCGGGGGAGGTGCACGAGGTCCTGGTCGCTGAGGTGGGCCACCAATTGGCGTAGGCGCGGGTCGGGCCCGAAGAAGTTGTCGCGGATGTAGGCACCGTTCTCGATGGTGTAGCGCTGGAACTGACCGTCGACGGTGTTGTTGAGCTGGTTCAGCAGCACACCGTCGGTGTCCTTGGCCAGCAGGTCGTCCCACTTCGATCCGAGGATGACCTTGATGACGTTCCAACCGTTGCCTCGGAACACGGCCTCGAGCTCTTGGATGATCTTGCCGTTGCCGCGCACCGGGCAATCGAGGCGCTGCATGTTGCAGTTCACCACGAAGACCAGGTTGTCGAGCTTCTCGCGGCTGGCCAACGACAG
Organism: Ilumatobacteraceae bacterium; assembly: GCA_031370825.1. Taxonomy (GTDB): domain Bacteria; phylum Actinomycetota; class Acidimicrobiia; order Acidimicrobiales; family Ilumatobacteraceae; genus JAENVT01. The sequence goes on from JANMRB010000282.1 coordinate 1,351, forward strand.
CGCGCCGAGGGTTTCCGGCTCATCGCATTCGCCGTCGCCGAGGAACGCCCAGATGCGACTTTGGCTCGTGTCGTCGAGCTCGCGGTTCTGCAGGTAGCGGTTGAACCGTGCTTGATACAGAGCGCTGAGCGGACCGAGGCCCATGCTGACCGTCGGGTACTCCCAGAAGTCGGGCATCAGACGCGGGTGCGGATAACTCGACAGGCCGTGACCGCCACGACCGATCTCGCGGCGGAAGTGGTCGAGATCGTCGTCGGTCAACCGGCCTTCCATGTACGCCCTCGCGTACACGCCGGGCGCAGCGTGGCCCTGGAAGTAGACGTGGTCGCCGGGAACACCGTCGTCCTTGCCGCGGAAGAAGTGGTTGAAGCCGATCTCGTAGAGGCTGGCGGAGCTGGCGAACGTCGACAGGTGCCCGCCGATGCCGTCGGCTTTCTTGTTGGCCCGCACGACCATGGCCGCAGCGTTCCACCGCACGAACGCACGGATCCTTCGCTCGATGTATTCGTCGCCGGGGAACCACGGCTCCTGCTCACGCGGGATCGTGTTGACGTACGGCGTGCTGACCGTGGCGGGGAAGCTGACCAGCTTGGCCCTGGCGCGATCGAGCAGTTTGGAGAGCAGGTAGCGGGCTCGGGTCTTGCCATGCACCTCGACGACTGCGTCGAGCGAATCGAGCCATTCCTGGGTCTCTTCGGGGTCAGAGTCGGGCAGCTGGTTGACGAAGCCGTCGAAGATCATGACCCTTAGTCAATCAGGCTTACCCCTGGGTAATGTGCGCGAAGTCCGTGAACCCACCGTTACGGCATCCACCATCCAGTGGCGTCGAACAGCGTGTGCGACGCGACCAAGGAGTTGATGCACAGGTTGCCTCCCGGAGACAGCCCTACGGTCAGGGAGTTGGCCATCACAGACGATCGTGCCCCGTTGACCGACGACGTCTCCCCGGCGGGCCGACCGCACACCGACCCGGTCAAGTACCCGTCGGCGCCGGGGTTGACGATGGTGATCGTGCCAGTCACAGCGACCGCGGCATCGGGCGCTGCGCCGATCTCGATCGTCTGCCCGACACCTAGATGACCGCGCCATCCGCCGGTTCCGATTCTCGTATCAACCATGCGCGTCGGTGTGACGGGTGTGAACCGCAACTGGCTGGTGGCAGTGATGTCGAACACACCTGTGACGTCCACGATCACGTCAACCGGCGAATTGGTGAAGATGCAGAACGTGTGGTCGGCGGAAGTTGGAACGAAGACAGAGCCGGCAACCGTCTCGCCGGCCTGCCAGTTCACGTTCGACACCGTCGGAACATCGCCCGAGCACGGATACGCCGAGAGGAACCCGGATGTCTTGCCTCCTGTGACGGTAAGGGTTGCTGCGACAGCTTGCGCGTCGAGCGGGGCGTGGATCGTGATGTTCCTCGTACCGCCCACGTTGCGCGTGTCGATCATCCGCATGGGAGGGTTGATCGGGGCGAACCGGAGCCCTTCCGACGGGACGAACACACCTTGCAGGTCGACGACGACGTCGGCGGCAGTGTTGCTGAAGACGCACAGCGTTCTGCCGGGCCCGAGCACTGTCGTGGCTTGAGCGCCGCGCGCCTGCCCTGCGAGGAAGTTGACGCTGGACGCGACCGGTCGTTCCGGTCCGCATGGCCACACCGTCAGAAAGCCCGCCGCTGCGGGGTCCGCCGCGGTCACGTTGATGGCTGCTGCGGCGGCGTCGGGTGCGACCAGGGTCGGCGCAAGCGCAGGCAGGTCGACGGTCAGTGTTCCGCCCGCCGCGAGGCGTTGGCCCGTGTTGCGGGTGTCGATCAGTCGCTGTGGTCCGACCGGTTGGTAGTCGTACGACGCGCCGCCGGGCGGCGGGGTGACCTCGCCACCGACTTGTCTCGACACGCCGAGCCGGGTGGTGACGTCATCGGCGATCAGCGTGCTGCGTGCGCGATATTGGGACGCGCCGGGAAGATGGGTGTTGTCCGCAGCCAGTGCGATTCCGGAACCGGGCTGGATCGCCGGCCAGTCCCACAACGCCAGGTTGGGACGCTCGTCGGCGACAATCTGAAGCGCCTCGTTCCACGCTGCCTGATTGGACGCTTTGGCTGCTGTCTGGAGTGCCCACCACACCTCGTGATCGGTGCCGGCGATGTCCATGAAACCGCGGATGTCGTCTGCCGCACACTGCACGTTGCCGCTGCAGGCAATGATGTCGTTCGGTCCAATGCTGACCACGATGACCGGCGGATCGAACCCAGCGGCGCGCTGCGTGGCGAGCCAGAGCGACATGTTGGCGCCAGGGTTGTTCGCGACGAACTTGCCGGCCTGG
>JANMRB010000284.1:0-33070 GCA_031370825.1 Ilumatobacteraceae bacterium
AGGCCATGGGCAAGGACGTCGAGCTGACTGTGCATCCCGGCACCGGCCATGCGTTCATGGCGCCGCACAACGCACTGGGGACGCTGAACGAGGAGGTGGCAACCGTCATCTGGCCGAAGGTGGTCGCGTTCCTCCACGAAGAGCTCGACTAGCCACGAACTTCCAGATCTCGGTGAAGTCGCTCCCGGGCATCGCGGCATCACAGTGGTGCCATGTGTCCCCCACGGCGGTGCCGACCGTGTTGACGGTGCCGACTTCGTCGGACCTGTCGACGAACAAACCGACATCTTTGGTCATGTGCGCCGTCGAGAAGCCGGCGTCGTAGGTATCGGTGAGGATGCGATTGGGGAACTTGTCGACCGTTGCGGAATTGCGGCCAGTCGAGACGTTGAGCACGTCGATCATGGTCGACATGTCGAGACCGTGGGCGACGCCAAAAGCGACCGCCTCGCAGCTGGCCGCGAGGGCCGTGGCCGACAAGTAGTTGTTCGCCAGTTTCATCGCCTGGCCGAGCCCTGCGCGTTCGCCCACGTGAAAGATGTTTCCGGTGAACGACTCGAGCAGCTCGCGATGAGAGTCGAGCACGTCGACAGGTCCCCCGAACATCAGCGAGATCGTCGCGGCGCGCGCTCCGGCGGCACCACCCGAGACAGGGCCATCGCAATAGGTGATGCCGGCCGGGTGGAGGAGCGCAGCGGCCTCGATTGCGGCCTTCGGCCCGATCGTGGACAGATCGATCAGCGTCTCGACGGCTCGGGCATCGGTCGCGAGGATCTGGTGGGCAACGTCCAACGTCGCCGCGCCATCGGGCACGCTGATCAAGACGGTTCGGCACTGCCGAGCCAGGTCAGCGATCGATGCAGCGGCAACGGCAGTCTTCGGCATCCTCGCTTCGGTTCCGGCCGTGTCGAAGCACACCAGACCGGGGGACCACGCGGCGACGTTGACGGCCATCGGCCCGCCCATGTTGCCGAGACCGATGAACCCGACAGTCATCGCGCGCTGCCGGGCACGTCCGGCATCGGCCTGTCGCTCGGCGGAGGCACCACTCCTTCTGCGTCGAGCACCTCTCGGGCGAGCCGGAAGGCCTCAACCCCTGCTGGTACGCCGGCGTACACCATCACCTGGATCAACGTGTCGCGCAGTTCGTCGAGGCTGCAGCCGTTGCGCAGCGCTCCGCGGAAGTGCAGCTTGAACTCATGGGAGCGATTCAGCGAGGCGAGGATGCACAGGTTGTTCAGGCTGCGCTGCTGATCGCTGAGCGTGCTGCGTCCCCACACGCCACCCCAGCAGTACTCGGTGATGATCTCTTGCATGTCCCGGTTGAAGCTGTCGGCGCTGGCGAATGCCTTGGTCACGAACTCGGGGCCGAGCACCCGGGAGCGCGCATCTATACCTGCTTGAAACAGTGAATCATCCATGTTCGGTACCCTACGTCGATGCCCGAAGCGGAGACTTACGAGGTGTTCGCGGTCAAGTATGCGGAGCGCGATGCGCGTCGGCCCGAGCATTTCCTCGGCGGCGATCCCCACGACGTTCCGATGCCGATGGACTACTTCGTCTGGGCAATCGTCGGGCGCAACTCGACGATCATCGTCGACACCGGGTTCAACACCTTCGATGCCAGTTCGCGCAACCGCCGGCTGCTGCGAACCGCTGCCGAAGGGCTTGCGCTGATCGGCATCGACGCAGCAGCGGCTTCAACGGTCGTGCTGACCCATCTGCACTACGACCATGTCGGTGGGTTCGACCAGTTCCCGAACGCACGGTTTCATCTTCAGGACAGAGAGATGAACTTCGCGACGGGGCGAAACATGAGCGATAGCCAATACAGCCACGCCTTCACGTCTCGGCATGTCGCCGAAATGGTGATGGCCGTGCACGCCAAGCGGGTGCACTTCCTCGACGGCGACAGCGAACTCGCTCCCGGGATCTCGTTGCATCACGTCGGCGGCCACACCGATGGGCTCCAAGTCGTCCGCGTCAACACGGCTACGGGATGGCTGGTCCTCGCATCGGATGCCAGCCACTACTACGAGAACATGGAGGCGACCCGGCCGTTCCCGATCGTGTTCGACGTTCCCGCGATGATCGCGGGCTATGACCGCCTCCGGGCACTGGCCGGACCCGGCGGTGTGATCGTCCCCGGTCACGATCCGATGGTCTTCGAGCGTCACCCCCCCGCTGATCCATCTCTGGCGGGGGTCGCCGTCCGGCTTGGCTAGTACGGTGGCCGCATGCGTCTCGGAGTGATGATGTTCCCGACCGATCGCGGTATCCAGCCGATGGAGCTGGCTCGCGAAGCCGAAGCTCGTGGGTTCGATTCTCTGTGGTTCCCCGAGCACTCGCACATCCCTTCCAGCCGCCGCACACCGTGGGGAGGCATCGAAGGAGCACCACCGTTGCCGGAGGAGTACTGGCGAACGCATGATCAGTTCATCGCGCTTACGGCGGCTGCGGCGGTGACGACAACGCTGCGGCTCGGTACGGGCATCACGCTGGTGGCCCAGCGTGATCCCATCTGGTTGGCCAAGGAAGTTGCGTCGCTCGATGTCATCTCGAACGGTCGTTTGCTGTTCGGCGTCGGGTTCGGGTGGAACCACGAAGAGATGGAATCGCACGGCGTCGACATCGGCCATCGGCGGGCTGTTGTCCGCGAGAAGCTGCTGGCCTGCAAGGCGCTGTGGACGCAGGAAGAGGCCGAGTTCCACGGCAAGTACGTCAACCTCGAACCATCGTGGGCGTGGCCGAAGCCGGTGCAGTTCCCGCACCCACCGATCATCGTCGGTTGTTCGCCGAAGGATCTGCACTTCCGCCACATCGTCGAATATGCCGACGCGTGGATGCCCATCCAAGGCCGCTGGCCGATCGACGAGTCCTGGACCAAACTGCAGCATGTCGCCGAGTCCGCCGGCCGCGACCCGTCGACGTTGCAACTCGGCGTCTTCGGTCCCAAGCCCGATGCTGCTCACATCGGGCATCTGCGCGACATCGGCGCCAGCTTCGGGGCATTGGTCCTGCCACCGCTCGACAGGGATGAGGCCCTGGCCAAGATGGATTCGTACGCGCCGCTCGTCGAAGAGTTCAACAGCCACGCAACGATCTGAAGTGGCTCACGTCATGCCACGAGGGGGCACTCCCGCGATCGTCGCATTGAACACTGCCGGAGTTTCGTTCAAGCTTCACGAGTTCGAGATCGATCCCGCCGATCGCCACTACGGACACGCCGCTGCGATTGCCCTCGGGGTGGAGCTGGAGCGTGTGTTCAAGACGCTCATCGCGACCGTCGACGACCGCGACCACGTTGTCGCGATCGTCCCCGTCAGCGGCCAACTCTCACTGAGGGAGCTTGCCGCCGCGGTGCATGCAAAGCGTGCCGAGATGTGCCAGCCGGAGACGGCCCAGCGCTTGACCGGGTACGTCATCGGTGGGATCAGTCCCTTCGGTCAGAAGCGTCCGCTGACCGTCGTGATCGATGAGACCTGCGTGCTCTTCGACACGATCTTCGTCAGCGGAGGTAGACGAGGTCTCGACATCGAGATCGCCCCCGACGACCTCATCGCAGTCCTCGGTGCAGTGATCGCCCCCATCGGAACCGATTCCTAACGCCGACTCCTTTCGAATCGTCCGTGACGAAACTCCCGCCCGCTTCGCGACGATCCGGGCGCCAGTCTGCGTGGGCGACCTGGCAGGGTGAGGTGGGCCTCGCGCCCAGATGGTTGACGGAAGTCGAGTTTCGTCACGGACGATTCGGAAGGGGCTGGGGCGGCCGCCGACTGCCGCTGACCACCCGGCACCGCAGGCACCGGAGACGGCCAGATGCGCCGTTGGCGGTGACTGCGTTGGCAAAATGGTCTAGCCGCGCCATCTTCTAGTTGCGCTTCACTCTTCCGCGGAGGGCGGTGAAGGCGAGGCTGAACGAAACTGTTCCGACTCCCGCGATTGCCAGCAGGGCGCGGCCGATAGGGGCCCATTGCCAGCCCTCCTGCAGCAAGGCACGCATCCCTTCGAGCAGATACGTGGTCGGGTTGAACCTCGTGGCAGTGGCCAGCCAGCCCGTCATCTTCTCCCGTGGAAGGTACGCGGTGGTCAGGAATGCGAACGGGAAGAACAACAGGAACGCATTGTTGACAGCCGTGGGGTTGCCGGTGCGCAGGGCGATCGCGTATGGGAAGCCGGTGAACGCCAGGCCCCACAAACCGGCCATCAGGACGAAGGCAACGACGCCGAGCAGGCCGGTCGCGGAATGTATCCCGACGATCAGTCCGAGAACCGCAACGGGTGTGGCGAGTGCGATGATCAGCACGACATCGGCGCTCATCAAGCCGAGCAGCAACGTGCCGCGGCGGACGGGTGTGAGGAGCAGTCGGTCGAAGTATCCGTTCTGGATGTCGAGCACCAACGAGTTGGCGCGGCTGACACCGGTGACCGCGAACACGACGGCCACTGGCAGTTGGAACGCCTTGTAGTCGAAGCCCGCGGGGAAGCTGCCCTCCACGAACTTCTGCAGGGCTCCGACGTTGACCACGAAGAAGAACACGGGGATGACGAGCGCGGGCAGAAACGCCTCGGGGTCGCGCCACGTGAGCCGGACCGCTCGCAATGAGACGCTGCGCAGATCCTCGAGGAAGCCGGCGTTGCGTGGTGAAACGCGGCCGGCCGCGGGTGCAACCGAGCTCATGGTGACTCCTCGCCCATACGTTCGCCGGTGACGCGGAAGAAGACGTCATCGAGCGTTGGTGTCCGCAGTGTGAGGCCCTCGACTGCGATGCCGGCGTCCGAAAGAGCGACAGCGACCGGACTGATCGCTTTGGCACCGGTGGCCGCCGAGATGACGACCTCGTCCCCTGCGAACTCGATCGATCCGACACCTTCGACCGATTCCAAGACCTTTTTGATGCGCTCGGTGTCGCCTGGCTGGCCTTTGGCGATGATGACGTCGGACCCGACCGACCGCTTCAGATCCGTCGGCGTGCCCTCCGCGACGATCCTGCCCTTGGCGATGATTCCCACTCGATCGGCAAGTGCATCGGCTTCCTCGAGATACTGCGTCGTGAGGAAGATGGTCACGCCGTGCTGCTCGTTCAGCCGGCGGACCTCATCCCACACTGCCGCGCGACTGGAGGGATCGAGCCCCGTCGTCGGCTCGTCGAGGAACAGAACCTCCGGTTCGTGCACCAAGGCGGCGGCGACATCGAGTCGCCGCTTCATCCCGCTGGAGTACGTGCCGATCCGCTGATCGATCGCCTCGCCGATGTCCACGAGCACCAGCAGTTCGCTGACTCGGCGGCGGCGGTCCGCGGCGCTGAGCCCGTAGAGGCGGCCCTGCATGTCGAGGAACTCACGTCCGGTCTGTTTCGGGTCCAGGGCCGCTTCCTGCAGCGCGACACCGATCCGCAATCGGACCTTGTCGGCGTCGTTGCGAACGTCGAAGCCGGCGACGGTGGCCGTGCCTGCCGATGGAAGAAGCAGCGTTGTCAGCATTCGCACGGTCGTGCTCTTCCCGGCGCCGTTGGGACCGAGGAAGCCATAGATCTCGCCCGCAGCAACTTCGAGGTCTATTCCAGCGACGGCCACGTTGTCGCCGAACCGACGTGTCAGGGCCCGTGCTTGCAGCGCTGCGCTCACAGCCGGACGCTATCGGGCGCGCCGCGACCGCAGGAGGGCTTCGATCTGGGCGACGCGGGTCCGCGCCGACGGGTGGGTCGCCGCCAGGCGTTCGCGCAAGGTCGTCGGGCGCTCACCACGCCGATCGTTGATGACCCGCCGTAGGGCGCTGGCCAGGGGCCTGCCGAAACCCATCGTCACGGCGCGGCGATCGGCCTGGAACTCGGCGTTGCGTCCGACGACGTTGGCGATGGCGTTGCTCAAGAGCAGACCACTGAGGAAGACCCAGGAGATCGCCATGAGGAGCGCGCTGACTGCCTGGCCGAGGACCGTGAGCGATGACGACCGCCTGGCGAATGTGCGCGTCGCCGCCGTCGCGACGTTCTGCAAGAAGAAGCCGATCCGCGCGAGGACGAACACCGGCAAGCTCAACCAGTGGCCGATGGTCAACGCAACAGTGTGGAATCCAAGGTGGTGGCTGAGCTCGTGGGCCAGCACTCCACTGAGCTCGTCGCGGGGCAGGGTGTCGATCGCATACGACGTGACGACGACCAGGTGGCCACCGCACGCAAAGGCATTGAGCTCGTCGATGGGCAGGACGGCGATGACAAACCGCCGCGCCGGTAGGCGGTTGGCCTGCAGCACCGATCGCCAGGCGATGTCGAGCGTCGCCCGCTCCTGACGGGTCGGGCGCCTGGCCCCCAGCAGCGGCGCGAGGACCAGCACTTGCACGGGGCGGAGAAACAGCAGCAGTGCCGCTGCGAGATAACCGAGCACCAGCGCGACGAATGTGATGTGCCAGACCACGCGTAGTGGCAGCCAGACGACCAAGAGCGCCAAAAGCCAGAGCGGAACCACTGCGACGACTGGCAAGAACGCGGAGACGGCGGAACTGTCGACCCGGCGCCGAGTGCTGGTCACCGCAGTCCGTCCCGCATTCTCTCCACGATACGGGGAGGATTGGCGTGGCCATACGTACACTGCGAGTGGTCATTTCTCACCCTACGCATCAGTCAAGCTTTGGTCACTGCCTGCCGATAACCACGTGTGGCGCCGACGTGGCGTTCAGGTTCGCGTGGTCCGAGGAGGACTGAAGGGTTGGTTGATCGTTGGCGATGTCCGCGATATCTCTGAAGGAAGGGGCGGGTAACGGCAAGTCCGTCCGCGGCCTTCTTGATGAGGCGCGCATTGCCGAGACCGATGACCTGATCAAGTCGCGGTCGCTGGTGCAGCAAGCGAGGGTCCTGGCACGATCGAACAGCGATCAGCAAGGCGAGGCCGAGGCGCTCTACCGATTGGCCAGCGTGACCTACCAGCTCGGTCAACTCGACGAGGCGTTCGGGCTGGCTCTCGAAGCCCGCGACCTGGCGCGCCGGTGCGCGGCGCCCGTCGTCGAGGTGTGGGCTCTCAACCTCGTCGGCATCGTGCACCATCAGGCCGGCAACTACTCACAAGCGCTAGAGAGCCTGCTGCAAGCGCTGGAGATCTACCGGTCGACGACAGACCTGGCGGACCTCGGCAACCTGCTCAACACGATCGCCGCGGTACACCACAGCTTGCGAGATACCGACCGCGCGATCGTGACCTACGAAGCTGCGCTCGAAGCCAACCGGAAGAGCCCGCGCCGAGGCTTCGACGCGATGACGTTGGCCAACATGGCAAAGGTTCGCGCGGAACGTCAGGAGAATCTTCTCGCCGTCAGCCTTGGCGAGGCGGCTCTCGAGATCGCCCGCGAGCATCTGCCAGACCACGTCGCCGAGATCCTCGCCAACCTGGCCGAGGCCTACGCGGTCCTTCACCTTCTGCCGCGAGCTGCCGAATGTCTCGACGAGGCCGACGAATCGCTCAAACTCCTTGCCGCACAGCACACCCGCACCCCTCCTGTCGCGGTGGTCGCTGTCCAGATCGCCCGGGGTCGAGTGTGCATTGCCAATGGCGACAACGACGACGCCATCTTGGCTCTCGAACGAGCGGTGGCCGTTGCGCAGCAGAGCGAGTTCTCCGACATGGAACTGGTCGCTCATGGTCTGCTGGCCGAAGTGCTGAAGTCACTCGGGCGGTATGAGGAAGCCTTGCTGCACCGCGAGGCGTGCACCCGGATCCACGAGCAGATCTTCAATCGCGACACCGACCTGCGAATCAAGACCCTTCAGATCTCGCACGACACTCTCGCTGCGCGCGACCAGGCCGAGTTGCTGCGGGTTCGCACGACCGAGCTCGAGGAACTGGTGACAGCTCGCACGCAGGACCTCGAGGAGCAGCACTACGAGGCGTTCGAACGGCTGGCGGCCATCGCCGAATACCGCGACCCCGATTCGGGTGAGCATTCATCGAGGGTAGGTGAGCTCGCTGCGGAGCTCGCCCTGCAGTTGGGCGAGGATCGCGGCTGGGCCGAGGAGCTTCGCCTGGCGGGCCGTTTGCACGATGTCGGCAAGGTCGGCGTGCCCGATGCAATCCTGCAGAAGCCGGGGTCACTGACCGACGCCGAGTTCGAGATCATGAAGACACACACGACGGTTGGGGCGACGGTCTTCGCGGGCAGCAGGTCGACACTGATCCAACTCGCCGCCGAGGTGGCGTTGTCCCATCACGAGCGCTGGGACGGCAGCGGTTATCCATCGGGCGCATCCGGCCAGGACATTCCCCTCAGCGGGCGGATCGTTGCCGTCGCAGATGTGTACGACGCTCTGGTGACCGTGCATCGTTACAAGCACGCATGGACGTCGCAAGAAGCTGTCGAACACGTGGTTGCGGGCAAAGGCACGCAGTTCGAGCCGCGCATCGTCGACGCGCTCATGGCAGTCGTTGCCCGGCACGCGGCTGCGACAACGTCCGCTGTTGACGCGACGGACGAGCCTGTCACCCCCGAGTAGCCGTACACTCGGCAAGATGTCGGCGGCCCGCACGGATCGCATCGAGACCAGGACGAGAAGCCTGAAATGGCAGAACGTCCCGCTGCGCATCGAGATGCTGGAGTGCATCAATTGCGATGCCTGCCTGCGTCATTGCCCACCGCAGTTCGGCGCGATCTTCAATCACGGGCCCGACGTCATCATCATTCCGGAGCTGTGCAGCGGGTGCGACAAGTGCCTTCCGGCGTGCCCTGTCAATTGCATCTATCCCGATCCGAACTGGGAGGCGACCGCTGTGCCGGAGGACTGGTGGGAGGAACCACTGACGTCCAACGACCCGTACGTGTGAACCCCGGGGCTGAACTGCGAACCGTCCCTGCCATAATCGAAGCATGACCTTTCCGATCATTGCCGGTGCCGAACCCTGGTCGCACGACAGCGGAGGCGAGGGCGTGACAGATCGGCGCGGTGCGGTCGTCGTCCACGGGCTCACCGGTAATCCGGGATCGATGCGCGGCGTCGCCGAAGCGCTGGCTGATGCAGGTTTCGACATCGAGATGCCTCTGCTGCCTGGTCACGGCACCGTCGTCGACGACATGCTCCCGACGCGTTGGGCCGACTGGGTCGCGGAGGCCGAGGCCGCGTACGAACGCCTTCGACAGCGAGCCGAGCACATCGTGGTGGTGGGCCTGAGCGTGGGAGGCGCATTGACTCTTCGACTCGGCGCCGATCATCCCGACGCCGCCGGTCTGGTGTGCGTCAATCCCGTGACCAAGCCGCAAGCGCCCGAGATCATCGAGATGCTTCGCGGGATGGTCGACGGCGGAACCGCGATGCTGCCTGGCGTCGGCAGCGACATCGCCGATCCCGACTCGACCGAGAACGCCTACGACGGCATGCCGGTCGAGCCGTTGCTGTCCTTGTTGGTGGACGGGATCGAGCCGCTCAGCCACGAGTACGCAACGATGCGGCTGCCGCTGCTCCTGCTGACCTCCCCGCAGGACCACGTCGTCGAGCCGATCAACGGAGACTTTCTCGCCGAGAACTACGGCGGGCCGATCGAGCGGATCTCGCTGGACCGCAGCTACCACGTAGCCACGCAGGACTATGACAAGGACTTGATCTTCAAGGCGACGGTCGAGTTCGCGACACGGGTCGCGGCCCAGTGACCGTCGCGTTCGTCGCCAGCATCCCCAGCCCGTCCAGCGGCGCGCTGACAATCGGACCCCTGTCGATTCACGCCTACGGGCTGATGATCGCGCTCGGTGTGATCGCCGCCGTCTGGTTGCTCGGCCGGCGCTTGGAGGTCCGCGGCGAGGGAACACGCGAAGACGCAAGCTCGATTGCAGTGTGGTCGGTGATCGCGGGTGTGATCGGTTCGCGGCTGTATCACGTCGTCACTGATTGGAGCTCCTTCAAACACGATCTCGGCCGGATCCCGCAGCTGTGGCGTGGTGGCCTCGGCATCCCTGGCGGGATCCTGTTCGGGGCGATCGTCGGCACGTGGGCATTCAAGCGACGCGGGATCGCGCCGGCCGTCGGGCTCAGCGCCGCAGCCCCGTCTCTGGCATTGGCCCAGTCGATCGGGCGTTGGGGCAACTGGTGGAACCAAGAGCTGTTCGGCAAGCCGACCACGTTGCCGTGGGCGTTGCGGATCGACGCCGACAAGATCCCACTCGGGTATGCGCCCGGCACGACGTTCCACCCGACGTTCCTCTACGAATCGCTGTGGAACTTTGCGCTGTGCATCACGCTGCTGGTCATCGATCGCCGGTTCAGACTGCGCCCTGGGCGGCTCTTCGCGATGTACGTCGTCGGCTATGCGGTCGGCCGATTCTGGGTGGAGGGGTTGCGCATCGATCCGGCCCACACGACGGGAGGCCTGCGGATCAACCAGTGGGTCGCCATCGTCGCCGGCGTGGGGGCGTTGCTGTACCTCGCGATCGACCGGTACCGCCATCCCGACTCGATGGAACCCGACTCATTGGAACCCGACTCATTGGAACTAGCTACGGATGAGTCGCCCGATCCGGATGCGCAACAGGAGCCAGAGAGCGAAGCCGCTGAGCCAGATCTTCGGGAATCACTGGATTGAAGAACTCACCGCAGGCCACTTCGGCAGCGGCGATGAACCGGGCGACACCCGCACCGCGCCACGGGGAAACGATCTCGATGTTGAACCACGACTGCGGCCATTCCTGGCCATCAGTGGGTCGCTGGTTCAACCACATCATGTAGGGCAGCGGCTGATCGAAGAGCCGGTCCAACCGGTCGGCGATGTCGACCAGCAACTCCGCCAACGAATCGCGTCCGGCGCTGTCGAGTGACGGCAGGTCCGGCACCTTTTCATCGGGCGCCAGGGTGACGGCGATCGGGAACGTGGACGCTTCGGGGACACACGCCGTCCAGCCCGCGGAGGTGCCGTCTGTCGGCGGCGAACTGGCCACGAACCTCTCCCCGCAATCGCCTTCCGGCTTCCAGCCCGCGTTCAACAGCGACGCCGGTCGTTGCGGCACGTGGTCGTACGCGTAGATCTGGCCGTGGGGATGAGCGATGGTCGCCCCGACCTCGGGACCGCGATTCTCGAACACGAGAACGAACTCGACGTCGTCGCGCAGGCCTAGGGCGATGGTTCGTTCGGCCCACAGGTCGATGACCCTGCGCACGCCTTCGACCCCCAGCGACGACAGCGTTGCGTCGTGATTCGGGGTGTACAACACGACCTCGCAGCGGTTGCCCTGCATGGCCGGCCACCGGTTGGGGAACCAGTGCACCTCGTACGGGTCGGGAGCCTCGAGACCACCGACGCAGAAAGGACATCCGGTCGATGGCAGGTTGGGTCTGGCCTGCCGCGCGCCGACGACATGCACGACCGTGCCCAGGTACGGGTCGATCCGCTGGTCGGCGGGGACGGTCACGGGCCAGACCATATCTTCACTTCTGCCCTCTAGCATCGAAGGCTGTGTCCGAGCGCATTTCAGCAGCGGTGGTCGAGAAGGTGGCCCGATTGGCCCGGCTCGCACTGACACCGGAAGAAATCGAACGCACCACCGCTCAGCTCGCCGGCATGCTCGAGCACTTCGCCGACATCGATGCCTTGCAGCTCGACGAGGTAGAACCGATGGCCCAGCCGTACCCGCTCGAGAACGTGTTCCGCGCCGACCTGATTTCTCCGGGACTCGATCGTGATGAGGTGCTGGCGGCCGCCCCAGCGGCAGAGGACGGACGATTTCGGGTTCCGCCGATCATCGGCCTGGACATCTGATGGCCGGTGCCATCGAGATTGCCGCACGAGTTCGTGACGGTTCGGTGAAGTCTGCCGAAGTGATCGAACAGCATCTCGCCAGGATCGATGCCCGCGAGCCGGAGATCCACGCCTTCAACCTGGTGATGGCAGATGAGGCTCGCGCGAGGGCCGGAGCGATCGATGCAATGGTTGCGGCGGGCCGCGACCCCGGTCCCCTCGCCGGAGTTCCGATTGCCCTGAAGGACAACATGTGCACGCACGGCGTGCCGACCACCTGCTCGTCGAAGATCCTCGAAGGTTGGAAGCCTCCGTACGACGCGACTGTTGTGACCAGGCTCGCCGCCGCGGGCGCTGTCATCGTCGGCAAGACCAACCTCGACGAGTTCGCCATGGGCTCGAGCACGGAGAACTCCGCATTCGGTCCCACACGCAACCCTCATGACACCTCGCGGGTGCCAGGCGGCAGCAGCGGCGGCAGCGCCGCTGCAGTGGCGGCTGGCTTCGCGTCGGTCGGCCTCGGCAGCGACACCGGCGGCTCGATCCGCCAGCCGGCAGCGTTGTGCGGAGTGGTCGGGGTCAAGCCGACGTACGGCTACGTCAGCCGTTATGGGCTGGTCGCGTTTGCGAGCAGTCTCGATCAGATCGGGCCGCTGACCACCAGTGTCGCCGATGCAGCACTGCTGCTCGACGTGATCGGCGGCCACGACCCCATGGACTCGACCTCGATTCCTCTTGCCCACCCTTCGCTGGTCGATGTCATCGACCAAGGTGTCGAGGGCATGCGCGTCGGGCGGATCACCGATCTTCCCGAGGGCGCCGATCCCGATGTGCTGGAGCGGACCGAGCAGGCATTCGACGCGCTGCGCGCAGCCGGAGCAACGATCGTCGACGTGCAGGTCCCCGCGTTCACCTTCGGGTTGACCGCTTACTACCTCATCGCTCCGGCCGAGGCCAGCAGCAACCTGGCTCGTTACGACGGTGTGCGATACGGGCTCCGCGTCGTTGCCCCCGACACCAATGCGATGTACGGGCTCACTCGCGCCGCAGGCTTCGGCGACGAGGTCAAACGCCGAATCATGCTGGGAACGTACGCGCTCAGCGCCGGCTACTACGACGCGTACTACGGCAAGGCGCTGAAGGTTCGCCGGCTGATCCACGACGAGTTCGAACGGGCGTACCAGCACGCCGACGTCTTGCTGACACCGGCGTCGCCAAGCGTCGCGTTTCCGTTCGGTGCAAAAGGCGACAACCCGTTGGCCATGTACCTGTGCGACGTCTACACGATCCCGGCAAATCTCTCGGGTCATCCGGGCATGAGCGTTCCCTTCGGCACCGGAACCGATGACCTGCCGGTCGGCGTGCAGGTTCTCGCGGGCACGTTGTGCGAGCCGCACATGTTCACAGCAGCCGCCGCGCTCGAGAGGGCCGCTGCTTCGGAGGTTCGTCGGTGAGCGCGCTCGACGGTCTTCCCGGCGACTGGCAACTGGTCGTCGGCCTCGAAGTGCATGTCGAGCTGGCCACCGTCACGAAGCTGTTCTCGGCGAGCCCGAACCGATTCGGCGACGAGCCCAACACCAACATCGATCCGGTCACCCTCGGTCTTCCGGGCGCGCTCCCGGTGCTGAACCGACAGGCAGTCGAGCTGGGGATGCGCATTGGTCTGGCCCTGAACTGCTCGGTCCGGCGCTGCACGTTCCACCGTAAGAACTACTTCTATCCCGACATGCCGAAGGCGTATCAGATCAGCCAGTACGACCAGCCGCTGAACGTCGATGGCTTCCTGGCGCTACCCGATGGCACCCGCATCGGCATCGAGCGAGCTCATCTCGAAGAAGACACCGGTAAGAGCACCCACTTCGGCGGTGCCGGTGGGCGAATCCACGGCAGCGATTACTCGTTGATCGACTTCAACCGCGCGGGGGTACCGCTGGTCGAGATCGTCAGCCGACCCGACATCCGTACTGCCGAGCAAGCCCGCCAGTACGTCACAGAACTCCGTGGGATCCTCCTGGCGATCGAAGCATCCGACGCCAAGATGGAGGAGGGCAGCATGCGCGTCGATGCCAACGTCAGCGTGCACAAACCCGGCACGCCGTTCGGTACCCGCTGCGAGATCAAGAACGTCAACAGCGTGCGCTCGATCGGGCGGGCCATCGAGTACGAAGCGCGTCGTCAGATCGATCTGTTGGAGGCCGGTGATCAGGTTCGTCAAGAGACACGACACTGGAACGAGACCGAAGGCCGCACCCACACCTTGCGCACCAAGGAAGACGCCGACGACTACAGGTACTTCCTCGAACCCGACCTGGTGCCGCTGGCGCCGTCGCCAGAGTGGATCGCAGAAGTTCGCGATGCACTGCCCATGCTTCCGGCAGCCAGGCGTGATCGACTCGCCCAGGCCACCGGCGCGGAACCGGACAGCGAAGCCGTGATGGTCGTCGTCGATCGCGCCCAGGACGAATACGTGCTGGCGGTCGGCGCAGCGGGCGGGGATGTGGCCCGCGCACTCGTTCACGTGAAAGAGGCGTGGGCCGACTCGCCTTCGGTGCCCGCGGCAGATCTGGCCAAGTTGACGACCATGGAGGTCGGGGGCAAGCTCACTGCAACCCAGGCCAAGACCGTGGTGGCCGAGTTGATAGCTAACGGCGGGGGAGACCCCGAAGCGATCGCCGCGGCAAAGGGTTTCGAAGCGATGGGGGCCGACACGCTCGGCCCACTGGTCGATCAGGCGATCCTCGAGAATGCCGAGGCGTGGGGCAAGTTCATCGCGGGCGAGGGCAAAGCCATGGGAGCGTTGGTCGGAGCAGTGATGAAGCTGAGCCAAGGCAAAGCCGACGGCAAAGCGGTCACCGCCCAACTGAACGTCCGTCGCGATGAGGCCGCGTCAACGCACAGTTAGAGATCGCCGTCGACGATCAAGTCGATGACCCGCCGGCAGGTCCGGTTGAAGGCGTCGGCAGCCATGTGCAGGTGGTCGACGGGGGTGTCTTCTTCTTTGGTGTGGCTGAGACCGTTGGTCGACGACGAGAAGATCATCACCGTCGGGACCTCGCGTGCCATCTCGCTGGCATCGTGCAGGGCGCCGCTGGGCAGTTCGATGTCGTGCCCTTCCACCTCGCGCACGCTTTCACGCGCCGCATCGAGCAGCGCTGGGTGGAACCGCATCGGAGGTATGCGAAAGACGTGCTCCCACTCGACCGTGCAACCCTCTGCGGTCGCCGCACGATCGGCGGCTTCGTGGGCGTCGTCGAACATCGCCTGAAGACCGGCAGCATCGATGTGGCGCATGTCCATCGCGATGCGCGTCTCACCGGCGACCGCGGTCACTACACCCGGCCAGCACTGCGCGAAGCCGACGGTGGTGACCCCCTCATGACGTACCGCGACCTCGGCGATCTCTAAGGCAAAGCGCGAGGCCGCGCGAAAGCTGTCGCGGCGCATCTCCATGGGCATGGTTCCGGCGTGCGCCGCCTGCCCGCGAAAGATCAACCGCTCGCGCTCGATGCCCTTGGTTCCGGTCACGGTGCAGATGCCACGACCCATCGACTCGAGGACGGGTCCCTGCTCGATGTGTACCTCCACGTACGCCTTGACGTCGGCCATTCGTGTTCGCGCTCCATCGAGGTTGTCGATCTCGACACCGTGCGCCGCGAGGACCTCGGGAAGTTTGTTGCCCTCCTTGTCACTCAGGCCGCGTAGCACGTCGAGGTCGAGCGTTCCGACGCTGGCAGCCGAACCGAACAGGCTGCGGCCGAACCTCGCTCCCTCCTCGTCGGCCCAGTCGACCAGGGCGACGGTGACGGGCGGCGTGCCCTCTGCCGCCAGTGATCGCAGCAGTTCGAGCCCCGACATGACTCCCAGCGCGCCGTCGAGCCAGCCCCCCTTCGGAACGCTGTCGAGGTGGCTGCCAACCACCAACATGTCGTCGCGTTCGCCGCGCATCACGGCCCAGAGGTTGCCGGCCTCGTCCTCGTCGACCTCGACGGGAAGTGTGGTCAGCGACTCCCGCAAGATGGCCCGCGCTTCCAACCATTCCGGGGTCCACGCCAGACGGCGGCTGCCCTCCGGGCCACCCGTACGGTCGGCCAAGGCACGCAGGTCGGTCACGACTCGTTCTGGAAGGTAGGAGGTCATGGGAATGAAATTACCTGGCTACCAGGCGGGCCGCCGGGCCAGACTCGCCGGATGTCGATCACCTTCCGCACCGCAAAAGACAGTGACTGGGAGGCGCTGTGCAACGCCGACGGGCGTGCTTTCGGGTTCACATACACCCCCGAGCAGATCGTCAACGCCCGGGCGATCCACGATGTCAGCAGATTCGAGCTCGCCTTGGACGGCAAGGACATCGTCGGAATCGTCGGTGCCTACTCGCTTCAGGTCACCGTGCCCGGTAGCGCGCAGGTGCCGATGGGCGGGCTCACGTGGGTGTCGACCTCGGCCACTCATCGCCGCCAGGGTGTGCTGACGAAACTGATGTCGAGAACGCTCGCCGACATCGATCGTCGCAGCGAACCTGTCGCCATGCTCGGTGCCAGCGAGGGCGGGATCTACGAGCGATTCGGGTTCGGGGTTGCGACGCAGCTGAGAGCCACGTCGATCGATCGGCGGCTGGCGCAGGTCCGGCCTGAGTTCCGACCCAAGCCCGGCGCGGTCCGGTTCATCGACGGCGAGGATGCATTGGCGCACATCTCCGAGGTATGGCCACGATTCCATCGCGATCACGTGGGCGAGGTCGCTCGCACGGAAGCCTGGCATCGCTTCCTGTTCGACGTCCACGCCAAGCCGCGTGGTGAGTTCGGGGGCTCGTTCTATCTGGCCCACCGTGACGGGTACGCCATCTACCGAATCCAGGAGCAATGGAACGACGGCAGACCTGCGCACAACCTGCTCGTCGTCGAGTTGGTCGCCACAACGCGCGACGCGCACGTGGCGCTGTGGCACACCCTGCTAGGCGTCGACCTTGTCGGCCCGATCACATCTCGTCAGGTCCCGATCGACGACCCATTGCCATTCCTCTTGACAAACCCTCGCGCTCTGCAGACCACCACGTTGAACGACGGTGTCTGGGCAAACGTTCGAGATGTCGTCGCCTGCTTCGGGACCCGGCGTTACAGCTCGACCGATCGACTGGTCATCGAGGCCGACGGATTGCGATGGGTGATCGACGGAGGTCCGCAGGGCGCGACGTGCAAGAAGGTCAAGAGCAGACCGGACCTCACGATGGACCATGCCAGCCTCGGCGCCCTGCTTCTGGGCGGAGTCCGCGCCTCGACTCTGGCTGCCGGTCGACGGCTGCAGGCTCGCAGCGAAGGCGTGTTGCGACGTGCCGACAACTTCTTTACGACGTCGCCAGCGCCTCACTGCCAGACGAACTACTAGCTCCCAGGTCGCGCCACACCGCGCGGTGGAACGCAACGTAGCCACGGTACCGAAGCGTCGTCACGTTGCCGAGCTGTGCATCAGCGTCGGCTAGACGCCACCAGGATGCGGTTGGGAAGACGTGATGAGCCAGGTGAAAGTTGCCGTTGAGCGTCAGCCACCGGTACAGCGGAATCGAGCGGACAGAGCCGGTCGAGATGACCATCGGATTGTTGTGGGGAGCCGCGAAGTGCTCGGGCAGGGCGAAGAAGGTGTACGGCCCGGAGAGGAACAACAGCATCGGTACCAGCCACCAATGCACGAGCTCGGTGCTGTGCCCAGTGCTGATCGCAGCCCACGAAACGCCGGCCCACAGGACGAATGGCAGCCATCCCCAACGGCGGACATGGCGCTCGAGCGACGCCACTCCGACATACGCAGGAGGGCGCCCGACGAACGTGCTGACGGCGCCCGCAACGAGCTGGAGGGCGAACGACACTCCGCCGATCACGAGGCCGATGACGTAGACGGCGCGGGCTTGCACCCGCAACGGCCCGACGGTCAGCGGCCGTGTCAGAACCTCGTCGTAGAAGGCCTCGGGATCGCAGAGATCGTGATCGCGTCTGGTCAGGGCGTGGTGGGTGAGATGAAAGCTGCGATAGGTGGGCCCATGGAAACCTTCGAGCGCACCGGTGATGGCGGCGATCACATCGTTCGGCCAGCGCCGCACGTACAGGCTGCGGTGCACGGCCTCGTGATGGACCGCGTCGACGCGCATCATGGACACGACGAGACCGGCCCAGGCGATGACCCAACCGAACCAGCGATCGATCCACTGGCCGAGCATGATGAAGCCGACGTAGAGCACGACGGTCTCGACCAGCATCGCAGTCACCCGTGCAGTGTGGCGATCGGCAACACGAACGCGCGAGCCCCATTGGCGGATCTCGGCGGGGACGGCAAACAATGGCAGCGTGCTGTCTTCGGCGACGGCCTGTAGTTGCACGTCCCATGTCGGGGGTGCCCATTCGGTGGGCATCGGTTCCAAACTGTTCGATCCAAACGACAAAGGTGAGCACCCCTGCTCCGGCCGCCACGCCAGTTCTAGCTTACCGGTAAGGTCAGGCACAGCATGGCCTCGGCGTCCCTCGCTCCGTTTCGATCGAGAAATTTCAGGTTGATGTGGTCCGGAGCACTGCTCTCCAACATCGGGACGTGGATGGAAGCAGTAGCGCTGAGCTATCACGTCGCCCACACCACCGGTAAAGCATCGTTGTCCGCGCTCGTCGGCGCTGCCGGATTCCTGCCCAACGGCATCCTGGGCCCCATCGGCTCGGCGATGGCAGACCGATGGAGCCGGCGTCGGCTGCTCGTCGTGGGCAGTGCCCTCTCGGCCGCGGTCGCGGCGATCCTGGCAGTGTGGGTGGGTGGCGGCACCGCGACTCCTCTGGGCATCGCCGCGCTCAGCTTCGTCGCCGGCTGCATCGGCGCGTTCACGTTTCCCTCGTTCCAGTCGACGCTGCCCGACCTCGTTCCCCGCGAGCACCTCGTTGCCGGTGTCGGATTGTCGAACGCGCAGTGGAACCTCGGCAGGATCATCGGTCCCTCACTCGCTGCGATCGCTATTTCTGTGGGTGGCATCGGGGCGGCGCTGTGGTGCAACGCCATCAGCTTCCTCGCCGTCATCATCGCCGTCAGTCTCGTCAAGGTGCCACACCGCGAGGGTGATCGCCGGCCGATCTTCGCTGCGCTGGCGGATGGATTGCGGTTCGCGGTGGCTCACCCGGTGATGCGACGAATGTTGGTCGTGATGGTCATGACCATCGGCATCGCCTCTCCGTTCATCGCGTTCGTCTCGCAGGTGGCGACCAATGTCCTGCACGGTGACGCGCGGGCAACCTCGGTTCTGGTCACTGCCCAGGGGATCGGGGCCGTCACCGCCGCCTTCACATTGGGCTCGTTGACCAACAGGTTCGGCGTCACCACGGTCATGTTCGGTGGCGTCGGGCTGTTGTGCCCAGCGCTGGTGGCGTATGCGGTGTCGCCGAGCCTGTGGATGGCCGCAACGATGTTGACGTTGGTCGGCCTGTGCTACGGATATGCCTTCACCTCGTTTGCCAGCGTCGCCCAGCAATCAGCTCCCGACGAGATGCGCGGGCGTGTGCTTGCCGTCAACTTCCTCGTGCTCGGCATCATGTTCCCCGTCGGCACGCTGATCCAGGGACAGATCGCCGACGCGGTCGGTCTTCGCTGGACCACAGCCGGGTCCGGCTTCGTGCTGGCGTTCGGTTTGCTCGCGCTGGCTCCGTGGCAACGGCGGGCAGCCGCTCTCGTAACGTCCTAATCGTGGACTTCACGATCCCAGACGACATCCAGTCGACCCTCGATCAGCTCGATGAGTTCATCGAGCGTGAGATCAAGCCGCTCGAAGGCCAGGACGACAACATTCGTTTCTTCGACCACCGTCGCGAGTGGGCTCGGACCGACTTCGACAACGGCGGCGTGCCGCGCGCCGACTGGGAGGCGCTGTTGCGGGAGATGCGCGTTCGTGCCGATGCCGCGGGCTGGTTGCGCCTTGCCTTGCCGACCGAGTTCGGCGGCCGCGGCGCGTCGAACCTGGAGATGGCAATCATCCGCGAACACCTGGCGACCAAGGGTCTCGGACTGCACAACGATCTGCAGAACGAATCCTCGATCGTCGGCAACTTCCCGACCGTGCTGATGATGCGTGACTTCGGTACCCCGCAGCAGATCGAGGCGTGGATGCCCGGTTTCCTGGACGGCACACGACGGCTGGCATTCGGGCTGACCGAGCCGAACCACGGCAGCGACGCGACGTACATGGAGACCACGGCGGTGCGCGACGGCGACGAGTGGGTGCTCAACGGGATGAAACGTTGGAACAGCGGGTTGCATCACGCGACGCACGACATCATCTTCGCCCGCACCAGCGGCAACCCGGGCGACCCGAAAGGGATCAGCGCGTTTCTGGTCCCGACCGATGCACCGGGCTTCAAGGTCGAGTTCTTCTGGTGGACGTTCAACATGCCCACCGATCATGCCGAGGTGTCGCTGACAGACGTGCGAGTCGGCGCCGACGCTGTGTTCGGCACCATCGACCGTGGACTCGAGTTGGCACAACACTTCGTCCACGAGAACCGGATTCGCCAGGCGGCATCCTCGCTCGGCGCGGCGCAGTTCTGCATCAACGAAGCTGTCGCGTACGCCAACCTCCGTGTCACGTGGGGCAAGAAGCTGTCCACCAATCAGGGGATCCAGTTCCCGTTGGTCGAGCTCCACACCGAAGCGGCGATGCTGCGTCAACTGGTGCGGTACACAGCGTGGATGCTGGACCGCAAGCACCACATGGAGGTCACCCATCTCGTCGCGATGAGCAACTACCGCGCCAACCGGCTTGCTTGCGACGCAGCCGATCGGGCCATGCAGACGTGTGGCGGCGTGGGGTACTCGCGGCACATGCCGTTCGAGCACATCTATCGGCATCACCGCCGCTACAGGATCACCGAGGGTTCCGAGGAGATCCAGATGCGCAAGGTCGCCCAGCAGCTCTTCGGCTTCGGGCGCGGCTAGCGGCTGCGCCAGATCGGCGGGCGACGCTCATTGAATGCGGCCTGGCCTTCTCGCGCGTCCTCGCTGTCGATCGCCCTCCGATAGCTGGCCAGTGACTTCAACGATGCCATTGCCTCGTCGATGCTGCGGTTGATCGTGCGGCGCTCGATGTCGAGCAGGGCGGCGACGCTCAATGGTGCCGAGGCGGCAACCGCTGTGGCCAATTCGAGGGCCGCGTCCAAGAGCTCTTCGGCCGGCACCACTCGGTTGACGAGGCCCCATCGATGCGCCTCGGCCGCGTCCATCCTGCGGCCGGTCAGCAGCAGTTCGCGTGCGACGTGCGGCGGGAGCAGTCGGGGCAACTTGACAGCCCCGGCGTCGGGAAGGATCCCAAGGGCAGGCTCCGGCAACCAGAACTGGGCGTGATCGGCGGCGACGATCAGATCAGCGGCCATGGCGATCTCGAATCCGCCACCAACGGCCATGCCGTTGACCGCGACAATCACCGGTGTGGCTCGATCGGGCAGCTCGGGAAACCCACCGAAGCCGCCAACGCCGTAGTCGCTGTCGAAGTCTTCGTCTGCGGACAGGTCCCATCCGGCCGAGAAGAACTTCGAACCGGCGCCCGTGAGGATGATTGCTCGAACCGATGGGTCGCCGTCGAGTGAGGCGAAGATTTCGCCCATTGCCTTGCTGGTGGCCGCGTCGATCGCGTTGGCCTTCGGACGGTCGATCGTCATGACAGCCGTGCCGCCGTGCTGCTCCACGTGGAATCCGGTCACTGGACCTCCTCCAGCCAGAATGCGTCAGCGGCGACCGCGCCGCTGCGTCCCACCAGAACTGGGTTGAGCTCGACCTCGACAACGCTCGTGCCGACCACGGCATCGGTCAACGTGACGATGAGCGACACCAATGCCTCGAGATCGGCGGACGGTCGACCACGGAACCCCGTCAACAGGGGATAGCTGCGCAGCTTGGTCAGTGCCATCCTCACGTCGTCGGCGGTCACGGGGGCGAGAAGATGTGTCACATCGCTCCACAACTCGGTCGTCAGGCCGCCGAAGCCCAATGAGACCAACCAGCCGATCGGTGGATCGCGGCGAACAGAAACGAGGACCTCGGCGACGATGTCTGTCACCGTCGCTTCGACCAGGTAGTCGTCGCTGGTCGGCATTGCGGCCAGCGCCACGGCGAGCTCGTGGGGATTGCTCAACCCGACCCTGACCGCGCCGGTCTCGCTCTTGTGCGCGCGGCCGAGCGCCTTCACGGTGATCGGATAACCGATTTCAGCGGCAGCGCTGACGACTTGAGCCGACGACGCGACCTTGCCTGCCGGCACCGCGATCCCGATCTCCGCCAGGCGCGATTTCGCCTGTGCCTCATCGATCAGCCTGGTGCTGGCCGGGTCGAGGACGGCGGCGTGGGTCGTACCACATCGCGACCCGACGAATGCGGCTGCCTGCAGTGCGGCCAAGCCCTCGCTGAGACCGAGCAACGGTGTCAGTCCCCGGTCAGTGATGCGAGCGCGCAACTGCTCGTTGAGGCACTCGGCCATGGTTGCCACCACGACCGCGCGATGTCCCGTTGCCTCGGCGGCGTCGGCCAGCGCGTCGGCCGCGACGATCCACGACGAGGGATCGTTGTCCGCGCCCGGTGGGGCGTCGAGCACGAGCATCGTCGCATCCTGAGGTCCGTCCATGACGGCGGTGAAGCATTTCGCCGTTGCTGCTCGATCGCCCCACATGAATGTGTGGTAGTCGAACGGGTTGCTGACCGTGACCAGTTCGGTGAGGGTCGATTCGATGAGACCTCGATGTTGGGGAGAGAAGGGCTCGAACACCAGCGGCCCGTTCTCCGAGCGGTCGGCGACCAACGATGCCTCGCCTCCCGAGCAGCTCATCGAGACGATCCGTGGCCCGCCGAGCCGTCCACCGTTGTCGAGCAACTTCAAGGTCTCGAGCAACTCGGCCGGTGTGTTGACCGTGGCCACGCCGTAGCGGGCAAACAGCGCGTCGTACGCGGCGGCGCGCCCCGACATCGATCCCGTGTGTGAGGTCGCTATCGCTGCGCCGACAGCGGACCGTCCGGTTTGCAGAGCAACGATCGGCACACCTTGGGCGTGGGCCCTGGTGGCCACAGCCGCGAAGCGCTGGGCATCGCGGACAGCTTCGAGGAACAACCCGATTGCAGTGACCCGCGGATCGTCGAGGAACGCGCCGATGCAGTCCTCCATGCCGACGCTGGCCTGGTTACCCACGGAGACGATCATGCCGAGACGCAGCCCGCGCTGTTGAAACGTCAGGTTGACCGCGACGTTGCCGCTCTGCGAGACGATCGCAACACCACGATCGGTCGGTCGCATCCCGTGCTCGTCGGGCCACAGCGCGACGCGGTCGAAGGTGTTGACGAAGCCATAGCAATTCGGCCCGAGGAACGCGAGGTCGCCCGCGACTTCGACAAGCTGCAGCTGCAGCTCGCAGTCGCCCGTCTCGGCGAAACCGGATCCGTAGCAAACGGCACCGCCGGCGCCGATCGAGCGGAGTGTGCTCATGGCTTCCACCGTGGCGTGCCGATTGACACCCAGAAAGACGGCGTCCGGCACCTCCGGCAGCGCATCGAGGTCAGGTAGGCAGGGCACGCCGGCCAGCTCGGCGCGTTTCGGGTGCACCGGCCAGATCGGACCGGTGAAGCCCAGCTTCAGGCACTGGCGCACGACGCGTTCGGCGGCCGCCCCACCAACCACCGCGATGGAACGTGGTGCCAGCAGGCGATGCAGATCGGCCACGGACTCAGGCTCCGAACGGGCGAAGCATCGCCCGGGAGATGATGTGCCGTTGGATCTCCGACGTGCCATCCCAGATGCGGTCGACACGGGTGTCGCGCCACAACCGTTCGAGCGGCAGCTCGTCCATCAGGCCCATCCCGCCGAGGATCTGGATCGCCTCATCGGTGACGAACTGGCACATCTCGCTGGCGAAGACCTTCGCCATGGCCATGTCGGTATCGGTGGCTGACCCTTCCGAGTCTCTCCACGCGGCGCGCAGCGTCAGCAGTTCTGCAGCTTCGAGCCGTGTCGCCATGTCGGCCAGCTTGAACGACACGCCCTGGAACTTACCGATCTGCTGTCCGAACTGGACCCGGGTTGCCGCCCACTCCGTGGCGATGCCGAGCGCCCGTCGGGCGCGACCGACGCACACTGCGGCCACTTGCAGCCTGGTCGAGCCGAGCCATTCGTTGGCAGCATCGAAACCGCGATGTTCCTCGCCGAGGATCTTCGACGCGGGGACGCGGCAATCGTCGAAGTTGATGATCATGTTGTGGTACCCGCGGTTCGAGACGCACCGATAGCCGTCGATGACGTCACACCCCGGCGTGTCGAAATCGACGAGAAAGCCAGTGATCAGCTTCTTTGGGCCTCTGCTCGTGTGCTCCTCGCCGCTGGCCGCAAACAGGATCACGTAGTCAGCGAGGTCCGCGTGACTGATGAAGTGCTTCGTGCCGTTGATCACGTAGTCGTCGCCGTCGCGCACGGCGCTGCACTTCATCCCGCGCACGTCACTTCCTGCGTCGGGCTCGCTCATGGCCATGCAGTCGACACGCTCACCTGTGATCGTCGGGATCAGATACTCCCCGACCTGAGCACCCGCGCAGGCGCGCAGGATGTTGGAGGGACGGGCGACGATGTAGTGAAGCGCGTAGGAGGCGGCACCGAACTCGCGATCGACCAGGGTGACGGCGAAAGTGTCGAGGCCGCCTCCGCCGAGTTCAGCCGGCATGTTGGCTGCGTAGAGCCCCGCGTCGATCGAGCGTTGTTTGATCTGTTGCACCAGTTCGGGTGGGACTGCTCCCAACTTTTCGACCTGGTCCTCGTGCGGGAAGAGCTCGCGTTCGGTGAAGGAGCGCACTGTGTCGATGATCATCTGGTGCTCGTCTGAAAGGGCGAAGTCCACGATCTACTCCGGATGCTCGGTCTGATGGGTTGGCGTTGGCAACGAGAAGTGAGCGGCGCCAGCAGCCGGTGCAAGAACGGAGTGGGCGTCGGCGATGGCGTCGAGTGCGGCACGTACCTCCGGAGGGATTGCGACGGAGCGGGCTGCATTCATGTCGACGTGGGCGAGCATCTGCTCGGTCGTTGCGAGGAGCTTGTTGTCATTGCCGTGGAACATCTCCTGGTAGATGTGCAGGCGCTTGCGGTCGAGGCCCAGCACGCGCGTCGTGATTCGCAACGGAGCATGTTCCGCCGCTTCGCGAAGGTAGGCGATGTGAGTTTCGACGGTGTAGAAGCTGTGCCCCGCAGCGCGGTAAGCGTCGTCATCGCCGATGTATGAGAACAACGCATCACTGGCCCAGCCGAAGGCAGTCAGGTAGGCGGCCTCCGTCATGTGGTGGTTGTAATCGACCCATGCCGGCAGCACCCGTCCTCGGTAGAAATCGAGCGGCGCGGCGACCGGATCGCCGGCCTGCCAGCGCGCAGGAGGATGCAGCAAGCGACCTTCGTGGTCGATCTGCGCGCTCTCCGATCCCATAAGCTGAATATACACTCAGGATTCGAATGGCAAGACCTCGACTCGACCATGTGCGCAAGGCGCAGATCCTCACTGCTGCCGCCGCGGTCTTGTCGGAGCGCGGCTACGCCAATACCAGGGTGGTCGACATCGCCAAGGCCGCAGGCACGAGTCCCGCTGCGATCCTGTACTGGTTCGACGGCAAGCAGGGCCTGCTCGCCGAGGCCTTGGCCCTGCGCGAGTTGGAGTTCCACGATCGCCACACCGTGCGAATCGAGCAGGCTGGGTCCGCCTCGCTGCAGTTGCGGATCCTCATCGAGGCCATGATTCGTCACTACGACTGGGCACTGTGGATGGAGTTGTGCGTCCTGGCCCTTCGCGACACGGCGGCAGCGGCCGAACGCGATCGCATGGATCGGCGGTGGCGGGCGATGCTGCGCAAGGTGATCAGCGATGGCCAGCGGCAGGGCGAATTCATCGCCAGTGATGCCGACGAGACCATGTTCGTGCTGGCTGGTTTGCTGGACGGACTGGCGCCATTGCTGGCGATGAAAGCGAAAGGCGTCACCCAGGCGCGGGTCGAGCGCACCTGGCTGGCCGAAGCCGCCCGCCTACTCGGCCCAGCCTTCGACTCCACCCCCCTGCCCCGCTAGCTGAAGTCCTTGAGCAGGCGGGTGGTCTCGGGGTCTAGGAATCCGGCGACGGTTGCCTCGGTCTCCAGATGCAACGCAGTCGTCAGAAGGGTCGATGCGGTTTGGTTGAGCACCCGTTTCATTGCGCCGGCCGCCAGCGAGGGCAGCGCGGCGAGACGCGCGGCCACGTCATGGGCGGCGACAACGAGTTGGTCGTCGGGGACCACGCGCCAAGCGACACCCAGCTGCTGAAGGGCCGACGCGTCGTAGCGTTCGCCGAGGAACAGCATCTCTCTGGCCGTGAGCAGTCCCACCAACGCGGGCAGCAACGACGTGACAGCGCCTGTCACGAAGATGTTCAGCGAGACCTCGGGGAAAAATCCTTTGGCACTCTCCGCCCAGATGGGGAAGTCGCAGTTGATCGCCCACTCGAACCCCCCGCCAACAGCCCAGCCGTTGATGGCCCCGACGACAGGCTTTGATCCGAAGAGGATCGCCTCGGTTGCGCGCTGGATGGCATCGACCAGATCACGAGCCTCGGCCTCGTCTTTCGGTTGGACGTGTTCGCGGCGATCGTCACCTGCGCAGAACGCCCGACCGGCACCCGTGAAGATGACGGCCCTGGTACCCGTGTCGTTGTCGGCGTCGGTGAATGCGTCGGCAACGTCGTCGATCAGTTGTCGGTTCATGGCGTTCAACCGCTCCGGTCGATTGAGGGTGATGGTGCGAACCCCTTCGCCTCCGAGGGTGCTGAGGACCGTGGCGTACTCAAAGTTGCTCGTCATCGACCGCAACCTAGTAAGACCGACGCAATGGACGCTGCGCAGACTGGGGTTCTGCGCGAGGCGCTGACCATCGATCGACTGCTCGATCTGCGCGCCTCTGACAGTTGCGACACCGTCTTCCTGCGGTTCACAACGGGTGATCTCACATACGGCGATGCGCGCCGCCGCTCCACCGGTCTCGCACATGGCTTGAAGAACCTCGGCGTACATCCTGGACAGCTCGTGCCGGTGCTGATGTCGAACGGATCGGAGTTTGCGATCACCTGGCTGGCGTTGTGCACGTTGGGTGCCGTCTCGACGCTGTTGAACACCGAGTTTCGTGGCCCCTCGCTGCAGCATGCACTGCACGTCAGCGGCGCGGAGATCGTCGTGGTCGAAGCTCGATTGATACCAAACCTAGCGGCTGTCCTGGCAGACCTCCCGCACATTCGTGCGGTCGTCGCGGTCGGGGCGACGACGGACGTCGCGTCACAACTCCGCGGCGTGCAGGTCCTCGACTACGCCGACATGTGCACGGACGAGACGAGTGTCATCGCGTCGCATCACTCGTTGGCCGACCCGGCGATGGTGCTGTTCACGTCGGGCACCACCGGCCCTTCGAAGGGCTGCGTGCTCTCGCACCGTTACGCGGTGCGTCAAGCGGAGCTGATGATTGAAAACCTGAAGCTGCGGAGCACTGACGTTCTGTACTGCCCGTTCCCGATGTTTCACATCGACGCGACCGTGCTGACCGTCGTACCGGCGATGTTGCTCGCAACCACCGCCGCCATCGGTGACCGGTTCTCCGCGTCCTCGTTCTGGGACGACGTTCGCGCTGGCGGGGCGACGATCTTCGACTTCATGGGCGCGACGTTGACGATGCTGCACAAGCGCCCGGCACGCGCAGACGACGCCGACAACCCCGCCCGGTTGGGGTGGGGAGTACCGGTCCCCGAGTTCGCCGACGACTTCGAGCGTCGTTTCGGCGTGCAGCTGGTGGAACTGTACGGATCGACGGATGCGGGCGTCCCGATGTATCACCCGATCGACGTGCCGCGGCGACAGGGGTCGTGCGGCCGGGCCATCGCGCAGTACGACGTGCGGATCTTCGACGAATGGGGCACCGAGGTGGCCGGCGATGAGGTCGGGGAGCTCGTGATCCGTCCCAACGAACCATCGCTGATGTCGGACGGTTACTACGGAATGCCGCAGGATTCACTGGAGTCGCGACGCGACCTGTGGTTCCACACGGGGGATCTGGCGCGGCGCGACGCAGACGGTTACTTCTATTTCGTCGGCCGGCGCACCGACAGCATCCGTCGCCGCGGTGAGAACATCTCCGCATTCGAGGTCGAGGAGGTCGTCAAGCTCCATCCGGCCGTAGTCGATGCCGCCGCATTCGGGGTGCAGAGCGAGCTCACCGAGGACGACGTGATGGTCGCGGTCGTCGCCAGGCCCGGCGAGATGTTGGATCCCGCGGAGCTGATCGAGTTCTGCACCAGCCGAATGGGCAGGCACATGATTCCTCGCTACATCGACATCGTCGACACGCTGCCGCGGACACCCACCGAAAAGGTCGAGAAGGCACAGCTCCGCGAACGCGGCATCACCGCGACGACGTGGGATCGAACCGCTAGCTGACCTTCGGCCCGATCGCGCGGCCGGCCTGCGCCGGCTTCGGCAGGAGGTCGTGAAGGGTAGCAATCTCGGCAAGCGTGGTCTGGATCTCCGCCGACGCCGGCGATGACTTTCCGGCGTTTGCGTCGACGTGCAGCATCATGTGTTCTGCTGTCGCCACGATGGTGCCGTCGTCGCCGCGGTGCACGACCGTGAAAATGTGCAAGCGCTTGGCATCGTGCGACAACAACTGCACTGTGACTCGGAGCTGATCGCCGGCGTGGCTCTGGGCGATGAAGTTGAGGTGGCTCTCGACGGTGTAGTACGTGCGGCCGGACTGGAGGTACGCCTCGTCGACACCAATCAGGCGCATGAACCGGTCACCGGCTTCACTGGTGATCTGCATGTACCGGCTGTCGTTGGTGTGGCCGTTGTAGTCGACCCAGTCGGTCGGCACGATCCGCTCGTGGATCTGGATCGGTTCGGACAGATCGATGTCGGGCGAGACCCGGTTGCCGCGATCGAAGAGTGCCTGTTCGAAATCGGCCAACGTCTTGCCAGCCGCGAATCCGCGATTGCGCAAGCCGTGCATCACCTCCACCAGGCAGTCGTCGCGCAACGCTTCCAACTCGCGAATCGACATGCCCGGTGCCTGCAGCTCCACCTCCGCGTCGCTCTGCGCGCAGATCGTGTCGAGCAACTCGTCAGTCAGGTCCGGCACGTCCATCAACTTCGTCCATGGCCACTTCAACGTCGGCCCGAACTGGGCCATGAAGTGGCGCATCCCGGCTTCGCCACCGGCGATGCGATAGATGAGGAACGTACCCATGAAGCTCCATCGCAGCCCAGGGCCGAAGCGCATGGCATCGTCGATCTCGGCCGCTGTCGCCACGCCGTCGTTGACGAGCCACAGCGCCTCACGCCACAGCGCCTCCATCAGCCTGTCGGCAACGAAGCCGTCGATCTCCTTGGAGAGGATCAACGGCTGCATGCCGACGCTGCGGTAGATGTCGGCAGCTCGTTGCTTGGTGGTGTCCGAGGTGAGCGCTCCGCCGCACACCTCGACCAGTGGCATGAGGTAGACCGGGTTGAAGGGATGGCCGACGACGAGACGCTCGGGGTTGATCATGTCCCGCTGCATCTCGGTCGGGAGCAGACCCGATGTCGACGAACCGAACACGACATCAGGACCGGCCACGCGACTGGCCGCGGCGAACAGTTGTTGTTTGAGGTCGATACGCTCCGGCGCGCTCTCCTGGACGAACTGGGCACCCTCGACGGCCGCTTCGACCTCGGTGACGATCCTCAGCGAGCCTTCCGGGGGCCACTGCGCCCGCGTCAGCTTTGCGTTGGCCCGGCGGGCGTTGGCCAGCACTTCGCCGACCTTGCGGGGCGCCTGCGGATCGGGGTCGAACATCACCACGTCGTGGCCGTTGAGCAGGAAGCGCGCGGCCCAACCGCCGCCGATCACGCCACCGCCGAGCAGGCCGATGTGGCCAGTACCTTCAGGCACCCGAGACATCACTGGGCGGGCGTGATGCGGGACCGGTGTAGATCGCCGATGGCCGGATCAAGCGACCGGTGCGCTTCTGCTCGAGGATGTGCGCGCTCCACCCGGCTGTGCGCGCGCATGCGAACATCGCCGTGAACATGTGCGCGGGAACCTCGGCGAAGTCGAGAACGACGGCCGACCAGAACTCGACGTTGGTTGCGAGGACACGGTCGGGATACCGAGCCTTCAACTCCGCCAGCGCTGCCTTCTCGAGTGCGTCAGCGACTTCGACGCGCGGCGACTTCAGCTCTTTCGCCGTTCGCCGCAGCACCCGAGCGCGCGGATCCTCGGCGCGGTACACCCGGTGCCCGAAACCCATCAGACGGTCGCCTTTGTCCATGGCCCGCTTGACCCACCGGACGGCGTCGCCTTCCTTTTCGACCTCGTCGAGCATCTGCAAGACGCGTGCCGGTGCACCGCCGTGCAGCGGGCCAGAAAGTGCACCGACCGCACCCGACAACGCCGCGGCCACGTCGGCCCCGGTCGAGGCGATGACGCGAGCCGTAAAGGTCGACGCGTTCATCCCATGTTCTGCCGCGGACACCCAGTACGCATCGACGGCTTTCACGTGATCTGGATCAGGGTCGCCGCGCCAGCGCCTCATGAATCGTTCGGTGATCGTGGCCGCACGGTCGATGTGCTTCTGCGGCACCATCGCCAGCCCGAGACCGCGGGCCGACTGGGCGACGAACGACAGGGCCATGACCGACGCGCGCGCCAGATCGTCGCGTACCTGGACATCGTCGATGTCGAGCAGCTGGTCGAGGCCCCAGAACGGCGCCAACATCGCCAGTGCGCTCTGCACATCGACACGAATGTCGCCGGAGTGCACAGGGATGGGGAACGGCTCAGCCGGCGGCAGGCCCGGATCGAACGAGCCGTCCACCAACAGGCCCCACACCCGGCCATAGTCGTAGAACCCGACGAGCTCTTCGATGTCGACGCCGCGGTAGCGCAGGGCGCCGCCTTCGCGATCGGGTTCGGCGATCTGGGTCTCGAAGGCGATGACGCCCTCCAAGCCGTGTTGCACCACTTGTTCACTCATGGCCGTACCCCCGCATAAATGATCAGGTGTGCTTGACGAGCTTCAGCTTGTCACGCACTTCCTGAGGACCGAGAATCCGCACGTTCATGCTCTCCAGCAACTGTTTGGCGCGGGCTACGAGTTCGGCGTTGGTGGCCTTGTGGCCCGGGCCGAGATAGAGGTTGTCTTCCAGCCCGACTCGCACGTTGCCGCCGGCGAGCGCGGCCATCGCCACGAACGGGATCTGCATCCGTCCGATCGAGAACGCAGAGAACACGCAATCGTTGGGCAGGCCGTTGACCATCGCCATGAACGTGTTGGGGTCGTCGGGGGCGCCATAGGCAATGCCCATGCACAACTGGATCATCACCGGATTGTCGAGCAGGCCGTCGCGCATCAGTTCCTTGACCTGCACCAAGTGGCCGGTGTCGAACACCTCCAGCTCTGGGCGCACACCGAGCTCTTGCACCTGGCGGGCCATCGAACGCAGTACGCCGGGCGTGTTGACCATGATGTAGTCGCCGCCTGAGGCGAAGTTCATCGTGCCGCAGTCGAGCGTGCAGATCTCTGGCAACAGCGTGCGCACGTGGTCGAGCCGCTCGGTTGCACCTGCCATGTCGGTGCCGTCAGGGTTCACCGGTAACACGTGCTCGTCGCCGCCCAGCACGAGGTCTCCACCCATGCCGGCTGTGAGGTTGATGACCACGTCGACGTCCGAAGCGCGCACCCGTTCGACCACTTCAGCGTAGAGGTCGGTCGCCCTGGCACCTTTGCTCGTCAGGGGATCGCGCACGTGAATGTGCACGACTGCCGCACCGGCCTTCGCAGCGTCGATCGCTGAGGTGGCGATCTGTTCTGGAGTGACGGGTACGTGCGGGCTCTTGGCGGCGGTGTCGCCGGAGCCGGTGATCGCGCAGGTGATGAAAACTTCCCAGTTCATTGCTGCCCCAGTCTTCGTTTGTTGTCTGAACGAGCGGTCAATTAACTTTAGCCCGAAGAAATGGGGACCAATGAACGAACTTGCAGGCCTACGCGCGTTGGTGACCGGTGGAGGGTCGGGCATCGGCGCAGCGATCGCAGCACGCCTGAAGCAGGGCGGTGCCGAGGTGATGATCGTCGATGTCGATCCGGACACCTCGCCTGACGTGGTGGCCGATGTCGCCGACACCGGCGCGGTCGACGACCTGTTCACCAACGTCACCAACCGGATGGGCGGTCTCGATGTGCTGATCAACAACGTCGGAGTCGCGGGGCCGACCGCACTCGTCGAGGAGATGGAGCCAGGGGCGTTCGACGATTGCATCCGCATCAATCTCGGCTCGATGTTCCGGTGCACCCGCAAAGCGGTACCGATGTTGCGTGAGCGGCCAGGCTCGATCGTCAACATCTCCTCGACCGCTGGGATCTTCGGTTACCCGCTTCGTTCCCCGTATGCCGCCGCAAAGTGGGCTGTCATCGGGTTGACCAAGACATGGGCGATGGAGCTCGGCAGCGTTGGCATCCGCGTGAATGCGATATGTCCAGGTTCCGTTGGCGGATCACGAATGGACGGCGTGATCGAACGCGAATCCGTTGCACTCGGCGTGACCCCGGCTGAGCTGAGATCGGCATACGCCAGCCAGGTCTCGATGGGCTCGTTCGTCGATGCCACTGACGTTGCCGAGGCCGCTGCATTCCTTTCGTCGACTGCCGCGCGATTCATATCAGGCCAGGTGCTGGGCGTCGACGGCCACACTGAGACCCTCCGCACGAGCTCTTCACGCGGAGTTTGAACTCCGGCTGCGTCAACAGAGTTATAGTCGCGACACTTGGCGTCGCAGATCCGGGAGGCGCCTCGATACAAGGGGGATAGTCGAATGGCGTTTGATCCTGTGCACGGTTTGATACCAGGAAGGTTCAACAGAAGGCAGCTGATTCTGGGCAGCAGCACGGCAGCGGTCATCGCGGCTGCGCTGGCAGCCTGCGGAAGCGACAGCAAGACCGCAAGTCCGGCGGCCAGCGGCGCGCCATCGCCCACCGATGCGGCCACAGCAACCGACGCCGCCACGGCAACCGATGCGGCAACCGCCACAGCTGCGGCCGGGACACCCAAAGCCGGCGGCATCCTGCGTGTCGGCACGCTCGGCGGGGCCAACGACATCATCGACGGGCAGCACATCGTTGCCAAGGCCGACATCGTGCGGCAAGTCACCGGTTGGGAGCCGCTGATGAGCTTCAGCCCCGACTTCGTGCCCGAGTACACCAATGGCCTCGCCAAAGACGTCACCGCGAAGGCCGCGGACGACTTCATCGTCACGTTGAAGGACGGCATCAAGTTCTCCGACGGCAAGCCTGTCACTGCC
>JANMRB010000298.1:0-3968 GCA_031370825.1 Ilumatobacteraceae bacterium
TTGTGGGACTCTGGAGGTGGTTGGCCGCTAACGGCCTTCGGACTGGACCGTCTGGCGAATCCCCGCCAACCTCCGCTTGAACATCTCGCCGAAGCTCGTCCCGTCGGCAGTCAATGAGATGTCGAGTCTTCTATCAGTTCATGAGCGAGGAGAGGCGCGCACCTGCAGCCTCTCCTCGCTCGCGTTTGCAGCCGGCTAGAGGCCGAGTTCGACAGCTCGGGCCAGCACGCCCTCGCGCTCGGCGCCGATGGTGGTGGTGTCACCGTGGCCGGTGTGCACGATCGTCTGGTCAGGTAGCTGCAGCAGCACGTCTCGTATCGATTGCACGATTGTCGGCTCGTCGCTGTAGCTCCGGCCGGTAGCGCCAGGGCCACCGCAGAACAGCGTGTCGCCGCTGAACAGCGCCCCCGTGCCGACGTCATAGAAGCAGCAGCACCCGGGCGAATGACCCGGTGTGTGCAGCACGCCCAACTCGTGCCCGCCGCCCTTCAACAGTTCGCCAGGGATCAGGAACCCGTCGGGCTGTGCATCGGGCCACACCACGTCCCACAACATCTGGTCGGCGTCGTGCAGCAGCACGGGGGCATCGACTGCATCGCGCAACGGGACAGCCGCATTGATGTGGTCGTTGTGCCCGTGCGTCAGCACGATTGCCTTCACTCTTCTGGCATTGACAGCCTTCACGATGGCAGGAGCATTGTGGGCAGCATCGAACACCACGACCTCGCGGTCATCGCCCACTAGCCAGATGTTGTTGGTGACCTCCCATTCGCCACCGTCGAGCGCGAAGATCCCATCGGTCGTGACGAGCTCGATTGTCACAAGACCACGACGCTGCGCAACACCTCGCCGCGCTCCATCTTGTGGAAGGCCTCTTCGACAGCGTCGAGAGAGATCGTTTCGCTGACGAACTTGTCGAGCGGCAGCCGGCCCTGCTGGTGCAGCGTCACGAGCATCGGGAAGTCGCGCGAAGGCAGGCAGTCGCCGTACCACGACGATTTCAGCGCTCCGCCGCGACCGAAGACCTCGATGAACGGCAGCTCCAAAACCATGTCGGGTCGGGGTACGCCGACCAGCACGACGGTTCCGGCGAGGTCGCGGGACTCGAATGCTT
This sequence comes from Ilumatobacteraceae bacterium, assembly GCA_031370825.1. GTDB lineage: Bacteria > Actinomycetota > Acidimicrobiia > Acidimicrobiales > Ilumatobacteraceae > JAENVT01. The sequence continues at coordinate 1,115 of JANMRB010000298.1, forward strand.
GGCGATAGACCGCAGGGTTGCCGATGGCTTCGATGCACACATCGGCACCGTTTCCACCGGTCACCGACTTGATGTATTCGACGGGGTCGGCATCGCGCGAGTTGAAGGTGTGCGTCGCACCGAACTCTTTTGCCCACTCGAGCTTGCGGTCGTCGATGTCGACGGCGATGATCGTGTGCGCCCCGGCCAGCCGAGCGCCCGCGATCGCGGCGTCGCCGACCCCACCGCAGCCGAACACCGCAACCGAGTCACCGCGGCCGACGTTGCCAGTGTTGATTGCAGCACCGATGCCCGCCATCACACCGCAACCGAGCAATCCCGCTGTGGTGGCCGGCACCCCAGGATCGACCTTCGTGCACTGGCCGGCGGCAACCAGAGTCTTTTCGACGAACGCCCCGATGCCGAGGGCCGGCGACAGGACCGTGCCATCCGTCAGCGTCATCTTCTGTGTTGCGTTGAAGGTGTTGAAGCAGACCCACGGCCGGCCACGTAAACAGCTGCGACACGTCCCGCAGACAGCGCGCCAGTTGAGGATGACGAAATCGCCGGCGACCACGTTGGTGACTCCCTCACCCACCGACTCGACGATCCCCGCTGCCTCGTGCCCCAGCAGGAACGGAAAATCGTCGTTGATGCCGCCTTCGCGGTAGTGAAGATCCGTGTGGCAGACACCGCAGGCCTGCACCTTGACCACGGCCTCACCAGGTCCGGGATCCGGCACGACGATGGTCTCGATCGACACCGGCGCGCCCTTCGAGCGCGCTACGACTCCACGAACCTGCTGTGCCATTCCAACCTCCGTGTCAGCGGCCCACAGGCCGACCCCGACCGGAGATTACTCGCCGCGCCGTCCGCGACGCCTCTCGCGATTAGGCGCAACACCTGACGGTGCGGCGTTGACCAACGGGCCGATCGCCTGGATGATGTCGTCGAGCGTCGGCTTGGCGATGAGATCGTCGAGCGATCGCCGCATGGCCGCGAGATGCACGGGTGACGTTCCGCAGCAACCACCGACGACGCGCGCGCCGGCCTTGACCGCCAGTTGGGCGTACTTGCCCATGAGCTCTGGAGTTCCGGTGTACACAGCTTCGGTGCCCGCGAAGTACGGCACACCACAATTGCCCTTGGAGATGAGATAGGTGTGCTCGTCGCGCTCAGTCATGGCAAGCAACGACACCAGGATGTCGCTGGCACCGACGCCGCAGTTGGCACCGATGGCGACGGGTGGTTCGCCAAGCCCGTCGAAGACGTGGAAGAGGTCGCCCGGCATCAGCCCCATCATCGTCCGACCGGCCGTATCGAATGAGCACGTCACGGTGTATGGCAGGCCGGCCTGCAACGCGCCCGTAGCTGCGGCGCGGATCTCCTCTGCGGCCGACATGGTCTCGATCCAGGCGATGTCTGCCCCGCCGTCCTTCAGGCCCTGGGCGAGCTCGCCGAACGACTCCACGGCGGCGCTTTCGGTCAAGGCGCCGAGCGGCTCGAAGAGCTCGCCCGTTGGCCCGACGGAGCCGGCCACAACGATGGGACGAGATGAGGCGTCGGCAACCTCACAGGCGATCTCGGCAGCCCGCTTGGCCAGCTCGTACACGCGGCCCTCTGCCTTGTGGAGCTTGAGGCGGTGACGGTTGCATCCGAAGGTGTTGGTCAGGATGATGTCGGCGCCGGCATCGACGAACTGCTGGTGCAGCGTGCGCACCTTGTCGGGATGGTCGAGGTTCCAGAACTCGGGCGGGTCGCCGGCTCCGAGCCCACGCTCGAAATAGTTGGTACCCGTTGCCCCATCGGCAAGCAGAGTTCGACCGGCCGACAACAGTTCCGCTAGAGAGGCTCGCATGGTGGCTAGAAGGCTACCTCCGGCCTACAGTCCGCACCATGGCCTCTCAGCCCGAGCCTGCGCAGTTCGCCAGCACCGACGAACAGTTGGCCCAGATGGTGGCAGTAGCCGACCTACCGTCTTTGCTCGCAGCGCTGGCCCACAACTGTGCTTCGCCCGATCTCCTCGGTTCGGATCTGTTCCTCGATCCAACCAAGCACCACGAGCCGCAGGGCGGCTGGACTCCCGACCAGCAGGCGTACGCCCGCAAGATCGCGTTGCAGACGTTGAAGCAACTACGCAATGCGCGATGGCCAACCGCGCCGGACCCAACGGCTGATTCGGTGCGGGCGATCATGTGGTGGATGACAGCGTCGGAGACCAGCGACGACTACCTCACGCTGTTGCTCGAAGAGCTCGGCGGCACCACGCAGGATCTTCGCGCCCCGTCGTGGAACCTGGCAGCGATCGCCCCCGATCGCGCCTTTCGTGTGGCTGTGATCGGAGCCGGGATGTCGGGTCTGCTGGCCGCTCACCGGCTGTGCCAGGCCGGGGTCGATGTCGTCGTCTACGAGAAGAACCTCGAAGTCGGCGGAACGTGGTTGCAGAACACGTATCCCGGTTGCCGTGTCGACGTCGCCAGCCATCTGTTCTGCTATTCATTCGCCCAACGCGATGACTGGCCGCAGCACTTCTCGACGCAGCCCGAGTTGCTCGCGTACTTCAAGGCGTTCGCTGACGATTTCGATTTGAACCGGTTCATCAAGTTCTCGACAACGGTCGAGTCCGTGGCGTTCGACGACCGGTCGGCGGCGTGGGATGTGTGCGGCCTGGATCGCGACGGACACTCCGAGATCAGCAGGTTCGACGCTGTGATCAACGCGACGGGCCAACTCAATCGACCCAAGCTGCCCGACATCGCGGGTCGGCAGTCGTTCGCCGGGCCCGCGTTCCATTCGGCGGAGTGGGACCACGATGTCGATCTGACGGGCAAGCGCGTCGCCGTCATCGGAACAGGCGCCAGTGCAGCCCAGTTCA
>JANMRB010000303.1:0-9042 GCA_031370825.1 Ilumatobacteraceae bacterium
GGTCCCGAGGGGTCCCGAAGGCCGGCGACACTCTTACTCAGAGGTGGTCTAGTGCCGCACCAGCGGCGAGACGTCGAGCACATCGAGCGCCGGCAAGTAGCTACGCACGGCGTCGCGCCGGAACTGGGTGCACAGGTCGTGGCGGAAGAATCGCGCTCCCTCGCGCACGACGTAGTTGAGGATGAAGAAGCGGTACACCTCGGGCAGGAACGCCACCTCATCGGTGCTCATCGGAAAAACGCTTCGGTATGCGTCGAGAAAAGCGATGAACGAGGGCTCGACCAACGTGTGGGGACCATAGGTGAAGCGGGTCCGGTCGCCGGTACTGCTGGAGACGCGCGACAGGAAGTAGAAGTCGAGCAGTCGCGGTTCGATGCGAAACCAGTCGTAGTCCCACCGGCTGTACAAGCGGAAGCGCCCGTCGGGCGAGGTATCGACCGAGAAGTTGCCGAGGTTCCAGTCGATCAGGATCGGTATCTTCGGCCACTCGTCGTAGCCCACATCGATCAACCGCTCGAGGAAACGATGAGTGTGCTTCCACAGCACAGCGATCGCCTCTGGCGGGAGATCGAAGTTGCGTGGTGCAAACGGGCTCTCCAACAGGTCGAGCAGATGGATCGCATCGCTCTTGATGGTCTTGGAAGCGCTGGGCAGCAGTGGAGCGATGTCGGTGCATGCCAGGTGGAACTCGGCTATCTCTGTAGCGAGGTTGGCGATCTGGTCGGCCGAGAGTATTCGTGGCAATGCCTCGCGGCGCGGGACGTCGTCGTAGAACACCGCCCACATCTGCTGGTCGTACCACGTGAAGGTGCGGCCGTTCTTGCTCCAGATGTCGGCGAGCATTCCCGTGAACCGCGTCGCGCCGAGATACCTGGCGCATCGGTCGAGCTGCTCGTGATCTTCGACGAAGAGGAAGTAGGAACCGTACGACGAAACCTTGCTGACAACGGTGGAGCCGTCGTCGAGATGCAGTCGGTAGACCCGGTTGGTCGACACGTTCGCGCTGACCTCGTCGGCGCTGAGGATCTTGCGGCCGTCGCCGTACGCGTCCCAAGCTGCGTCGACAGCCTGGCGATGGGAGGTCGCGCCGCTCATGCGGCGATAGTAGGCGCTGGCCTAGCCGACGTTGCGGGCTCTCACACCAATCGGAGCGATCAAGCGATACCCGGCGGAGTGGCGCTCATCTTCGCTCTCACCACCCCAGAACCCGTATTCGTGGTTGGTCCTGGCGTACTCCTGGCACGCACTCTGAACGATGCAACTGGCACACACGGACTTGGCCGCAGCCTCACGCCGGTCACGGGCCTGGGGCCGTTCGGCGGGAAGAGGGAAGAAGAGGTGCGTGAGCCCTTTGCACGCTGCCTGGTTCATCCAGCGATCGTCGGTGAGCACTCGATGGAAGAAGATCTCCACCGCGGCCATTTGAACCCCCTCCTGAGACTGTCTGCGGTACTGCATTTGTGCTGCACCGCCCCCCAGGGCACCCAATCGGTCAGCCCCGCAAGACTAAATCCGGCGGGGACATGGAGTCAATTGTAGATTGCAAGGAATTCGGCAATTAGAGCGCTCAAACGAGCAGATGGCGCACGCCCGCCGCGAACCGCTCGACGTCGTCGGTGGTCGTGTCCCACGACGTCATCCAGCGGACCTGCGACCGGTCGATGTCCCAATCCCAGAAGAAGCACCAGTTCTGCAACGGCTTGATTGCATCGTGAGCAACGGTGGGGAACACGCTGTTGACCGCTGGGCGCCCGGCGTGGGTCACGCCCGGAATACCGCAGGTCAACGTGTACAGATGCTCGCCCATCGCGTTGGAATGTTCAGCCAGGCGTATCCACAGGTCGTCGTGGAGCAGGGCATTGAACTGCGCGGCCACGAAGCGCATCTTCGATGGAAGTTGAGTGACCTGCTTGCGGATGTACTTGGCCCGCTTGGACAGTGCGGGGTTGAGGAAAACGACGGCTTCGCCGCCCACCAAGCCAGCCTTCGTCCCCCCGAAGCAGAGCACGTCGACACCGGCGTCGACGGTGAACGAGCGAACTGCCGCGACCGTGCCGCCGAGGGCCGCGGTTGCGTTGGCAAGACGCGCTCCATCCATGTGCACGACCATTCCGAGACGATGTGCTGCGTCACACAGCTCGGCCACTTCGTCGGGGGAGTACACGGTGCCCAGTTCGGTGCTCTGAGTGATGGAGACCACCCCGGGTTGGGCGTGATGGATATCGCCCTGGAAGCGGGCCAACGACTCGATCTGGTCCGGGTGCAGCTTGGCGTCGTTGGTCTCGAGCGGCACGATCTTGGCGCCGAGGGCGCGTTCGGGTGCACCGGTCTCGTCGACAGCGATGTGCGCCCACTGAGTGGACGCGACGAAATCGGCAGGCTGAATCATGGTCGCCAACGCCATGACGTTGGCTCCGGTGCCATTCCAGACGAGGAAGGCCTCCGACTGCGCGCCGAACAACTCTCGAAACGATGCCTCGGCCTCGGCCGTCCAACGGTCCGCCCCATAGGCCAGCGCGTGGCCGGTGTTGGCGGCAACGATCGCTTCGATGACTGCCGGGTGCGCGCCGGCGGCATTGTCGCTGGCGAAGGCGCGTTGCGGAGCGGGTGGCATGGTGGCAGTTCGCGTTGCGAAGTCGGCGGTCACGGCCGCCATTCTGCTCTGCGGAACATCAGACGCCGAAGCGGGTGATGATGACCCTGCCGCGCCGGTCGGCTGCGCTGGGTGTGAGATCGCTGACGACGAAGGTGCGCTGCAGCCATCGATCGGAACCGTCGAACCTGGCTACGAAGGGGCTACGGCCGTGCACAGCGACGTTGTTGTCGACGATCAGCAGATCGCCCGATTCGAGCGCGACCGATGTGTGCAACGCTTGCGTGGCATCACCGAGCACTCGCAAGGCTTCGGATGCCTCCTCGTCGATGCCCACCATCAGGTCAGCGTCGAACACCATCGACGGACGCAAGCGATCACCGCTGAGCACAGCCATCGGTGCGCCGAGCACGTTGGTTCGCCCATCGAGGTAGCTCTCGTCGACCGCGGTGCGGAAGCGGGGCTGGAACAGCACGTCGACCACGACGGGAGCCAGCCGGGGCAAGACCTCGAAGATCGATGACAGCGTGGTGCGCGCTGCCCGGTCGCCGCGCAGGCATAGCAGCAACAGGTAGCGCGGTCGGTGGGGATGGAAGGCCGCCTCCGTGTGGAACATCAGCTGCACCTTCGACGAGGTCGACACCTGACGATCGATTGCACTGATGGTCGGAACGATGTTCTGCACGAGGTCGCCTCCGTGCTCGGGCCCGTACCCGACTGGCTGGCCGAGCCGGCGAGCGATCGTCAGCAGGATGAGCTCGCTCACCGAGTCCTTGTCGGGCGGTGTCGTCGGTGTCATGGGAGTGCTGGGCGGGGTGCCAACGGGCAGGCCGCGCAACAACATGGCACCTGAACGATGCGTGCTGTCGGCGAAATCAACCAGTGCATCGTGAACGAGGGCGGGCAACAGACGGCCTGCGTGACCGGCGGCCCGTATCAGCCGTTCGGACGTCGTCGCGAACGGAGGGATCGGCACAGTCGACCAGCGAGGTGATTCGATCTCGATTGGTTCGAAGTGTCGTGTTTGGGTGCTCATGGCGTCCGTCCTGGGCTCCGTGGAGGAATGGAATGAATGTTCCATAGTAGCGATAGACAGGAACAAACAAGTCATCCGTGTGACAACAGCTATGCTCCACGCCCGTGGAAGTGGCGGATCGCATAGGCAGGGCCAGCACCAGCCTGACGAACGCGGAGCGCCGAGTTGCCGAGGTGGTGCTGGCCAATCCGCAGCTCGTTGCCTTCGGAACGGTCGCGGACCTGGCAGAAGGATCGGGTTCTGGCGCTGCCACCGTCGTGCGACTGGCCACGAAACTGGGCTTTGAAGGGTTCAGCGCGTTGCAGGCATCGGTGCAGCAGGACCTAGCGAGTCAGCTGCGTCCTGCAGCTGAGCGAATCCGCGACCCTGCGGTGCACGATTCGTTGAACACCCACCTGCAATTGGAGTTGGGCAACGTGCAATCCACGCTGGGAGACATCGATCAGGTCGCGCTGGCAGATGTCGTCAATCATCTCGCCGACCCGGTGCGACGCATCCACGTGCTGTCCGGTGACGCCTCACGAGGAGTCGCCGCGCAGTTCGCTGGTGATCTGCAAGCGTTGCGAGGCAACGTGGTGATGGTCGATGGTAACGATGTCGCAGTTCGACGCACGGTTGCGTTGATGGAAGAGAGCGACGTGTTGGTCACAGTCGATCTCCGCCGCTATGACCGCTGGCTGGTCGACGCGGCACGTACGGCCGCGCAGGCTGGGGTGTGGACGGTGTCGATCGCCGACAGCGTCCTGTCACCGGTGGCAGCGTGCTCGCAGCGCACCCTGGTGGTCACCGCTTCGGGAGCCGGCCCGTTCGACAGCCACGTCGGCACGCTCGCGCTCATGAACGTGCTTGTTGCCGGTGCAGCGATCAAGCTCCGCGGTGTGGCCACCGAGCGCCTCGATCGTGCCGAGGCCGCTTGGCGAGCCAGCAACGCGCTCAGCGAGCGGTAGACGGCGAGATCGCCGGACACCGCTGCCAGGAGCCGTCGGTGGCCGCGCTGGTGATAGCGGCCGCGACGAGCTCTTGGATCCTGGCGCCGGTCGCGAAGTCTGGTTCCACCTGACGACCCTCTGCGATTGCCGTGACCCACCCGCGAGTCATCGCCTCGGTACGACGGAATATGTGGCGATACGTGTCGTGCACACGATCACGGGGAGCCCCACTCCAGGCGCTGTCAGGAATCGGTAGGGGCTTCGCCGGCCCCTGCTCACCGGCGCGCACACCGCGCACCTCCTGCACCGTGTCCCAGTCGTTGAGGGCATGGAGCGTGCCTTCGCTGCCGTGAAGATCGAGCTCGTGGATCTGCCCGAACGGTGTCCCTTCCCAGCAGACGGCTCTCACCTCCAACGTTGCCGATGCTCCGGATTCGAATCGGGCGAGGATGACTGCGCTGTCTTCCAGTTGGGTGTAGCTGCTGCCATCCGGACGAGGGTCGCGATCTACGAAAGAATCGCTGTGTGCACTGACTTCGCTGACCTCACCGAGGAACCACCTGGCCATGTCGAGCCAGTGTGACCCGAGGTCACCGAGAATGCCAGAGCCAGCCTTCGCCTCGTCGAACCGCCATGCATAGGCGCTGTCGCGGGCGTAGCCGGCGAAGTAGCGCATGCTCAAGTGATACGGCCGCCCGACGTAGCCATCAACGATCAGTTGCTTGACGAACTGGTTGGTCGGCATGAATCGATAGGTGAACGGAACCATCGTGATCGCGTCGTGTTGGCGAGCGGAGTCGGCCATCTCGTGTGCCTCGGCGACGGTCATGCCGAGCGGCTTCTCGCACAGGACCGGGAGACCGCGCTCGAGTGCGGCCATGCTGATCTCGTAATGGGTCTCGTTCGGCGCAGCGACGATCACCGCGTCGACCTCGCCACTGTCGAGCATCGTGTCCCAGTTGTTGTACGCGTTCGGGATCGACCAGGTCTCAGCAACGCCACGCGCCCGCTCGAGATCGCGTCCGCACACGGCCACGATTTGCCCGAGCGGGTGATCCGCCAGCGCCGGCAGGTACATCGCTTCTGCCCACCAACTCGTGCCGACCAACCCGACTCGCACCGTTTGCTGCATCGGGTCAGTCTGGCAGGGGAGTGGCGGCTGCGAGGGAGCCGGGCGTCAGTCGGTGGGGCTGCCGAAACGGCCGTGGTCGAAGTCGATGAAGGCCTGCCTGACTTCGTGTTCGGTGTTCATCACGAAGGGGCCGTAACGAGCGACCGGCTCGCCAATCGGTTCACCGGTGAGGACGATGATCTCCGAGCGTTGGGCAACGCCTGTGATCGTCAGCTGATCCCCTTCGATGATCGCCAGCACGCCCTCATCGACATCCGCGTCCCCGATGCGGAAACCACCGGTCAATGGGTAGGCCAGCACAACGTGTCCGGCGGGCAGCGGAGTCGAGACCGCGGCTTCGTTTTCGAGGGTGACGTGTGCGTACGAGATCGCGGTCCTGGTACGACCTGGCCCGGTCAGCCCGAACAGGTCACCGGCTATCACCCGGATGGTGGCACCCTGCCGTTCCTCGGCGGCGTTCTCTTCCGCACGCAAATCCTGGTATGCGGGCGCGGTCATCTTCTGCGCAGCGGGCAGGTTGACCCAAAGCTGCAGGCCGTGGGTGCGCCCGCCGGCCTTCTGCGCCGCGACCGAGGGGCCTTCTTTGTGGAGCACTCCGGAGCCGGCGGTCATCCACTGCGTGTCGCCGTCTCGCAGGTAACCGTGATTGCCCATCGAGTCGCGATGCTCGAGGTCGCCTTCCAACAGGTAGGTCACCGTTTCGAAACCGCGGTGAGGATGCCACGGGGTACCGGTTCCCTCGCCCGGCGCGAACGCGGCTGGGCCCATGTGGTCGAACAACAAAAACGGGTCGATGTGGGAGAGCGAGGAGGTGGGGAACGGTCGGCGGACGACGAAGCCGTCGCCTTCGACGGCACGCTGGGCCTTGACGAGACGGGTGACGTTGGCAGTTGAAACAGACATGGGAACTCCTTCGTTGCTCTCGCAACGATTGCGCGCAACAAACTATTCCATTCAATGGAGATCGGGGACAACGGCGCGGGTGCGGTCGAGGCACGCTGCCAGCTCAGCCTGGACGAACGGCGGAAGCGTCCGGTCTGCGAGCGCGCTGATCGGCGCGTAGATCGTTCGACTCGCCGTCTCATTGCACAGCAGCACCGTCCACGGCTCCACACTGAACACACCGGGAGCGGTCTCGGTGAATCGTGCGGAGGCCGCCAGTTCGTCGAGTGTGCGTGGGTCGGCGAACACTCCGCGGCTCGGTGTACCCATGCCGGAGATGAAGTTGCCCACGCTCCAATAGACCCACGTTCCGTTGACACGTTCGAGGGGTTGCACCACGTGCGGGCCGTGTTCGATGACCAGATCGACGTGGGCGAGGGCGGTGAGGTCGTCCACGAACTTCCGATCCTCGCGCAGGGGAGCGGGGAGCAGTTCCTGGAAGATGTGCAGGCTGACTACCACGACTTCGGCACCAGCGTTACGTGCTGCCGCGACGTCGCCGGCCACCTGAGCCGCCGAGGCGGCGAAGTTCACACGCCAGGGCTCGGCCGGAAGTTGTGTGTTCGAGTAGCGGGTGTACGACAGGTGCGCCAGACGCACGCCGTTGACTGTGAAGAGCGTCGTCTGTGCCTCCGCGGGCTGCCGGGCGGTGCCGACGTGCGAGATGCCGTTCGCATCGAGGGCAGCAAGCGTGCTGTCGATGCCTTCGTTTCCAAGGTCATTGCTGTGATTGGACGCGGTGCTGCAACGGTCGAAGCCGGCTCGCCTCAATCCGGACGCGATCTCATATGGCGCCAGCAGAGTGTTGCCGCCGAACGGGGAGTGGCCATAGATCCCTGCGCGCTCGCCGGGCAGACCGATGGGTATCTCCATCTGACAGATCGCGATGTCGGCGGATGCGATGATCGGGACGACCGGCGCGAGCAACGGCGCAAACTCGTACCGACCTCCGTTGGCTGCTGCATACGTTCCCGCCGCCGCATTGACGGCACTCTCGGTCAGAACGTCGCCGGTCGCGACGAGGTTGAAGGTGCGCGGCGGGAGAGTGAGACGGGTTGCCGGACGGAGACCGACTGCGACGTCCACCTGTGAGACAGGCGCGCCAGAGGTATGTCCGGCGGCGGGGACCGATGCCAAGAGCAGAATGGGGACAAATATCGAAACCGCCCGAGCGATCCGCCCGGTCATGTTGTCAGCGCCCGCGCAACCGGACCCGTGACAGCGTCTGATAGCGCGAGCAATCGATGTCGTCGCGCAGGGCAGCCCACGCTTCTTCGACATTCGCTCCCGTCGCCGAGGCCACGACCATCATCCCGTCGAATCGTTCGGCTTCGGCAATCCACACTGCCTCGACGCCGACCAGCCGGCCATCGCGCCCACGTACGTGGTTCTCGCGATAGTCCATCATCGTCCGCCAACCAGCGCGCTCGAGGGCTCGACGGTCCACCGGTTCTATGCAGTCGCCATGACGCCGAGGCCGCAGAGCAGGATCGCGCATGTTGATTGCCATGGCGCCCATTGTGAACTAGTGGGCCTGTGGATGGTTAGTACCAACTACCTGTGGATTCGCTGGGGATATATCGCTGCACGCCGCGCGCGAGACTGGCAACATGTCCGCCCAAGCACGACTCACCGAGCTCGGAATCGAGCTTCCAGCACTCATGCCTCCCGCCGGTTTGTATCGCAGCGCTGTACGCGTGGGCGACCTGTTGTTCCTCAGCGGTGCCGGTCCGGTTCTTGCGGACGGAAGCTTCATCAGAGGCAAGGTCGGCGGCGCGATCGACCTTGCGGCTGGGCGCGCCGCGGCCAGGTTGGTCGGCCTCCAGTTGTTGGCGGCGATGCAGGAGGAGTTGGGATCTCTGGATGCGGTGTCACGCGTCGTCAAGCTGTTGGGAATGGTCAACTGTGCCCCGGGTTTCAACAACACCCCCGGAGTGATCGACGGGTGCTCCGAGTTGTTCATCGAAGTTTTCGGCGAAGCCGGACGCGGCGCGCGCAGCGCAGTCGGCATGGCTGAGCTGCCATTCGACATCTCCGTGGAGGTCGAGGTGATCGTGCAGGTCCACGCCGACTGAGTCGTGGGGGAGAGGTCCCTACAGACCTTTGGCGAAACGCAAGTTCTCATAGCCGGTCTGGTCCTACACTTTCGTCATGACGAAAGTGGTCCATGATGGGTTGTCGCAGCGATCGCGGTGCCGGTGGTGCCGCAGAGTGCTTCCAGCGCAGAAGATGGGGCGACCGAGGGTGTTCTGCAGCCAAGCCTGCCGCCAATGGGACTGGGTCGGCCGCCAGCGGGCACGGGAGCTGCAACTGAACGAGGACGAGTTGATCGTCACCAAGGCCGAACTGGATGAGTTGCACGATGATCTGTACGTGTTGGCCTGCGCCGTCGACGACGTCGAACGCGATC
>JANMRB010000321.1:0-4476 GCA_031370825.1 Ilumatobacteraceae bacterium
GACTCGCTCGGCGCACCGCGCTGCGAGCCCTACTCGTTCGCACTCAACCGACAGTTCGTCGACGAGGTCGTGCTGGTGAACGACGATCAGATCCGCGACGCGATGCGTCTCACGTTTCGGGCGGCGAAGCTCGCAGTCGAGCCTGCTGGTGCGGCAGCGCTGGCCGCGTTGATGTACCCGCTGCGCGCTCGGCTCGACGGTCAGACCGTGGGCCTCGTCGTCTGCGGTGCGAACATCGATCCCGAGACGTTCACGAAGCACATCGGTCACCCCCAGCTGGTTGTTTAGGGCCAGCCCGCGATCACTGGGCGCCGCGCATCACCGCGCCGGCCCACGCAGTGGCGGTGCAGTTGCGATTGAACAGCGAGGTCCGTCCGAATACCGGATCCGGCGTGAGATCCGCCGTGTAGGGCGTCGCCCCTCCGAAGATCAGGAAGCTGTCGGCGCCGGCCGCGCGCAGGTTCTGCATGTGGCTGGTGATCCGCGCCGATGTCGGCGAGTAGATCCCGTGCTTCAACGCATTGACGGCACACATCAGGTGGCTGACCTGACCGTCGAACTCGGCAGCCAACGCCAACGCGGTCGGCTCGTCGTAGGAGTCGAAGCTGAGATGGGCTCGTTGTTCGGGCATATCGATCAACGCCAGAGACAGGACTTCGGCGTAAGGGAGGTGGTTCGTGAACGGCCCGACGCCGGTCGCAGGCAGGATCTGATCGATCATTGTTCGCCATCGAGCAACAAGCACGGGCCAGTCACTTCCGCCGGGGTCGAACTCGTCGCCCATGTCGAACGCCCGGATCCAGTCGACGTGGGGAAGCCAGAACGCGATCGCCGAATCGCGAACGGCTGCGTCGGTCGACCAGAGCCGAGCGTCGTACACGACAGTTTTCATCCCGACGTTCGCGTTCAGCACGGTCAGCCGGAAGTAGGTGTCGGGATCGACGTACCGGTCGCCGGGATACGCGGGCGTATAGGTGGACCAATCGGGTGGCATGCACGGACCGAACGTCGCATCGATCCCAGCCTTGACCGCCAACGTCTGCACGGCCCTCTCGGCGTTCGGCGCGTCGGGATGGACTCCGCAGAAGGCCCAGGTCTCCAGTGATGTTGACATGCGATGACCAAAGTAATGGAGCGCCAGCGCGCCGGAACATCAGCCGGTACATCAGCCGGTACATTCGTTGTTCGATGTCACGACGCAGGCACCTGCCAGAGGGGTGGGAGGAGATCGTCCGACGTGGGGTTGCCCACTGGCACGTCCTCGACGATCAGGAGCGCGAGCGCCTTGCTGAGTTGGCGGAGCACCTCGTCTCCAGCAAGCGATGGGAGGCGGCGAACGGATTCGAGCTGACCGACACGGTCGTCGTGACGATCGCGATGCAGGCAGCCGTGCTCCTGATCGGTCTGGACACGGACTACTTCGGCAAGGTCACCACGATCATCGTCCATCCAACAACGTTCGCCATCCCGGGCCCTCGCCCAACAGCCATTCAAGGCATGATCGACGCCGGGGCGCGCCCCCTGCTCGGTGAAGCCCACCACGATCGCGGCCCGATTCTGCTCGCGTGGGACCAGGTTCGTTCCGGTGCACGCCATCGGGGTCGTGGGAACGTCGTGCTGCACGAGTTCGCCCACAAGATGGACATGCTCGACGGGGTCGTCGATGGAACTCCAGTGCTACCGGACAGGATGGCCCTCGACCGCTGGATCGAAGTGTGCGCCGCAGAGCTCGAGCTGATGCGAGCGGGTGAAGCAGGGCCGCTGCTCGACGACTATGCGGCAACCGATCCCGGCGAGTTCTTCGCAGTCGCCACCGAGGTCTTCTTCGGGCGGCCGATCGAGTTCCGCGAAGTCAAACCGCAGCTCTATGAAGTCTTGTCCGCGTTCTACCGGCAAGATCCGGCAGTGCGAGAAGAAGTCGCGCTCACGAGAGGGATTCATGGCCGAACATAACTGGGCCGGCAACGTCGCCTACCGCGCCGCTCACTTCCGCACACCGACGTCGATCGAGCAGGTGCAGTCGATGGTCGCCGCAGCGACGAAGGTTCGGGCGGTGGGAAGCCGTCATTCGTTCAACGTCATCGCCGACACCACGGGAGATCAGATCTCGCTGTCGGAGCTCCCTCGTGTCGTCGAGCTCGACACCCAAGCTCGAACGGTGACGGTGGACGGTGGGATCAAGTACGGAGAGTTGGCAACGACGTTGCATGATCACGGCTGGGGACTGGCGAACCTCGCCTCACTTCCGCACATCTCCATCGCTGGTGCGTGCGCAACTGCAACACACGGATCCGGCGTGGGCAACGGCAATCTGGCGACGGCGGTGTCGGGCATGGAGATCGTCGCCGCGACTGGCGATCTCGTGGAGATCTCGCGGGATGACGATCCGCAGATGGTGGATGCATTGACCGTCGGCCTCGGCGCCCTCGGCATCGTGACGCGGCTGACCTTGGCAGTCGAGCCGACATTCGCAGTTCGTCAACGTGTGTACCAGCACCTGCCGATGTCGACCGCCCTGGAGCGGCTCGACGAGATCATGGCCGATGGCTACAGCGTCAGCCTGTTCACGTCGTGGCGGGACGATTACGTCGAACAGCTGTGGCGCAAGGAACGCGTCGGGATAGGTGGCCAAGACGACGATGGCGGCACTACCGAGCGCTTCGGGGCGACGCCGGCGACCCGCGATCTCCACCCGATCGTCGAGCTCTCCGCAGAGCCGTGCACCGAACAGATGGGTGTCGCCGGACCCTGGCACGAACGGCTCCCGCACTTCCGGATGGGTTTCACGCCGAGCAGTGGCGAGGAGCTGCAGTCCGAGCTCTTCATCGCGAGGGCTGACGCACCGTCAGCAATGAGAGCGCTCGTCGAGATGCGCAGCGTCCTTGCACCGGTACTGATGATCTCAGAGGTCCGTGCGGTTGCTGCCGACACGCTCTGGCTGAGCCCCTGCTACCAGCGCGACTGCATCGCCCTTCACTTCACCTGGATTCAGTCGTGGCCCGAGGTCCGCCCGGTGCTGGAGCAGGTGGAATCCGCGCTGGCGCCCTTCGAACCGCGCCCACATTGGGGCAAGCTGTCGACGCTGCCGGGCGCTGTGATTCGGTCGCGAGTCGCGAAGATGGACGCCTTCCAACAACTGCTCGAAGAGTGGGATCCCGAAGGAAAGTTCCGCAACGACTATCTCGACGATTTCCTCACCACTGGCTGAGTTCGACGGCAAGATGGGATCGACGGGGGCGCGACGTACGGTGTCGAGATGATGGGAGATGGGACGGCGATCGCGGAGCGTGTGGCGAGGGCAAGCATCGACCGCAGCGCGTTCGAGCGACTCTCGGATGACGATCTCGCGTTGTTGGTTGACGACCCCGCGTCCGGCTGGGGAGCGACCGGGCGGGTTGCCGTCGATGGCACGCGGGCGTTCATTAAGCGCGTGCCAGTCACAAGGGTCGAGCTGGAGAGCGGAGGTTCGACTGCGAACCTGTATGGGATCCCGACGTACCTGAACTATCCGTACGGTTCTCCCGGAGTCGGAGTGGCTCGGGAACTGCAGTTCGCGCTAAAGGCGACCCAATGGGTTGAAGACGGAACGTGCACGGCGTTCCCGATCCTGCTCCATCACCGGGTCATGGAGCACGGAGGTCGCCTCGGCGATGCGGGCACGTCGGGCGGCTACACCGCCTACCGCGGTGACGAACCCGCGATGAACCGATATTTCGCCGACCGAGCTCGAGCACCTGCTGGGCTGGTCCTCTGCTTCGAGGACATCCCGCATTCGGCGACCGACTGGATCACGTTGCACCCAGCCGACGCGTCATGGATCGTCGACGACGTCCACAAGACGATCGAGTTCCTGCAGAGCCGAGGCATCGTTCATTTCGACGTGGACATGTTCAACGTGCTCACCGACGGCCGTCATACCTACCTCGCCGACTACGGGCTCGTGATGGACAGCGAGTTCGAACTCGACGACGCCGAACGCCGATTCCTCAGCGCCAACCGACACTTCGATGACGGGAACCTGATTCTCAGCTTCGGGCACCAGTTGTACTGGATGTTCCGTTCAGTCCCAGACGATCGTCGCGCAACCATCGAATCCGAACTCAAGCTGGAGGGAGCGATTTTTGAGACCGTTGTATCACGCCTGCTGGATGCCGCCGACCAACTCGATGACCGCAGACTCATCCTCATCGGACCGGCGATGCGAGCCGATCTCGCCAAGTACGACGATGTCATCCGCTTCATGCACGGGTTCTTCGCGGCTGCGCGCTCCAACTGGTCGCCACACACTGCGTTCGACGACGAGACCCTTGTGAAACTGCTCGCCGCAACTGCATGAGCCACCCTCTCATCGCCCCAGTGCAACTCCTCTTTGAACATCTGACGGGATCAGCAGCCGACAACGACCAGCCTCGGTCGACTCGGGCAGCCCCAGAAGGCTACGTAGTGAAAAGGGGCTGCCCAGTTCCTCGCTAGCTA
>JANMRB010000022.1:0-30288 GCA_031370825.1 Ilumatobacteraceae bacterium
CACCATGTTTCGGCGACAGCGGTGTGCTCGATCAGCAGGCTCTGGGCGGCCAGCAGGTCCACGGCACCAATGCCGCGCCCCGCTGACACCAGACGCCACGTCGTTGGTTCGAGATCCGCCTCGGTGAGCTCGCGTCCGATCTTCGCCGACCAGGTGTCCACCTCGACAGCAAGATTGACGGCGAGGAGAGTTGCCGCCGCTTTCCACATCGCTGGATCCGACAACGGTGTCGGCGACGATATCTCGATGCTGCTGCCGAGGCCTTCGAGCAGGGAGGCGCAGTGCTCGGCGGCGCTGGCGTTGGCGGGGTCGACAGAGCTGCCGCTGAAGGCTTGGGTCCACAGCCCGACGCGCAGTGGCGGGCACGGCAGACTTGCCGCGGGCAGCAGAGGCGGTGAACCTGCCACCGATATTGCGTCGACGAGGCCGGCGGTGTCACGGACCGACCGGGTCACGATACCTTCAGCGTTCATGCCGGTGCGACCATCGGAGGACACGCTGGCGATCGTGTGGCCCCGTGTTGGCTTCAACCCGACGAGGCCGCAATGGGCCGACGGAATACGTATCGATCCGGAGATGTCGTTGGCGTGTGCAGCCGCAACCAGTCGCGCCGCGACGGCTGCCGCAGAACCACCCGACGACCCACCCGGCGTGTGCCCCAGGGCCCATGGATTGTGCGTTGGACCGAACGCTTCGGGCTCACAGGTTCCTACGCAGGCGAGCTCCGGTGTGTTGGTTCGGCCCAGCGGTATCAGCCCGGCAGCGCGAAAGGCGAGAGCCAGCGGCGCATCCGTCTCGGCGCGAAAACCGATGTCCCGTAGCGCGCGCATGCCCATCGTGTACGGCTCGCCCGCCTCGCGGCAGCGGTAGTCCTTGAACAAGAATGGCACACCTCGGAACGGACCATCCGGCAATGCACGCTCGGCGTCGAGGCGCGCTCGTTCGTACTGACGGTGAACCATGACGTTGAGCTGTGGGTCGACCCGCTCGATTCGCTCGATGGCGTGTTCGACGAGCTCGCGCGGATGAACGAGGTTGTTGCGCACCAGTTCGGCCTGCGCCGTGGCGTCGAGGTCAATGAGGGAATCGTCCACCGTTGACCAAGATCGTCTGAGCGCTGACGAACTTCGAGTCGTCACCGAGGAGGTAGCAGTAGGTACCGAGGAGATCGTCGGGCTCCATGACCCGGCCGAGCGGCGTCGCTGTGGGGTCGTACGTGCCGAGCACAGCGGATCCCTCTGTGGGTGTGAACCCCGGCCCGACGCAATTGACCCGGATCTGCTGAGGGCCGAGCTCGAACGCAAGCGTCCTGGTCATTGACACCACGGCACCTTTCGAAGCGACGTAGTGAAGGAAGCCCTGCGAACCGTTGAATGCTGTTGTCGACGAGACGTTGACGATCGAGCCCCCGTTGGGCATGTGCTTGGATGCCTCGCGCGAGCAGAGAAATGTCCCCCGGACATTGACCGCCATCATCTGATCCCACTCAGCCACCGAGATCTCTTGGAAGGGACGCCGGCCGACCAGCAGGGCGGCGTTGTTGACGAGCCCATCGATGTCTCCCACCTGATCGAAGAGGGAGATGACGTCCTGCTCGTCGCTGACATCACACACGATGTCGCACCCCGGCAAGATGTCGCTCGAGGTGACCGCCGCGCCGCGCTCACGCAGTTCGCCGACGAGTCGCGCGCCGATGCCGCGTGCGCCACCCGTGACAACTATCCGCTTGCCCTTAACACTCACTCGGTCACACTCACGTGTTGGCGCGCTCCATGATGGTGACGACACCTCTCGTGCCGTCGACCTCGAGCAGGTCGCCGGTCTTGATCCGCAGCGTCGCCACCGACGTGCCGACCACGCAGGGGATCCCGTACTCGCGGCTGACCGTTGCGGCGTGGGTCAACGAGCCGCCGCCGTCGCAGACGCATGCACCGATGATCGCGAACGCCGGCGTCCAGTTCGGTGAGGTCGCCTCAGTGACGAGGATCTCGCCCTCTTCCAGATCGAACAGCTCGGTCGCGGACAGCATCACTCGAGCTTTGCCGGTATAGGTGCCGGCCGACGCGGGAAAGCCGGTGAGCGTCGACGTGTGCGGATCCGCCTTCAGGCCGGCGAAGTAGTGGCTGTGCATCCCGAAGATCTCGATCAGGACGGGGTCCTCGACCTTCTCGGGCAGCGTGCCGACGACTTTCGGAATGGTGGCGCGTAGTCCCTGGTAGTGGTCGTAGTACTCGTGGCGCGCAGTGGCGATCGATTGCTTGTCCTTCCATGCGACTTCGCCATTGCACACCTCCTGCAGTTCGGGAAAGAACAGGAAGGTCGTGTCGTCGTAGGTGTCGGCGCCGACAGCCTCGGCAGCCGCCAATGCGCCACGGCGCAACGGGATCGACGAGCGGAGGTCGATGTAGTAGTTGTGATCCTCGTTCCACCACGCGAAGTTGGCGACGGTGCAGATGCCCAGCAGCTCGTTGAAGGCAGCGAGGTTGTCGCCGTTCAGCTTCGAGCGGGCAGCATCGATCGCCTCGTCGCGTTCGCGGTGCGAGTCGACCAGCGAGCTGTCGAAGTTATGACGTTCCTCCATCTGCACGAAGTTGCGCAACTGACCCAGTGGTGACGCTTGGTCCTCGATCCACGACGGGATGTTGATGTCGGCGATGCCCTCCGTGCGCCAGCCGTGCACCTTGAGGAAGTCGTCGAACTTCGTCAACCAGATCGAGCCGTTGCCGCCGGCCTTCGATAGGGCGGCGCGGATCTGACCCGGCTCGTGGTCGAAGAGGTCTGCAATATCGAGGCGCTTGGCCTCGTCGGCCAGGTCCCACATCGCCCTGTCCGTCTCCATGATCTTGGAGTCTCGGCCCTGCAGCATCTTGGCGATGTTTCCTGGGTCGATGCCGTTGCCGGCGCACAACCCGTACAGCTGCAGGTAGATGGCCAGCAGTGGGTACATGATCTCGAAGTGGATCTCCCAGGCCCGGTTGTTGAAGGTGCGCGCATCGACGATGTACTGCCCGATCTCAGCGAGCGACTTGCCAGCGAAGTCATAGCTCTCGAAGTAGCCGAGCCCGAGCTCGAGCTCCCACTTGCGCTCCTCCCAGATGGCGTCGAAGTTGCCCAGGAACTTGGGCATGTTCTTTTCGATGCGTGCCGCCCGGAAACCGATCTCCCATTGCGACGTGATGGGCACTTCACCCTCGTACAGGAAGGGCCCGCCCATGCGCTGCACCAGGCCCCCGGCCGGCGGCAGCGGCAGTTGATGGGCGGCGAGCTGTGTGCTCCACCCTGCACTCGTGACGAAGCTGAATCCAAGCGGCGAGAACCCACGCGGCCAGTGGAAGTCGACGAACCAGAAGCGCGACTCGTCCTCCTTGCGGAACGGTCCGGATTTCATCCGCAGCCATGGGTCATCGATGTGTTCGGGCTTCCAGCCTGGATACCAGTCGAGGAACTGATCGACGGGAACGATCTCTGCCATAGTGACCCCCAACTAAAAATCGGTGTTCTCGGTACCCGTCCCCACACGGGCTGCGATGGGCGATGCTATATCACGCAGTTCGAATCACTCACGTCCGTCAACGAGCCACGCAATTCCGCCAACTAGCTTCGCCGGGGTGAGCGAGCTGAACCTCCTGCAATCCACAATCGACGCTGCCCGCGCGGGCGGCGCACGGCTGATGGAAGGCCTGTCGCGGCCGACCGAGATCCACCAGAAGTCGGCCAGGTCCAACATCGTGACGTGGGCCGACGAGGCGTCGCAGGCGACGATCGTCGAACTACTGCTGGATCGCTACCCGGACCACGCGATCCTCGGCGAAGAGGGATCGGCGGGCAATCCGGATGGGCCGTACACGTGGATCGTTGACCCGCTCGACGGGACTTCCAACTACGCGCGCGGCATGTCGCCGTGGGGGGTGTCGGTCGCTGTTCGCGAGACAGGCGGTCCACTGCTGGCGGGTGTGATCTTCGACCCGTTGCGCGACGAGATGTACGCGGTCGAACGCGGGGGTGGTACCACCTGCCGGCCGAGCGACACCACCGACATCGGCAAGGCGCTGATCGCTACCGGATTGCAGAACGACGATCCGTCGGCGATCCACGAGCACGCGTTGCGCATCGAGCAGATGCACCTGCACTGCCGCGGCACGAGGGCCATCGGCTGTCCGTCATTTGCTCTGGCATATGTGGCTGCAGGAAAGCTCGACGGGTTCGTGGAGAAGGACGCGACGTATGCCTGGGACGTCGCGGCAGCCGTGTTGCTGTTGGAAGAGGCCGGGGGAGTGGCGACCGGGTTCGAAGGAGAGCCGGTCAACCTCGGCGCCGGCATCGCCAACATCGTCGCGTCCAATTCGCAGATCCACGCCGATCTGCTCGACATCGTCAACCTGAGGAGGGCCTGAGATGGAACCGGGTGTGCCAGTTTCCGTTCTGGATTCTGCTGTCACGGTTCATCACGGCGTGGAGTTCGCGACCGTCGAGGGGTTCCGGCCGCTACTGCTCGATCTGTACGTCCCGCCTCGCGGCGCCGCATCGGGAGCGGCGATCGTCTATCTGCATGGCGGAGGCTGGGCCGTCGGTACGCGCCGCCGTTTCGGCAGGGCATTCGTCGAGTGGTCACCCACGCCACTCGACCGTCTTGCACAGGCGGGCTTCGTAGTCGCCACCGTCGACTATCGCCTCAGCGGAGAGGCCCGGTTTCCCGCACAGCTCCACGACGTGAAGGCTGCGATCCGATGGTTGCGGGGCAACTCGGAACGACTCGGTGTGGACGTGGACACGATCGTCGCATGGGGCGAGTCCGCTGGTGGCCATTTGGCGATGCTCGCCGGCCTGACCGCGGACCGATCCGAACTCGAGGGTGACGTCGGGCAGCATCTCGCCGAAGCCAGTGCGGTCGCCGGTGTCATTGACTGGTACGGACCGATGAACTTGCTGTCGATCGGCTCGCAGCACGCTCCCGGCAGCGGCAAGGATCCCGACGAGCCGCAGTCGTGGGAATCCTCGATGGTCGGCGTCCCTCTGCAGACCGATCCGGCGCGCACACTTGCCGCCAGTCCGATCTCTTATGTGGACGAAGGGGCGCCACTGGTTCAAATTCACCACGGCACCGCCGACACCCTCGTTCCCTTCGCTCAGAGCGTCGAGTTTGCCGAGGCACTGCGTGAGGCAGGCGGGACCGTTGAGCTGATTGCGGTCGAAGGCAGCGATCATTTCTGGACGGGAGCTCCCGACTTGGCCGGGATCTTCGACGCCTCCCTGGCGTTCGCTCGACGCGTCACCGCGTGACCGAAGCGGCGCGCTCTAGGGTGTTCGGATGAGCAAGGAACCGTTGGACAGTGCGATGGATTGGGTGGCCGAGCACACCCGCAAGTACGTCGAAACCGGTGGCGACAACGGGTTCATGTGGCGGGGTTACCCAACCGTCGTGTTGACGACTACTGGTCGTAAATCAGGCGACCTTCGCCGCAACGCATTGATCTTCGGCCGCGACGGCCAGGATCACATACTCATCGCTTCCTTCGGTGGTCGCCCGACCCATCCGCTGTGGTATCTCAACCTCGTCGCTGAGCCCTCGGTGACGATCCAGGAACGTGCCGAAGTGGTTCGAGGCGTCGCTGAAACCGTTCCCGAGGGCGAGGACAGGGATCGACTGTGGGCCCAGATGGCAGCGATCTTCCCGCCGTACGAGGAGTACCAGGCCAAGACGGAGCGACGGATCCCCGTCGTGCGCGTGCGGCCCGTCGGCCGGGCGTGACCCCAGCTACATGCGTCCATCGAGCTGGGGTTCAAACCTCCTCTAACCTCCTCAAACCTCCATTAGTCCCTGGCAAGTCGGCAGAAATCAGCCTCGAACCTTCACTAGTCTGACTAAACCTACACTTTTATCGAAGTGGCGGGTAGGATTCTCGACTGTGAATGGAGATTCGCTGTCAACGGCACCGATCAGCGTCACCGAGGTGGCCGATCTGCTGGGGGTCAGCGTCAGCCATGTCCGCCAGCTCGCCGACCGCGATGTCCTCCCCTCGACCCGCACCAAGGGCGGGCACCGTCGCTTCGACCCGATCGCGGTGCTTGAGGCTTGGAACCGGTATCTGCCTGCCCGTCACAAACCGCCGAGGGTCACCATCCGCGAACAACACCCGCTCGCCGGTACCGACGAGGATGCCCTTTGGAGTGCGCTCGCGCCGCAGCTCGCGCTGCCTGCACGGGCCGAGGCCGTCGCCCAGTACATCACCACCGAGATGGTGAACAACGCCATCGACCATTCGCAGGGGACGACCGTTACTGTCACCGCCGTCCGCGAGCACGGCTTGTGGACCATCGAAGTCGTCGACGACGGCGACGGAATCTTCGAGCACCTCGCCACAGGACTTGACCTCGACAATCGGCTTCAGTCACTCGCCGAACTGACAAAGGGCAAACGCACCACCGACCCGACGAGGCACACCGGCGAAGGCATCTTCTTCTCCTCCAAAGCCGCGGAGGTGTTTACCATCGAAGCCAACGGCTGGCGGCTCACGTTCGACAACGAACGCGAGGACTTCGCCTACGGCGTCTCGCCAATCAACAAGGGGACCGTCGTGCGCTACACGATGGACCCGAAGACGGAACGCACCATCCAGCGCCTGTTCGAGCAGTACACCGACGACGAGTTCCGGTTCTCCAGAACGGTCCCGCGGATCAAGCTGTACGAGATCGGCACCCGGTTCGTGTCGCGCAGCGAGGCCAAACGTCTCGGCATTGGGCTTGAGCAATTCAGCGAGGTCGAACTCGACTTCGCCGGTGTCACAGACGTCGGGCAGGGCTTCGCCGACGAACTATTCCGGGTGTGGGCCGGCGCCCATCCGGACACATCGCTGTTGCCGATCAAGATGAACGAGGCGGTCACATTCATGGTGCACCGCACCCGGTCGAACTGAACCTGCCGACTGTGTCATTGAGGACATTCACGACAGCGCCGGGATGACCTCGCCGGCGAACATGCGCATCGATCGATGGGTGTCGTCGTTCCCCATCCCTGGCTGACGCATCTGCAGGGCCAGCTGCGTGATCCGCCCAAGATGGCCGTCGACGAACGGGCGAAGCTTGGCGATCACGTCGTCGGGTGTGCCGACCGCTGCGAACCAGAAGCCGGCGTTGCCCGTCCGCAGCATCTCTTGTGTCACTCTGGCCGCTTCGGATGCTGGCTCGCCCTGCAGGTTCTTGCGCATCTGGTAGAAGTTGACGAAGTACTCGATGCCCGTGCCGGCGATCTCCCAGGCCTTGTCCGTGGTGTCGGCGACGCACACTGGAATCATCACCGACACCTGATGATCCGCCGGATTGCGCCCGCAAGCCTGTAGCGCGGCGTCATAACCGGCGTTGAAAGGTGCGATCAGGTTCATTCCACGTTCAGCGGCGCGGGCAAGGTTCTTCGGACCCATTCCGCCCCACCACATGGGCAGGGGTTGCTGAACCGGCTTGGTGGTGAAGGTCATGTCGGCGATGTCGTAGAACTGTCCCCTGTGGCTGAACATGGCCGGCTCCGCATATGCCTGCTGAATCCAGTCGACCATCTCCCAAGCCCGACCATTCATCTCGACCGGATCTTTGCCGAAGCTGACGAACTCTTCGTATTGCGAACCCGGACCCACGCCGAGGTCGAATCGCCCGTTCGACAAGATGTCGGTGATCGCAGCGTCCTCGGCGACACGGATCGGGTCATGAAAGGGAAGCAACACCACTGCAGTGCCGACGCGGATTCGCTCCGTCCGTGCCGCCACTGCGCTTGCGACCAACATCGGTGAGCCGGTCCACTGACACTCTCGAAAGTGATGCTCGCCGTACCAGGTGCTGCTGAATCCAAGCTCTTCCGCCAGGACCGCATCACTGATGTAGTCGGAATAGACGTCCTGGAGCGCATAGGTACTGTCGGGATGGTTGCGAACGCCGTTGATCAACGCGTATTGCATTATGAGCTCCTCACACGAACTCGCAGGTCACGGTACCCAACGGACCGTAGTCGGCGACGAAGCGGTCTCCAGGATGCGTGGTCGCGGCACGAGTGAACGACCCGGCAAGGATGATCTGTCCCGGCTCGATCGCCAGGCCGTACGGCGCAATCCGCCGAGCAACCCAGGCGATGCCGTTGGCCGGATGGCCGAGAACCCCCGCGGCTAGCCCGGTCTCTTCGACGACGCCATTGCACGAGAAGATCGCGCCGATCCAGCGCATGTCGACCTCGGTCGGCTTGACCTTGTTGCCGCCGAGGATCACACCGGCATCGGCAGCGTTGTCGGCGATCGTGTCGACGATCGTCCTAGCGCGCTTGGTGACCGGATGCACCCGGTAGCTACGAGCGTCGATCAGCTCCAGCGCGGGCTGCACGTAATCGGTCGCGGCGAGGACCGCTTCGACGGTGACCGAGTCTCCGCTCAGCCGCTGCCCGATGATGAACGCCACTTCGACTTCGAGCTTCGGGTCGACGAAGTCGGCATGACGCAGTTGCACGCCGCTGGGCATGATCATGTAGTCGAGCAGGGCTCCGAAATCGGGCTCGTCGATCTTCATCTGCTGTTGCATCGCCCGAGACGTGAGCCCGATCTTTCGGCCGACGAGTTTGGCGCCCCCGGCGATCTGGAGATCCACCCACGCTTGTTGGATCGTGTAGGCATCGTCGATGTCGAGGTCCGGGTGTTCGACAGTGATCGGATCGATCGGCTTGACCTCGGTGCGGGCCCGTTCGTGCTGCTCGGCCAGTTCGAGGGCGAGCTCAGCCGTGATCATCGTGTGACACCGTGGCCGTCGGCCCCAACGGTGATTCGCTGCTCGTCGCTGTTGCGAAGGCGGATGGGCTGCAGGTTGGCGTCGAGATCCAAGACGCGGCTTGCCTCTTCGTACCAACGCGGCACGATCGGGTTGGCCCAGAAGTCACGGCGACGCGCGTCGTTGACGCTCCACCGCAGCGGTTGATGCCCGGGATCTCCGGTGAAGTAGTCGGTCGTGTACAGCTCGACACGGTGACCATCCGGATCGCGCAGGTAGAGGTAGAACGCGTTGGAGACTCCGTGGCGCCCGGGCCCGCGCTCGATGTGGTCGTACTCGTTCGTTGCACCCAACGTGTCGGCGAGGTTGAGGATGTGATGCGCTTCGGGACACGCAAACGCGAGATGATGCAACCGCGGCGAGGAACCCTGTGTCGAGGCAACGTCATGCACGGTCTGCTTGCGAAACATCCACGTGGCGTACAGGGTGCCGTCGTCGTCCTCGATGGTCTCCGACAACCCGAAGCCAAGCTCCGTGTACCACTCGTAGAAGGCCTTCACGTCGTCGGTCACGAGGTTGATGTGGTCGAGTCGGTTGATGCTGGCCCCATGGCGAAGGTCGTAACGCTGGTGGTGATGACCGGTCCACTCGATCTCATGGAAGTACTCGACCACGAACCCGAACGGATCCTGGACCCGCACCGTTGGCCCGACACCGCGCGTGGCTCCCGCTGGATAACGCCGAACTTCGCATCCGCGGTCGGTGTGGAACACGGCGGCGGCGTCGAGATCTTCGGGAGTTCGAACCCGGAACGCGAATCTGGAGCACGCCGCCTGCTGCCCTTTGCGCAGAATCAGACTGTGGTGGACGAACTCTTCATGGCCTCGGAGATAGACGGCTTCCTCGTCCTCGAAACTGATCACGAAGCCAAGGCGATCCACCCAGAAGTGCTTGCTGGCGTCGAGATCTGTGACGATCAGCTCGGCGTACGCAGAGCGAACAATGTCGGGGGGAGCGGACGTGGTCATCGACACGATCGTAGGCCGCGCTGCGGTCTAGCGTGCGGCGCAAGGACCATGCAGGGGGGAACAGATGCCGGCTCGAACTGGAGACGAGTTTTTGGAGGGCCTGCGCGCGCGCAACCGCGAGGTGTGGCTTGGTGGTGAACGTGTCAAGGACGTCACCACGCACCCCCAGCTCGAGGGTGCCGCGCTGACCCTGGCGGCCGTCTTCGATCGCCAACACGAGTTTGCCGACGACTGCCTGATGCCCGACCCTGAGACCGGCGAGCCGATCAATGTCAGCCACATGATCCCGCGTTCGGTGGACGACCTGAAACGGCGACACCGCGGGCTGCGCCGCATCGCCGAGTGCACGGTCGGCATCATGGGTCGCACACCGGATTACATGAACGTGACATTCGCGGGTTTCGCCGGCGAACGTACCGCCTGGCTCGGCCCGGAAGGCAAGAACGTCGAGGGACACGACAACCTGCGCGCCTACCACACCCTGATCGCTCGCGAGGATCTGTCACTGACCCACACGATCGTGCATCCGACCATCGATCGCGTCAAAGACGCTTCGTTCGCCGGCAATCCTGTGCCGCTCCACAAGGTCGGCGAGACCTCGAACGGAATCGTCGTGCGCGGCGCGCGCATCCTGGCCACCCTCGCTCCGTTCGCCGACGAGATGACCGTATATCCCGGTCTTCCCCTACCTGCGGATGCGACCGATGCCTACGCGTTGAGCTTCGCCATCCCGATGGACACGCCCGGTCTCATCTTCCTGTGTCGCGACAGCGCGGCGACGATCGACTCCAACCGCTTCGACCATCCGCTGTCCTCGCGCTTCGACGAGCAGGACGCATTCGCGATCTTCGACGACGTCGAGATTCCCCGCGAGCGGGTGTTCATCGATGGCGACATCGAGGTCTACAACTCCGTCATGGGCCCGACTGCATGGTGGGCAAACATCATGCAGCAGACCACGATCAGAGCGCTCACGAAGTTGGAGTTCGCATACGGCCTCGCCTGCCGCATGGCCGAGGTGGTCAACGACGTCACACCTCCGACGCTCGAGATGTTGGGCGAGTTGTCGAGCTACGTCGAGGTGACGCGCAACTCGATCCTCATCTCGGAGGAGCACGCTTACGACAGGGGTGACGGCGTCGTGTTTCCCGATGGTCGTCCGATGCATCCGATGCGATCGATGCTGGCGGCCTGGTATCCGAGGGTTAGGGAGATCCTGATGCTGATCGGTGGTCACAACCTTCTGGCAACGCCCAGCCGGGCGATGTTCGACGATGCTCGCCTTCGGCCGATGATTGACGAGTTCATCCACGGCGCGAACGACATGGACTCGGAGCGTCGGGCTGCCATCTATCGGCTGGCGTGGGACTTCATCGGCTCCGGTCTCGGGTCGCGCAACGAGCTGTACGAGCGCAACTACCTGGCCTCGGCGAAGACCAGCCGCACCTTGCACCATCTCCTGTACGCCGACCGAACCGCGCCGTACGCGCTGGTCGACTCGATGCTCGCCTAGTGCAGCGGGATCAGTTGTTCGCAGGTGCGAACGAGGTGTAGTTCGTGTCGTCGACCAGGGATTCGGGCCCATCGACCGGAAGCGTCTCGAAGTGGTTGAGCGCTGCGTTGACGTCGCCTGACCACACCTCGGCGGGCAGGTTGTACAAAACCTCGATCCCGTTGCCGTCGGGATCCTCGACATAGGCACTGTGGGTCATGCCGTGGTTTCCGCGGATGCGGAACTCGACGCCTTGCGACTTCATCCAGGCAATCTGGTCGAGCCACGATTCACGGCTGGGATAGCAGACCGCGATGTGATCGACGCCGGGTGTCGAACCGAACATCTGCCACGGCGACTCGGGTGGCGGTGCGCTGGCCGGATCGAGCAGTTCGGCTAGGGCCAAGTCGTGGTGCCGCTCGGCGCTACCGCGGTAGAAACGCATCTTGAAGTCCGGGTACTTGTCGCGCTCGAGCTCGGCGCACTGCTCGAAGCCGAGCACCCTGGTGTAGAAGTCGTGCGCCGCATCGATGTCGCGGACACGCAGCACGAGGTGCTGGATGTACGCGCCACTGGACGGTCGAACGGGGCCATCGGCGTGATCTGCCATGAATGCAACCTCCTGCGAACTGCGTTGGACCGGACTCTAGGGTAGTTCGGATACGAAGCAAAGCCCGGCGTTCTGCGTGCAGGAACGTACACCTGGTGGGCGCCGGGACACTTGTGATAGCAACGGATCGCACATTCGTCAACATCTCTAGGGGATCACGATGGCCAAAGAGGGCGCACTCGATGAACTGTTGTCCGAGGTCTTGTCACGCTATGACAACTCGCCGAACCCGCGTCTGAAAGAAGTGACCACCGCAGCCATTCGTCACTTGCACGCCTTCGCACGCGAGGTCAACCTGACGCGTGACGAGTGGTTCGCCGGGATCATGTTCCTCACCGCCTGCGGCAAGATCAGTGACGAGGTCCGACAGGAGTTCATCCTGTTGTCCGATACCACCGGCGTGTCGACGCTCGTCGAGATGCTGGCCTACGACGCCAGCTCATCGAGCCTCACCGACAACACCGTGCTCGGTCCGTTCCACGCCGGGGGCTCGCCGGAACGTGCATACGGGGAGTCGATGCTCGTCGATCCCGACGACGGCGACAGGGTCGTCGTGCGCGGCACGATCAACGATGTCGACGGCAAACCGATCGAAGGCGTCATCCTCGACTGCTGGCAGAACGCCAGCAACATGTTCTACTCAGTTCAGCAACCCGGAATTCAGAGCCCCGACAACTTGCGCGGCATCTACAAGTCGCAGGCCGACGGAACGTACGAGATTCGCAGCATTCGCCCGGTGCCGTATCCCATACCCAGCGACGGCCCTGCCGGTGATCTGCTGAAGAAGAACGGCCGCAACTGGTGGCGTCCGGGCCATCTGCACATCTGGGCCAGGCATCCCGACTTCAAGGACCTCATCACCCATGTCTTCGACGTGGAGAGCGACTTCCTTGATGGCGACGCGGTGTTCGGCGTCCAGCGAAGCCTCATCCGCGAGTTCAAGCCCGATGACAGCGGTGAGCTGGCGACCACCTTCGACATCGTGCTGGACCGCGTCTGACCGGCCACATCAGTCGCCTCTGGCCTCGGCCAGCTGTGCTCGCAGACCGAGCATCACGTTGCCGAGGTCGAAGCCGACCGTGATCATTCGCCAGCCCGCCGATCGTCGCTTCTCGGCGAGACCCGCTTCCGCATGGATCGCGGGGATCACACCGTTGCGCTCACACGCCGTCTTGACCCGCTCGATGGCTTCGTTCCATTCGACGTCGTCCTGATCGGGCTTTGGCGCCAGGCCATAGGTGATCGACAGGTCAGCGGGTCCGATGTACAAAGCGTTGATCCCCGGAACGGCTGCGATCTCGTCGGCGTTCTCGACCGCCTGCTTGGTCTCGATCATCGGAATGCACAACACCGTTTCGTTTGCGGTCGAGAAGTAGCCCTCGCGCCCGGCACGCGCCGATACGCCGACCGGGCCCATGCTGCGACTGCCGATTGGCGCGTACCGACACGCGGCCACCGCCGCCCGCGCCTCTTCGACCGTGTTGACCATCGGCACGATCACGCCGTACGCGCCCGCGTCGAGCACCCTGCCGATGATGCTCGGTTCGTTCCACGGAACGCGCACGATCGGCGTCGTCTCGGTGCGCGCCATCGCATAGAGCATGGTGACCGTGTGTTCGTAGCTCTGCAGTCCGTGCTGCATGTCGACGCATACGTAGTCGTAGCCCGCGAGGGCTGCGGCCTCGGCGATCAGCGGCTCGCGAAAGAACAGGAAGGCGCCGAGCGCTGTTTCGCCTCGGTCCCAGACCTGGCGGAGGTGGGTCGTCACGACCCCACCACATCAGCGCCGGCCTGTGCGATCGCACGATCCTGCTCGGTAGATCCTCCCGACACGCCGACCGCGCCGACAACTGATCCGTCGATTCGAACGGGAACCCCGCCCGCGAAAGGGACGAACCGTGGCGTTTGCGTGAAGCCGTGCACGAGTGCCGGATCGTCGGCAAGCAGCGGCCACCACTTGTCGGTGGGCATGCCGTTGAACGTGGCCACGGTGTAGGCCTTGTTCAGCGCGATCTGAGCCGTCAAGCGTGCGGCGCCGTCCATGCGAACCGTGATGATCGCATCACCTGCCGGATCGCAGACGGCGATGCAGGCGGCGATGTTCTCGGCGCGTGCCGAGGCGATGGATGCCTCGACCACCCGTTGGGCCGCGCTCAACGAGAGCGAGTTCATTGCCAGTACATCCGGCATCTTTATGCCCCTCCCTATACCTAGAACTTGACGACGGTGCGGGCGGACTCGCCGGCGGTCATCATCGCGAACCCACGATTGACCTCCTCCAGCGGCAGTGTGTGCGAGATCATCCCACTGAGATCGAGCTGACCCGAACGCCACAGGTCGGCGTACCGAGGAATGTCGGCGCGCGGGTTGGTGTCGCCCATGAAAACGCCGACCATCTTCTTGCCGCGCCGGAACCCGGTGACCGGAAGCATCAGCTCGGCATCGTCGCTCTGAATGCCGACGAGGTACGCCGAACGGCCGGGAGCGGTCATCTCGAACGCCTGCCGCACCAACCCAGGACGACCGACGACTTCGAAGACGTGGTCGGCGCCGTAGCCCGTGATGTCACGAACGGCGCCGGCGGCATCGACTGCCGACGCATTGATGGTGTCAGTGGCACCCAGCTGACGGGCCCGCTCCAACTTGCTCGGGTTTGCATCGATCGCAATGATCTTCGCCGCGCCGGCAAGGCGTGCACCCTGGATGATGTTGAGGCCGACACCGCCGCAGCCGATCACGACCACGGACTCTCCGTTCTGAACCTTTGCCGTGTTGAGCGCGGCGCCGAGCCCGGTCACGACGGCACACCCGAGAATGCATGCCAACTCCATCGGAATGTCGTTGTTGATCGTCGTCACCGCACGTTCGTCGAGCAGGACATAGTCGGCCAACGAGCCGACATTCGCCATCTGCCCGACGCTGACACCGTCCAGCGTGAGGCGCGGCGGCTGGCCTTTCGATCGCTTCGTCACGCCCGGATTCAGACATGTGGTCGGCTCGCCGGCCATGCAGCGGACGCACTCACCGCACCCCATCACCAAGCACGTAACCACGTGATCACCGACGTGGATGTCGCGCACGTCAGGCCCGACGGCTTCGACCACACCGGCACCCTCATGACCCAAAATCACCGGCCTAGGTCGGTTCAACGTTCCGTCGAGATAGTGGTAGTCGCTGTGGCACAAACCCGCTGCAACCGACCTCATCAGAACCTCACGTCCGATGGGTGCATCGTGGGCGACGTCGGCGATGTCGAGCTGGTCGGAGTCATCGAGCAGTACGGCGGCACGCATCAGACCTGAGCGTAGGCGCGACTACTTCGGGGCACGTCGTTGGCGGGGGAGCGTGTAGGCGCCCGCGGCCAACGCGTTGGTGAGCTGCCTTCCGGCATTGAGCATCAGTCGCACGTGATGCGTCTCGTGGTCGCCGAGCAACCGACCGGTGGGACCGGCAGTCGAGATCGCGGCGATCACCTCACCATCGGGCTGGGCGCGGATCGGTACGCCGATCGACGACAGCCCGATCTCGCTCTCGTCGATGCTCATGGCATAGCCGCGCTCGCGCACTCGTGCCAGTTCGTCGATGAACATCTTCGGGATCACGATCGTGTGACCGGTGTCAGGCTTCATCCCGGCCTTGATTCGGGCAGCCGCAACCTCGGGCCGAAACGCGGCGATCGCCTTGCCGGCGCTGGACCGGTGCACCGGTGACCGACGAAAGGCCTCGGTCGTGAACCGCAGCGCGCCAATTCCTTCGACTCGCTCGATGTAGAGCACGTCGCCACCGGACGGCACCCCGAGTTGGACCGTCTCGCCGATGGCGTTGCGCAACTCCACCAAGAGGGGGAGCGCCTGCGTGCGCAGCGCCGAACGTGTGGTGACCAACTGGCCGTACTCGAGCAGATGGACGCCGAGCCGGTACTTGCCGCTGAGTGTTCGCTCTAGCGCACCGCGATCGACCAGGACTCCACACGTGCGGTGCATCGTGCTCTTGGTGACCCCGACGCGTCGCGCCAACTCGCTGAGCCCGATCTCCGCTTCGGCGAAAAATGCGTCGAGTATGTCGAGGGCGATCGTGACCGAACGCAGCGCCGGCTTTGCAACGATCGGTAACTGCGAGACCATTGGGCGCCACGCTAGTTCCAGCGTTCGCCAGGGAAGAACATAGGCGACAGCGAACTCATCACTGTTCGCAGATGACGAACGGCGTCCCGGATGGGCTGGCGCAGCAACAGTAGGCAATGAAGAGCTTCGGTCGAATCGGGCAGCCCCGCGAGTACAACGAGCGCTACCGACGCAATCGCTACGACGATCAGAGAGCTTCGATTCAACGCGATCGACTTGCCCGCATGGGTGTCAGTGTGGCACCGGGGTTGCGTCACGACGAGCGCCGATCGGCACTTCGGCGCTGCGTGCACTCGGTCGGCCCAGTTGTCGGCGCTGAGGTACGCCCTCGACGAACAGGACCGTCCCAACGTCCAAATAGAGAACGAGGACCATGGCGAACGGGTGTTCGTGACTCTAGACTGAGGGGCGTGTCCGACTTCAAAGTCGTCTCCGACTACTCACCCGCCGGCGATCAGCCGCAGGCCATCGCCAAGTTGGCAGTGGGCGTAAAGCGCGGGGATCGCTTCCAGACGCTGCTCGGCATCACGGGTTCAGGCAAGAGCGCGACCATTGCCTGGACGATCCAAAAGGTGCAGCGGCCGACGTTGATCCTGGCCCCCAACAAGTCGCTCGCCGCACAGTTGACACAGGAGATGCGCGAGTTCTTCCCGAACAACCGTGTCGAGTATTTCGTCAGCTACTACGACTACTACCAACCAGAGGCCTACATCGCGTCCAGCGACACGTACATCGAGAAGGACTCGTCGATCAACGACGAGATCGACCGGTTGCGGCACTCTGCAACGGCGGGCTTGTTGACGCGTCGCGACACCATCGTCGTCGCTTCGGTCAGCTGCATCTACGGCATGGGCAACCCGGAGGAGTACAAGGGTCAACTGCTGGACCTCAGCGTGGGTGTCGACTACGACATGCGCAGCATCTTGCGTCGGCTCGTCGATCTGCAGTTCGACCGAAACGACATGACGTTGGGCAGAGGCAAGTTCCGTGTGCGCGGCGACACCATCGAGGTGCACCCGTCGTACGAAGAAACGGTGTTGCGCATCGAGATGTTCGGCGACACGGTCGATCGCCTGACCATGATCGATCCGCTCACCGGCGAGACGCTCAGCGACATGCCGCGCACCCAGGTGTTCCCGGCCACGCACTACGTGGCCGGCGACGAGCGGATGCGCAAGGCAGTGATCGGCATCGAAGCCGAGCTGCAGGAGCGGCTCGCCTGGTTCGAGAAGGAGGGCAAGCTGCTCGAGGCGCAGCGCCTGCGGATGCGCACCCAGTACGACCTGGAGATGATCCAAGAGGTCGGGTACTGCAACGGCATCGAGAACTACTCGATGCACATCGACGGTCGTAACTCCGGCGAGCCGCCGTTCACACTGCTCGATTACTTCCCGAAGGACTTCCTGCTCGTCATCGACGAGAGCCACGTTGCCGTCCCGCAGTTGCACGGCCAGTTCATGGGCGATCGATCACGCAAAGACATCCTCGTGGAACACGGCTTCCGCTTGCCGAGCGCACGCGACAACCGGCCGCTGCAGTTCGAAGAGGTGTTGGGTCGCATCAATCAATGCATCTTCATGTCGGCCACGCCGTCGCCGTACGAGGTCCAGCACAGCCAACAGGTCGTCGAGCAGATCGTTCGTCCTACCGGCTTAGTGGATCCCGAAGTTGTCGTCAGACCGACCAAGGGTCAGATCGACGATCTCATCGAGATGGTCAACGATCGAGTGGTGAAAGGCGATCGAATCCTGGTCACCACGTTGACCAAGAAGATGGCAGAAGACCTCACCGAGTACTTGCTCGAACAAGGCCTGCGGGTGCGATACCTGCACAGCAACATCGACACCATCCAACGCATCGAGATCCTGCGCGGCCTGCGCCTCGGCGACTTCGACGTGCTGGTCGGCATCAACCTGTTGCGCGAGGGCCTCGACCTTCCCGAGGTCTCGTTAGTGTGCATTCTCGATGCCGACAAGGAGGGCTTCCTCCGCAGCGAGACCTCATTGATCCAGATGACCGGCCGCGCCGCCCGTAACGTCGACGGCCAAGTGGTGATGTACGCCGACAAGGTCACTGCATCGATGCAGAAGGCGATCGACATCACCCAGCAACGTCGACTTCGCCAAATCGCCTACAACCTCGAGCACGGCATCGACCCGCAGACCATCCGCAAGGCGGTTGGTGACATCTTGTCGCTGCTGCGGCCCGACAATTCTGCGCCGGTGCCCGGCAAGGACCGCCGCCGCCAGCGCGAACGCGACAAGGTGCAGCGTGAGCTGAAGACCCTGCCGCAGCAAGAGCTGAACCGGCTGATCATGACGCTGGAAGAAGAGATGCACGAGGCTGCGGCGGAGTTGAAGTTCGAATACGCCGCCCGATTGCGCGATGAAGTCAATGATCTACGCCGCGAGCTGCGCGACGCGGGGTGAGGACTACCAGGCCGAGACGAGCGGCGCCGACAGCACGGTGGCCATCGAGTCCGGCGGCAGGGGAAGGGCGAACAGATAGCCCTGGCCGAGACGACAGCCCAAGCGAACCAGGCGATCGCACTGCGTTTGCGTTTCGACGCCCTCGGCAATCACCTCGAGTCCAGCGTCCGCGGCCATCGAGATCATCGCCTTTACTACTGCAGGCTCGCGTTCGCCATCGATGACCTGGCCTGTGAACCGACGGTCGAGCTTGACTCCGCTGATCGGAAGCGATGTCAGGGTCTCGAGGCTGGCGAACCCGACACCGAAGTCATCGAGCACCAGCCTCACGCCGGCCTCGGCCACGTCTGTGAGCTCACTCAGCGTCGACGCCGAGAGATCGAACGACTGACGCTCGCTCAGTTCCAGCGAGATCAGTTCGAGCGGGATGCCGTGCTTCTCGGCGAGGTCGGTCACGGTCTTCTTCAAGCCGGACGCAGGAACCGAGTCGAAGTCGAAGTTGACAGCGAGGCGAAGGTTCGGCGAGATGCTACGGAAGGTCGCGAGGTGCGACAGGCCGTCGTCGAGCATGCGGTGGAACAGCGATGCGTTCAGGCCGGCGCGCTCGATCCCAGGGAGAAATTCGTATGGCTCGCGAATGCCGGAATCGGTCTGCCAGCGGGCCAGAGCCTCGACGGCGATGACATCGCCGGTGCGCATGTCGACGATCGGCTGGAAGTAGGCGCGGATCGCCCCACTGTCGAGGGCGTTGACGAGCTCAGTCGTCGCGTCGTCGAAGGTCGTCGAGGCGCTGTTCACAGCCGAACGGGCGACACCGATCGATGCCTCTGCTGCGTCGAGCGCAGCGCCGAGCCCGACGCCGGGAAGGCGGCGACCGACACCGACCCATGCTGCAATTCCGGCAGCGCTGAAGGTCTGGCGCATGTGCGTGTCCAACGCCGTCGCTTCCGAGGCACTCAGGTCCACAGCCAGCACCCCGAACTGCAGCCCGGTGATCCTGGCGCAGAAGTGCCGACCGTCGAGCGTCGCGTTCAGGAGCTTGCCGAAATCGGCGAGGAACTCGTCGCCCGCGTCGTGGCCCTGACGCTTGTTGAGCTCGTGCAGCTCATCGAGGCAGATCATGAAGATCCAGGCCTGCTCACCGTTGGCGTTGCACCGTTCGTCGTCACGGGTGAGCTGCGTCTCCCACGACTGACGCGTCGCTGTCGCAGTGAGTGCGTCGACCGTCGCCATTGAACGTTCCGCTCGCCGAGCGCTGGCGGCCAATGCCGACTCCGCGCCAGCCAGGGCGCCGAGGGTGTTGGCCAACAAGGGGATCAACGACTCGGCGTGCGGAAGCATCGGCGAGGGTAGAGAGCGGCTGAGCCCGATCAGGGCACCGTATGGCAGACCATTCGGCAGCTGCACGGGCACGACGACTTTGGCGACATTGGCCAGGAAACGATCGGTCGAGAGATCGTTCGGCAACACGCTGTTGGCGACGATGGAGAATTGCGGGTCGACCGCCGCGATCACGATCTGTTCGTAGTCGTTGGTGCGCGTCAAGAGCCACGTGGGGTATCCCGAATGTCGCCGTAGGTGTTCGAGCGCGGCACGGGCCGTACGCCCCAGAGTCGCATCAGTGTTCAGTCCGCCGTTCATGCCTGCTCTATCGGCACGCGAAGCCCTGAACTAGAGCAGAACATGTGTTCGTTTCCTGATACATTGAGCGACATGTACCACAGCGGCCGACTGTCCTCGTCTCGGTAACCTCGCCACAATGCCTGCAGCGGATTCCGGAAAGATCATCGTTCGCGGTGCTCGCGAGCACAACCTTCGAAACGTCAACGTCGAACTGCCCCGCGACAAGATGATCGTGTTCACCGGGCTGTCGGGTTCCGGCAAGAGCAGCTTGGCGTTCGACACGATCTACGCAGAGGGCCAGCGCAGGTACGTCGAAAGCCTTAGCGCGTACGCCCGTCAGTTCCTCGGCCAGATGGACAAGCCCGACGTCGACATGATCGAAGGGCTGTCGCCGGCCATCTCGATCGATCAGAAATCGGCCAGCCGCAACCCACGGTCAACGGTTGGCACCATCACCGAGATCTACGACTACCTGCGACTGCTGTACGCACGAATCGGCATACAGCACTGTCCAAACGACGGCACCCGTCTGCAACGTCAGACCCCCCAGCAGATCGTCGACCGCATCCTCCTGCTCCCCGATGGCACGCGATTCCAGATCCTCTCGCCCGTCGTACGTGGTCGAAAGGGCGACTACGACACACTGCTCGAGGACCTCGCCGGCCAGGGCTATGTCCGGGCTCGTGTCGATGGCGAAGTCGTCGAGATCGCCGAGTTCCTGAAGCGACCCGAGCGCCTGGCACGGTACGAGCAGCACAAGATCGAGGTCATCATCGACCGACTCGTGCGACGCGACGGCATCGGGCGCCGGCTGACTGATTCCCTGGAGACAGCGCTGAAGTTGGCCGATGGTGTGGCCGAGGTCCAGTTGATGCCGGCCGACGGAAGCGAGAGCGAGACACTCACCTTCAGTCAGCATCTCGCCTGCCCGACGTGCGGCACGAGCTACGACGAGCCGGCGCCTCGCAACTTCTCGTTCAACTCGCCCTACGGAGCATGTGAGGCCTGCGACGGTCTTGGCACGACCTTCGAGGTCGATCCCGAACTGGTCATCCCGGACCCCGACCAATCGATCAACGGTGGGGCGATCGCCCCTTGGCGAACCTCCAACACCCAGTACTTCACGAGGATGCTCGAGGCGGTGGCCGACGTCTACAAGCTCGACCTCGACGCTCCCTACCGCACCTTCAACGCCAAGCAGCAGAAGGTCATCCTGCACGGCGTGGAAGGCAACCTCAAGGTCAAGTACAAGAACCGTTACGGTCGCACTCGCGAGTACTCGACGGCGTACGAGGGTGTGATCCCGTGGCTCAACCGTCGCCGTTCGGGTGCCGAGAGCGATTGGTCGCGTGAGCAGTACGAGGGGTACATGCGCGAGGTCCCCTGCACCGCGTGCGGCGGGGCACGGTTGAAGCCGGCGTCACTGGCGGTGACCATCAACGACAAGAACATCGCCGAGGTCTGCGACATGGCGATCGGTGAATCGGCCAAGTTCCTGGCGGCTCTCGAGCTCAGCGAGCGCGACCGTCTCATCGCCGAACGAGTGACCAAAGAGATCAACGCCCGTCTCGGCTTCCTCCTCGACGTCGGCCTCGACTATCTCAGCCTGTCGCGTTATGCCGCGACGCTGGCCGGTGGCGAAGCTCAACGCATTCGCCTGGCCAGCCAGATCGGTTCAGGTCTCGTGGGAACTCTGTACGTTCTCGACGAGCCTTCGATCGGTCTCCATCAGCGCGACAACAGGAGGCTGATCGAGACCCTGCTGCGGTTGCGCGATCTCGGCAACACCGTGCTGGTCGTGGAGCACGACGAAGAGACGATTCGCGAGGCCGACTGGATCGTCGACATCGGGCCCGGTGCCGGCGAGCACGGTGGCGATGTGGTGTACAGCGGCCCGGTGAAGGGCATCACCAAGGTCAAGGAATCGATCACCGGCCAGTACCTAGCAGGCAAGAAGTCGATACCGGTCCCGCATCAGCGACGCCAGCCGGGCCTCGAATGGCTCGAGATCAAAGGAGCCCGAGAGCACAACCTGCGCGACATCGACGTGCGCATCCCACTCGGTTGCTTCGTAGCGATCACAGGTGTCAGTGGCAGCGGCAAGAGCACCCTCGTGCGCGACATCCTGCTGCCCGTGCTGATGCAGAGGATCTATCGCTCGAAGCACGCGGCGGGCAAGCACAAGCGAATCGATGGCATCGACCTGCTCGACAAGGTGATCGACATGGATCAGTCACCCATCGGTCGCACGCCCCGGTCCAACCCGGCGACGTACACAGGGGTGTTCGACAACATCCGCAAGTTGTTCGCCACGACCGCCGAGGCGAAGGTGCGCGGCTACATGCCCGGACGCTTCAGCTTCAACGTGGCGGGTGGGCGCTGCGAAGCGTGCTCAGGCGACGGCAACAT
Organism: Ilumatobacteraceae bacterium; assembly: GCA_031370825.1. GTDB lineage: Bacteria > Actinomycetota > Acidimicrobiia > Acidimicrobiales > Ilumatobacteraceae > JAENVT01. Next base: position 22,455 of record JANMRB010000022.1, read on the forward strand.
CAAGATCGAGATGCATTTCCTGCCCGACGTCTACGTGCCGTGCGAGGTGTGCAAGGGAGCGCGGTACAACCGAGACACCCTCGACATAGCGTTCAAGGGCAAAAACATCGCCGAAGTCCTCGACATGCCGATTGCCGAGGCCGTCGGGTTCTTCGCCAACCAGCCGGCGATCGGGCGATACATGCAAACGTTGATGGACGTCGGCCTGGGATACGTGCGGCTCGGTCAGCCTGCTCCGACCCTGTCGGGGGGTGAGGCCCAACGGGTGAAGCTGGCCTCGGAACTCGCCAAGCGCTCGACTGGGCACACCATCTACCTGCTCGACGAGCCGACCACGGGCCTGCACTTCGACGATGTACGCCGCCTGCTGACCGTGCTGTCGCGGCTGGTCGACCAGGGCAACACGGTGTTGATCATCGAGCACAACCTCGACGTGATCAAGACTGCCGACTGGTTGATCGACCTCGGTCCGGAAGGTGGTAGTGGTGGAGGACTGGTTGTCGCTGAAGGCAGTCCCGAAGATGTCGCTGCCGTCGATGCCAGTCACACGGGCCGGTTCCTGCGCCCGCTGCTGCAGTCGGTGAAGTCCATCTCGACGCCATGAGGTAGACCTCAACTGTGAGCGTCACCGACATCACCGTGGATCGGGCCGCGCTGCAACGACGAACGATCGCGACGCTTCGCATGGCCCAGGTGCCGGGCCAGGCGGCTATAGCCGGTGTAGTGGCGGTCTTGGCGCTGTACGTCGGCGACATGCTCGGCGACGATCGTTTCGCCGGGTCCGGCAACGCTGCCTTCACGTTCGGATCGGCGTTGATGGCTCCTTCGTTCGCCGCATTCAGCAGGCGTCGCGGCCGTCGCCCTGCCCTCGTCGCGGCGTTCATGATCGGGGCGTGCGGGGCCGCTGTTGCTGCCTTCGGCGGGCAGATGCGGTGGGTGTGGTTGCTGCTGGTCGGGATGGTCATGTTCGGTGGAGTCCAGACGGCGTCTCTGCAGGGACGATTCGTTGCGGCCGACTTGGCCGAGCCGGCGGAGGGCCCACGAGCGATCGCCGCAGTCGTCTGGCTGGGTACTCTCGGCGCCGTCTTCGGTCCGGTGCTGGCGCCGCAGTGGAAGCAGTTGGCGCCTCACATGGGTCTCGACCCAAGCGTTGGGCCGATCGCCGTGGCATCGATCCTGGCCCTTGTCGCGGCCGCGATCGTGTGGTGGCGCCTGCGACCAGATCCGCTGGCAGTCATCGGCGGCATCGATCCGCTGGCAAGTCGCTTGCAGCCGATCAAATCGGTGAGGCGATCGTGGGTCGTGATCCGACGCTCGCGCATGGTTCAACTCGGATTGGCGTCGATGATCACCGTGCAGGCGGCGATGGTCGCAGTGATGACCATGACGCCACCGCACATGCGCGATCACCATCAGGCCGGCTCGTCGGCGTACGTCATCGCTGTCCACATCGCCGGCATGTACGGGATGGCTCCATGGGTCGGTCGGTTCGTCGAACGCGTCCGTCCGGATCGGGCCGTGATGGTCGCCGGGATCGTGCTTGCGTGCGGCACGGCCGGCGCGGTGTTGGCGGGTTATCACCGCCCGCTGATCTTCGTCGGCTTGTTCCTTCTAGGCCTCGGCTGGAACATCGGATTGATCGCGGGAAGCTCGCTCGTGACGAGCTCTGTGGCCCTCGATGAGCGCGTCGAACTGCAGGGCACTGCCGATCTGATGATGAGCTTCTGCGGCGGGTGCGCCGCGTTCGGCTCCGGCTTCATCAAGCGCGCCTGGGGGTTCCACGTGCTGGCCAACGGGACGAGTGTGGCAGCGCTCGCCCTGGCAGTGTTCGCCGGGACGATGGTCCTCAGCTACCGCGAAGGCGCTTACTCAGCTCGTTGAGGCGCTCCTTCTCGGCCCGGCTCAACGAGTTCATTCCCGTGGCACTGATCTTGTCGAGCAGGTCGTCGAGCTCGCTCTGGTCGTGCGAGAACGTGTTGCTTCCGGCCCAGGGCCCGGCGACGACGGCTGGTCGGCGACTGCGCTTCGGCCCTCGGCGTCGGTGCGGCATCCCGATCTTGGGGATCCATGCGAACCCTTCGAGCATCCCCACCGAGCGGGCAGCGAGAGCGCCGACGAGCAGCGAGACGATGAAGAACAGCAGGTGCCGGCCGTTGCGGTCGCCGGCGAGCTGCAGCACCTCGGCCGCGACGTAGACGGCGCCCAGCACCCAGGCGGGGATGCCGAAGAAGAATCGGACGTTGGGGTACTCGGCGATGAAGGTGAGCAGCACGACCAGCTGCACGGTGTGCACGCCGGCTTGCGGTAGATCCAACGCAGTGCCGACAAGGCCCGGGATGACGATGATCATCACGAGGAACCAGGCGAACTTGGTGCGACCGACCTGCTCCTCGAGGCGCGACCCGAAGTACCACAGGACCGCGATCGAGATGAGCACCCACAGCAGTTGCTGATCGAGCCCGTTCGCCAAAGGCCACGTCAGGACTCGCCACGCCTGACCGGACGTGACCTCACCGGGGATCAGCGCCAGTTTCGTGAGGATCGGCTTGTCGATCGGCTCGAGTGCGTAGATCAGCACTGACACCGCGCACATCAGGCCGAGAAGGGCCGCTGACCCGATCTCCAGGGTGCCGACTCGGAACCAAGGATCGTTCGGCCCCCGACCGTTGGGCTTGGAGTACGCGAATCGACCGGCCACGTACCAAACCCTACCGCGCGTCGCGGGGCGAGAGGCCTAGCCTCGATATCGCCATAGCCTCAATATTGATGGTGCAGCGCCCGCCGACAGGCACGATTCCCGACACTCCCGGGTCGTATCAGTTCAAGGACGCGCTCGGTCGCGTGATCTATGTCGGCAAGGCATCGAGCCTGCGTCAGCGACTCTCCAACTACTTCCAGGACCCCCGCAACATGCATCCGCGGACAGCCCAGATGGTTGCAACAGCGGAGTCGGTCGAGTGGATCGAGGTGCGCAACGAGGTCGAGGCGCTGATGCTCGAGTACAGCCTCATCAAGCAACACCGGCCGCGCTTCAACATCCGCCTGCGCGACGACAAGAGCTACCCATTCCTGGCAGTGACCCTGGATGAGCAGTTCCCGCGGGCGCTGGTCATGCGTGGCCGCAAACGCAAGGGCACCAAGTACTTCGGTCCGTATGCCCATGCCTACGCGATCCGCGACACCCTCGACCTCCTGCTTCGCAGTTTCCCGATCCGGACCTGCAGCCCTGGCAAGTTCAACGAGCACCAGCGGCTGGGTCGACCGTGTCTGCTGTTCCACATCGAGAAGTGCAGCGGGCCGTGCGTCGGGGAGATCGACGAGGTTGCATACCGGCAACTGGTCGAAGAGCTGTGCGACTTCCTCGAGGGTGATACCGACGAGATCGTCAAGCGGCTCGACGCCGAAATGAGGTCGGCTTCGAACGCGATGGAATACGAGCGCGCCGCGCGGGTGCGCGACCGGCTGACAGCGGTCCGTCGGGCCATCGAAAAGCAGCAGATGGTCGCGGAACGCAGCGAAGACATCGACGTGATCGGTCTTGCCGACGACGATCTCGAAGCTGCGGTGCAGATCTTCTACGTCCGCAAGGGACGGGTGGTCGGCCGGAAGGGTTTCGTCGTTGACAAGGTCGAAGATGTCAGCCCGGGCGGACTGATCGCTCGCATACTCGAGGAGCTGTACGGCGACGAACCTCCGCTCGGTGTCCCCAAGCAGGTCCTCGTGCCGGTCGATCCCGAGGATCTGCGAACGTACGAAGAGTGGTTGACGCTGATGCGCGGCTCCCGGGTGCAGATCCGCGTTCCGATGCGCGGCGACAAGCGCGAGCTGCACGAAACCGCCACGCGCAACGCCAAAGAAGAGTTCATGCGGCACCGGCTGCGCCGCGCAGGCGATCACAACGCGCGAAGCCGGGCGCTCACCGAGCTACAGGACCTGCTTGCGCTCCCGGAGGCACCGTTGCGGATCGAGTGCTACGACATGGCTCACCTGCAGGGCAGTGACTACGTGGGCTCGATGGTGGTGGTCGAGGACGGGTTGCCGAACAAGCGGGAGTACCGACGCTTCAAAGTCAGGGATGTGCCGGGAAATGACGATTACGCCGCGATGGAAGAGGTGTTGACCCGCCGGCTGACCGCTTACCTCGACGAACGAGATCGTCCGCTCACCGAGTTCGGTCAGCGGCCCGGCAAGTTCTCGTATCCACCGCAACTGCTGCTCGTCGATGGCGGCAAGGGACAGTTGGCCGTCGCCGAACGCGTCGTCCGTTCACTCGGCCTCTTCGACGAGATCCCCATAGCGTCGTTGGCGAAGCGCTTCGAGGAGGTCTACACACCCGGGCGCAGCGAACCCGTCGAGGTGCCGCGTGGCAGCGAGGCCCTGTTCATGCTCCAGCGAATCCGCGACGAGGCCCACAGATTCGCCAACACGTTCCACCGCGAGTTGCGTGGCAAGCGCATGACTGCCAGTTCGCTCGACGGCATCCCCGGCCTCGGCGAGGCGCGCAAGAAGAAGCTCGTCCAGGTGATGGGTGGGGTCAACTCGGTCAAGAAGGCATCACTCGAGGAGCTCAAGGCTCAGTCATTCCTGCCCGACGCTGTCGCCGAGGCGGTCTACGCCAAGTTCCACCCGGCAACATGACGGAACACATGAAGGACGACAGCCTGTGGGAGACCCACGCCGCGTGGTGGATCGAGGGTTTCACCGAGGGCGCCGACCCGGAGTACGAAGAGCAGATCCTGCCCTTGGCGGCAGCCGAGTTGGCCGGAGCGCGGCGGGTGCTGGACATCGGTTGCGGTGATGGTCAGATCAGCAGGCTGGCCGGACGGCTTGGCGCAGACGTGATCGGGATCGACCCGACGTGGAACTGCGTGAGGGTCGCCGCTCAACGAGGTGGGGCATCGTTTGCGCGGGGCGAGGCAGCAGCCCTGCCGTTCGCCGACGCGAGCTTCGACGCAGCAGTGGCCTGTCTCGTCTTCGAGCACATTCGCGACGTCGACGAGGCAATCGCCGAGGTTGGCCGGGTGCTCGAGCCCGGCGGTCGGTTCTGCTTCTTCTTGAACCATCCGTTGCTGCAGACCCCCAACAGTGGATGGATCGACGACCACGTGCTCGACCCTCCCGAGCAGTACTGGAGGATCGGCGCCTATCTCGTCGAGCATGAGAGCGACGAGGAGGTCGACAAGGACGTGTTCATCCCATTCATCCACCGGCCGCTGAGCCGCTATGTCAACGCGCTCGCTGAAAATGGATTGGTGATCGAGAGGATGCTGGAGCCTGCTCCACCCGACGGATTCCTCGAGCGCGCCCACGAGTACTACGACGCCGCGACCATCCCGCGGTTGCTGTATCTCCGAACACGCAAGCTGTAGGCAATACGATTCCTGTCAGTGGCTGACATCGTCCTGATCACCGGATTGTCAGGCGCCGGGCGTTCGGGCGCCGCAGCGGTGCTGGAAGACCTCGGCTGGTACGTGATCGACAACTTGCCCACTTCATTGGTCGACACCATCGTCGAGTTGGCCAGCAAGCCCGGTAGCGACATCGAGCGATTGGCCCTGGTCTCCGGTCGACAGCACATCGATGTACTCCCAAAGGTCGCCGCACTTCGAGGCGACGGTCATCGGGTACGCATCGTCTTCCTCGACGCCACGACCGCTGAGCTCGTGAAGCGCTACGACTCGTCGCGGCGCAAGCACCCCTTGAACGCGGAGGCCGAAGGCCTCGTCGAGGCGATCGAGTTGGAGCGGTCGTTGCTCGATCCTGTCCGCGGTGCTGCCGATCTGGTGATCGATACGACCGACCTCAACATCCATCAGTTGAAAACCAAGTTGATCGCTGCCTTCGACCAGACCGGCGACGGCCAACGGCTGCAGATAGCGATCGAGAGCTTCGGGTACAAGTACGGCCTGCCACTCGACGCTGACATCGTCATGGACGTGCGTTTCCTCCCCAATCCTCACTGGGAAGAGGCTTTGCGTCCGTTGACGGGCCACGATCCAGCGGTCCGGGATTTCGTGTTGGAGCGCTCTCACGCCTCCCAGTTCCTCGACGAGTTCGAGGCCATGATGGTCAGGCTCGTGCCCGCGTACGAGGCCGAGGGCAAGACATATCTGACGATCGCAATGGGCTGCACCGGGGGGCGCCACCGCAGCGTCGCAGTTGCCGAAGAGCTGGCCGCTCGTCTTCGGGGTCGCGGCATAGCCGTCACCACCGGGCATCGCGACATCGCGCGCTGAGCAACTATCCTCGGACTTTCGCTCAGTGAAAGGAACACCGCGCATGACCGTCCGTGTCGGTATCAATGGCTTTGGTCGAATCGGCCGCAACTTCTTCCGCGCCGCGAAGCAGCGCGGAGTTGACATCGACTTCGTCGCTGTCAACGACCTCGGCTCGCTCGACACGATGGCGCACCTCCTCAAGTACGACTCCGTGCTCGGCATGCTGCCCAACACGATCAAGTCGCACAAGGACGGCATCTCGGTCGATGGGGATGTGTTGAAGGTGTTGTCGGAGCGAGATCCGAAGGCCTTGCCGTGGGGTGAGCTCGGCGTCGACCTCGTGATCGAATCGACCGGCATCTTCACCAAGCGCGAGACCGCCGCGTACCACTTGGAGGGTGGCGCGCCGCTGGTCATGGTCTCAGCGCCATGCGACGGCGCCGACGCAACGATCGTGTACGGCGTCAACCACAAGGACTTCGACTTCACGACTGACAAGGTCATCTCCAACGCCAGCTGCACCACCAACTGCTTCGTGCCGATGGTCAAGATCCTCGACGACAACTTCGGAGTCGAGCAGGGATTGATGCAGACGGTGCACGCGTACACGGGCGACCAGATGCTGGTCGACGGCCCGCACAAGGACCTGCGTCGTGCGCGCGGCGCGGCGATCAACATCATTCCTACATCGACCGGCGCGGCTCGTGCCACCAGCCTCGTGCTGACGTCGATGAAGGGCAAGCTCGATGGCACCTCGCTGCGTGTGCCGGTGCCGACCGGCTCGATCGTCGACTTCACCGCAAACCTCAAGACGGCTGCAACCGTCGACCAGATCAACGCGGCGTTCAAGAAGGCCGCGGCCAGCGGTCCGCTGAAGGGCATCGTGCGCTATTGCGACGACCCCATCGTGTCGAGTGACATCGTCACGGATCCGCATAGCAGCATCTTCGATGCCGGCCTGACGATGAGCATGGGCACGATGGTCAAGGTCCTTGCGTGGTACGACAACGAGTGGGGTTACTCCAACCGCCTCGTCGACACTGCGCTGTACGTCGGCCGCAAGATTCCCAAGAAAAGAAGATGAGCCGCATTCCAACGCTCGCCGATCTCGGTGACGTGTATGGCAAACGGGTGCTGGTGCGTACGGATTTCATCGTTCCGATCGACGACGGAGTGATCACCGACGACTTCCGCATCCGCGCTGCGCTACCGACCATCCAGTGGCTCGTCGACCGTGGTGCTCAGGTGGTGTGCGCGTCGCACCTCGGTCGACCGAAGGGACAGCCGAACCCGAAGTACTCGATGGAACCTGTTAGGAAGCGTCTCGCCGAACTGGCACCCGGAGTCGAGCTGCTCGAGAACCTGCGCTTCCATCCCGGCGAGGAAGGCAACGATCCGCAGTTCGTCGCCTCGCTGATCGAGGGCATCGACGCGTACGTTGACGACGCCTTCGGCGCATGCCACCGCGCGCATGCATCGATTGTCGGGCCGCCACGAACGTTGCCATCCGCGATGGGCCTGCTGATGCAGAAAGAGGTCGAGGTCTTGCTCGGCCTGCGCAACGACCCGAAACGACCGTTCGTCGCCGTGCTCGGAGGCGCCAAGATCAGCGACAA
>JANMRB010000055.1:0-41395 GCA_031370825.1 Ilumatobacteraceae bacterium
TGTATGCCTGGGGGCTGCGCAACCCGTTCCGTTTCGCATTCGACCCGAACACCGGCCCTGATCGCTTCTTCATCAACGACGTCGGTCAGAACACGCGCGAAGAGATCGATGTCGGAGGAGCAGGCCTCAACTACGGCTGGCCAGTCCGCGAGGGGGTCTGTCCGCTCGGCCAGAACACGCCATGTCCGCTTCCAAGTGATCCAGCCGTTCCGCGAGGTCGATACCAGGCTCGGCGTCGGCTTCGGTCGCCTGCCCGGTGAGGCTTTTGCGTCGATAGATCCCGTCAGTGTTCCGTCCAACGCCGCGGCGATGGCCCACAACATCACGATCGTCGACAACGCGTCGGCCGGCTTCGTCACCCCGTTCCCGGGTGGACCGCTTCCGCTCGTGAGCGCCGGCAACACCACCGCCGCGAACCAGATACACGCGGTGCTGTCGTTCACACAGCTCAGCACGGCGCCGGCCACGATGAGCTACTACACCCTGATGCCGACTGACCTCGTCGTCGATACTCCCGGCTACTTCGAAGGTGGCTGATCGGTAGCCTTTCCGTGTGGCCAGCCTGCGTATCGCCCTCGCCCAGCTGAATCCGACCGTCGGCGACCTCGACGGCAACGTCGCCAAGATCCTCGCCGCCTACGCCGAGGCCGAGGCCGCCTCGTGCGACATCGTTGCATTCACTGAGCTCGCCATCACCGGGTACCCGCCTGAGGATCTCGTCCTCAAGTCCGGGTTCGTCGCCGACAACCTCGAGGCGTTGGCGAAGGTCGCCGCGCACACGGGTCGTTGCGCCGCAGTGGTCGGCTACGTCGCCGCGGACCGCGACATCTACAACGCTGCCGCCATGTGTGCCAACGGCGAGGTGCTCGGCACCTACCGCAAGCGCCTGCTGCCCAACTACGCCGTGTTCGACGAGGCGAGGTACTTCACGCCCGGCGCGGCCAGCGACCCCTACGAGCTGTACGTGATCGGTGGCGTCAAGGTCGGCATCAGCATCTGTGAAGACGTCTGGAGCCCTACCGGGCCCCTGGCCGAGCAAGCGGCGGGCGGCGCGGAGTTGAACATCAACATCAACGGCTCGCCCTATCACTTCGACAAGGCCTCCGCTCGAGAGCGCATGTTGGCGACCCGAGCCGCCGACGCCAGTTGCGCGCTCGTCTACGTCAACCAGGTGTGCGGTCAGGACGAGCTCGTGTTCGACGGCGGGTCGATGGTGTTCGACGCCGACGGCAATCTCGTTGCTCGCGCTGCCCAGTTCGTCGAAGAGCTGTTGATCACCGAGGTGCACATCGAGCCGGTCTATCGCAAGCGGCTGCTCGATCCACGTGGCCGGCGCACCGAGCTCGAGATGCCACTGGTCCACGTGACCGATGCACCACTTGGGCGCGATGTCACGCCACCCGCCGTCAGGGTTGCGCCGAAGCTGGCATCCGCGGCCGAGCTGTACGAGGCCTTGGTCCTCGGAACCGGCGACTACGTGCGCAAGAACGGCTTCACCGATGTGGTCATCGGTTTGTCGGGTGGCATCGACTCAACCCTCGTCGCCTGTGTAGCCGTCGACGCGCTCGGCGCCGACCACGTGCACGGGGTGTCGATGCCGTCGCGCTATTCGAGCGACGGATCGAAGACCGACGCTGCCGATCTTGCGAAGGTCCTCGGCATCGACTTCCGCACGATCGCCATCGAGCCGGCGTTCGGCGCATATCTCGACATGACCAGCGAATCGTTCGTCGACAAGCCGGCCGATCTCACCGAGGAGAACCTGCAGAGCCGGATCCGCGGGGCGACATTGATGGCGCTGTCCAACAAGTTCGGTTGGATGGTGTTGACCACTGGCAACAAGAGCGAGATGGCCGTCGGCTACTTCACGCTGTATGGCGACTCCGTCGGTGGATACGCGGTCATCAGAGACGTGTTGAAGACCCGCGTCTACGACCTGTGCCGGTACTACAACGAGCGTGCCGGGCGCGAGATCATCAGCGAGAGCGTGATCACCAAGCCACCGTCGGCCGAGCTGCGCCCCGACCAACGCGACGACCAGAGCCTGCCGCCGTACGAGGTGCTGGACCCGATCCTGGAGCTGTATGTCGAAGAGGATCGCACCGCCTCGGAGATTATCGAGCTCGGTCACGACGAGGCGCTGGTGCGCCGCATCACCCGTCTGGTCGATCTCAACGAGTACAAGCGGCGCCAAACCCCGCCCGGCGTGCGGGTCAGCCTGAAGGCCTTCGGCAAGGACCGACGCCTGCCGATCACCAACGGCTATCGCGGCTGATCAAGAGCGCCGAGGTGCGGACAACGTGATGGTGATCACAGCGACCGCCGCCAGCACGGCCGCCATCGCAGCCGGCCAACCGATTCCGTGGCTGGTGTAGAGACGAGTCGCAGGAATCGACATCAACGATCGCCCGACGGTGTCGACACCGATCAGCAGGCCGAGGCCCTGGGCGGGCGAGCCGGGCACCAGACCGGTTCCCAGCGAGATGGCGCTGACGACGGAGAACTCGAACCCGAGAACTCCGACTGCGAGCAGGGCGACGCCGAGGATCAGGTGGTGATGTAGCAACGCCAGACCTGCGCTGGCGGGAACCATCAGCGCGGCGCCCACCGCGACCGAGCGTCGCTTGCCCCAGATGTCGGTGAAGCGGGCGACCGACAGCGTGGCGACCAGCTCACCGGCACCCAGCAGGAACGTGACGGCCGACAGCCCGGCGGGTGTCAATCCGAACTCGTCTTCCAGCCAGCTGCCGAAGGTCACGATCAACGCGTGACTGGCGGCGGTTATGGCGAAACCGGACACCAGGATCAACCAGCCTCGCGACACGAGCCGACCCAACGGTCGCGTCCTGGCTGCGGTTCGATGCTCGTCGGTCGGTGAATCGATTCGGCCTACCACGACGATCGCCATGATGATCATTGCGGCTGCGCCGCTGAGGTAGCCGACTCGCCAGTTCGATGCGGCGGTGATCAGGCCCATCGTGCTGACCCCGATCAGCAGCCCGAACGCCCACGACACCTCGATGAGGCCGGTGACCCGACCTCGCCGTTCGTACGGCACATGCATGGCGATCCACGTGCCGATCCCGAGGTAGAAGGTGGTGTTGCCCTGGCCGAGGATGACCAGCGCGATCGCGAGCATGGCAACGCCCTGACTCGCTGCGGCCAGACATGTCCCGATGATGGCGGCGCCCAGCCCGACGGCTACCGCTCGACGGGCACCGAGTCGATCGACCAGCCGACCGATCAACGGCGAGGCCAGACCGAAGAGCTCCGAGATGGCGATCGCCAAGCCGATGTCGGCCAGCCGGACGTGCAGACCCCGGGCAATGGTCGCGATGAACGGGCCCACGAATCGGTAGCACGCATTGGATGTCATGCGCGCTGCCGCGAAGGCGGTGAGGTCACGACGCACCTCTGGCGCGTACGAATCATCCAACACGCGGCCGAGCACGACGATCGACACTAACTCGCTAGCCTGTGGATCCCGTGGCCCTCATCGTGCAGAAATACGGCGGCACCTCCGTCGCCGATCCAGACCGCATGCGTGCAGTCGCCGAGAACGTGGCTTTCACCCGACGCCACGGCCACGATGTCGTTGTCGTTCCAAGCGCGATGGGCAAGACCACCGACAACCTCATCAAGTTGGCCAACGACGTCTCCAGTACACAGCCCGGCCGCGAGATGGACATGTTGATCACCACAGGGGAGCGAATCTCCATGTCGCTGCTGTGCATGGCCCTGGCCGATCTCGGTATCGAGGCAGTCAGCTTCACCGGTAGTCAGGCCGGGATCATCACTGATTCGACGCACATGAAGGCGAAGATCCTCGAGGTCAAAGGCGACAGGATCCGTGCGGGCTTGGCGGCCGGCAAGGTGTGTGTTGTCGCCGGTTTCCAAGGCATCAGCATCGCGAAGGAGATCACCTCACTCGGTCGCGGCGGAAGCGATACCACCGCCGTGGCGTTGGCCGCCGCGCTGCGCGCCGACAGCTGCGAGATCTACACCGATGTGACCGGGGTGTTCTCCGCCGACCCGCGTATCGTGCCTCAGGCGCGCAGGCTGCCGCACGTCAACTTCGACGAGATGCTGGAGATGGCCGGTTCCGGCAGCAAGGTGTTGGCACTGCGCAGCGTCGAGTTCGCCCGCAACCACAACGTCCCCATCCACGTCCGCTCGGCCTTCACGTGGGAGCCGGGAACATGGGTCACCGACCAGGAGCCAAGCATGGAAGAACCAATCATCTCCGGTGTCGTCACGGACACCAGTGAGTCGAAGGTGACCGTCGTTGCCGTTCCCGACCATCCCGGCATTGCCGCCGCTCTGTTCGAACCTCTTGCCGCAGCCAACGTCAACGTCGACATGATCGTGCAGAACACCTCGCACGACGGTACGACCGACATCAGCTTCACGATGCCGAAGGCCGACATGGCGACGGCAGAATCGATCGTCGGCCGGATCGCTGCGGAGGTGGGCGCACGAGGTGTCGACCACGATGCCGACATCGCCAAGATCAGCCTCGTCGGTGCCGGCATGAAGACCAGCCCGGGCATCGCCGCCAGGATGTTCCGCGTGCTGGCCGACGAGCAGGTCAACATCTTGATGATCTCGACGTCCACCATCCGCATCAGCGTCGTCACCGCGGCGGCCGATCTCGAGCGCGCAGCCCGCGCTCTGCACACAGCGTTCGGGCTTGATTCCGGCCAGGCGTACTCATCGCCGCTGCCGGAACGGAAGTAGCCCACGCCCGATGCGACGCAACCATGTGCCGTGGCGAGCCGCAGGCACGAAGACCGAGAAGAAGCACTCAGCCGATGAGGTCGTGCGCGAGACCGGCTGGGTGTTCAACAACGTCACGGGTAGAGACCTCAACCTGGCCGAGTTCGTCGAGACTGGGAATCACGAGACGCTCGCTTACCTGACAGCCTTCGGGCTGGGAGACGATCCTCTGGCGACCGAGACGCTCGTCGAGATCGGGTCGGGGATTGGTCGCATGACCGCGAGCTTCACCCGGCTCTTCGCCCGCGTGGTGGCGTGCGATCTCGACGCCGCGTTCCTGGAGCGATGCCGGGAGACGGTCGCCCAGTTCGGCCGACCCGAACGGCTTCAGACGAGCCCTGTGACCGACGGACAGAGCATCTCGTTGCCGGACGACGCCGCCGATCTCGCGTTCAGCTACATCACGTTCCAGCACTGCCATCACGACGATGCGTTGGGGTTGACGTCCGAGGCCGTTCGCGTGGTCCGCGAAGGAGGCACTGTCGTGCTCAACTTCCGCACGTGGACGGCGAGCGATGCCGTCCTGTGGCCCGCCGGCAAGATCGTGCGTGCCCTGTGGCGAGTGCCGAAGTTGGGGCCGGCCATCTCCAAACGCCGCACCATTGCCAGGCTCGGCTGGCAGGCCAACCGACTTTCCCCGACCGAGGTCCTCGAAGCGGTCGGCACTCGCATCACCGACGTCAAGATCTTCCGGTCACCGAAGCGGCGCAGCTTCGCCATACCAGGTACCTCCGACCAATCCTTCGAAGGCGTGAACCCGAGCCATTGGTGGCTCGTCGCCAAGGTCCTGTGACCCTCGATCCGCAGCGTGGTTTATTGAACGGCGTAGATGAGGACGCGGCGTTAGCCTTCAGGCCATGAAAATTGGTGTCGTCGGTGCCACCGGCCAGGTCGGTTCGGTCATGCGTCAACTGCTGGCCGAGCGCAACTTTCCCGTCTCCCGGGTTCGCTTCTTCGCCTCGGCTCGTTCCGCCGGAACCACGTTGGATTGGAAGGGCTCGAAGATCACCGTCGAGGATGCCTCGACCGCCGACGTGTCGGGACTCGACATCGCCCTGTTCTCGTCGGGCGCGGCGTCATCTCGTGAGCTGGCTCCCAAGTTTGCCGCGGCCGGCGCGATGGTGATCGACAACTCGTCGGCGTGGCGAATGGATCCCGACGTGCCGCTGATCGTCAGCGAGGTCAATCCCGGCGAGATCGCCAACGCCCGCAAAGGCATCATCGCCAATCCCAACTGCACCACCATGGCGGCGATGCCGGTGCTCAAGCCGTTGCACGACGAGGCGGGGCTCGTTCGACTGATCGCCGCCACCTATCAAGCCGTCAGTGGCTCGGGACTGTCCGGGGTCGATGAGCTCGACAAGCAGGCGCGAGAGGTGGTCGACCGGGCCCGCGAACTGACCTACGACGGCGATGCCGTTGCGTTCCCGGCACCGAGCAAGTTCGCCAAGCCGATCGCCTTCAACGTCTTGCCGTACGCCGGCAAGTACGTCGATGACGGCTCGTTCGAGACCGACGAAGAGCAGAAGCTGCGCAACGAGACCCGCAAGATCCTGGCCATCCCGGATCTCAAGGTCAGCGGTACCTGTGTGCGAGTTCCGGTCTTCACTGGCCATTCACTGAGCATCAACGCCGAGTTCGAACGCCCCATCAGCGTCGCTCGCGCCATCGAGATCCTCGGCGGTGCGCCGGGTGTGGCACTCAGCGACATCCCGACCCCGCTCGAGGCGGCCGGGCAGGACCCGAGCTACGTCGGTCGCATTCGTCAGGACTCCTCGGTCGACGGCGGTCGCGGGCTGGTGCTGTTCGTCAGCAACGACAACCTTCGCAAAGGTGCCGCCCTCAACGCCATCCAGATCGCCGAGCTGCTGCTCTAAAGCGCAAACGAGTGTCTCCAGCCCACCCGGGGTGGCCGCAAACACTCGGTCGCTGTCATTCGCAGGCGCAGGGAGTCGCCGCACAGCGCGGGCAGCCCTCGGCGTACCGCTCCGCGGCCTCGTTGAGATCGACCTCGAGTTGGTTGGCAAGCGACGTGAGCCAGGCCAACACGTCGCCGAACTCGTGCACCTGTTGCTCGTGCGAGCCCTTGCGAACTGCTTGGGCCAGTTCGCCGACCTCTTCCGCCAACCACGCAACCGAGCTCGGGACGCCGCGAGCCCTGTCGCGAGTCCCGAAGGTCGCGTCGATCTGTCGTTGAAAGTCGCCCAGGTCCACGTCGGCGCAGGCTAGCGGCGAACACTGCGGGGACGATCGGGCGAAGAATCGGCGCATCTACGCAAACGTTTGCGCTATAGTCGTCGCATGCCAGGCCCAGGGAACGATCTCATCGACGAACTCGAAGTAGAAGCGGTCACGCGCGTTCTGCGTAGCGGCTACCTCGGTCGCTATGGACCGGACGACGATCCGGCGTTCGGCGCCGAAGTGCTGACGCTCGAGAACAGCGTTGCCGACCTGGTCGGTGTGGGCCATGCGCTCGCGGTGAACTCGGGCACCAGTGCAATATGGATCCTCCTGTCTGCGTTGGGCATCGGCCCCGGCGACGAGGTCATCGTGCCCGGTTTCACCTTCGTGGCGTCCATGTCGGCCATCGTGTACGCCGGGGCAAAGCCGGTGCTCGCCGAAGTCGACGACACGTTCACGCTCGATCCGAAGGATGTCGAGGCCCGCATCACCAGCAAGACCAAAGCCATCCTTGCCGTTCACATGTTGGGCGCTGCCTGCGATCTCGATGCGCTCAGCGACATCGCTGCTCGTCACGGCCTGCTGCTGATCGAAGATGCAGCGCAGGCCTTCGGGGGCAGCTACCACGGACGCCGCCTCGGATCCATCGGTGTCGGTGGGGCGTACAGCTTCAACTTGTACAAGACCATCACGTGCGGCGACGGCGGAATGCTCGTCACCGACACGCTGGACCTGTACGAGCGATGCTTTGCCCTGCACGACCAGGGCCACCTGCCGTTGCGCCACGGCATCGAAATCGGCCAGCGGCCATACCTCGGTCTCAACCTCCGCATGAACGAGGTCTCGGGGGCGGTGCTCAACGCCCAGCTCACCAAGCTCGCCCACATCCTCACGACGTTGCGCAACAACAAGGCGGCATTTCGCGCGGCCATCGAGACGACGCCTGGCGTCGGCTTCCGACGGCTGACCGATCCTGCCGGAGACATCGCCACCCATCTGGTGGTCGTCCTGCCGGATGCCGCCACCGCTGCGGCGATCGCTCGTGATCTCGACACCAAAACACTCTCCAACTCCGGCTGGCACGTCTACGCCAACATGGAGCATCTGCGCAGCCGACGCATCGTGTCCGGTTTCGCAAGCTCGGTCGCCGACTACATCGCCGATCCTGGTCTGCTGCCCGCTACCGATGCGTTGCTGGCCCGCTCGATCACACTCGGCGTGGGTGTGGTGGATGCCGGGATCGGCTCGGCATTCGGGATCAACGTCCGTTCGAGCTCTAGCGACATCGAAAAGGCCGCGGACAGGTTCCGAACTGCCGTCGAGCATCATCTCCGCTGATCGCCCGAACAACGAGATGAGCCCACGACGGGTGACGCTTGTCGACGTGGCACATCGTGCCGCGGTGTCCGTTGCGACGGTCAGCCGCGCCCTCAGCGGCGATCCGCAGATCAGCGAAGCGACGCAGTTGCGCGTTCGCCGGATTGCGGACGACCTCAAGTACGTGCCCAATGTGACTGCAAGGAGCCTGGTCCTGCAATCGAGTGCCACATTCGGGCTGATGACTCCCGATGTGACCGACCCGATTCACGCCCAAGTTGTCACCGGATTCCAGCGGCAGGCAGCCGAGCAGGGCTATTCGGTGATCTTGTCCAACGGGTTCTGGGATCCCGGCGCCGAACGGAGGGCCTTTCGTGAGTTCGCCACGCACCGCGTGGCCGCGATCGCAGTGATGGGCAGCGTGCTGTCGCAGGTCGAGGTCAAGAAGCTGTTGGCGCCGAGCCCAGTGCTGTTCATCGGGTCAGAGCACCTGCCCGCGAATGGTGGCGAGCTGGACATGGCGCGGGGCTGCCTGCGCCCCGACGATCGTGATGGCATGACACAAGTGGTCGACCACCTGATAGAGCGTGGCTATCGCAGCGTGGCTTATGTCAGCGGCTCGTCGGGCGCAACTCAGATCATCCGCCGCGACGCGTTGGTTGCGGCACTCGCGCAACGCGGCCGCGCCGAACCGGTCGTTCACCGGGCTGATGAGGTCGATGCGGCCGGCCTTCGGGCCATTGTCACGGAGATCGGCCGGTCGCGCCCGGACGTGGTCGTCTGCTACGACGACAAGATAGCGCTCCTCCTCATGGACGAGCTGCGGTCGGCAGGCTTGAGCGTCCCCGACGACGTAGCGGTCGTCGGCTTCGACGACATCCCGTTCGCCCGCATCTCCAATCCTCGGCTCACGACGGTGTCACAACGCGCTGACGATCTTGGTCGCACCAGCGTCGACTTGCTGCTGTCGACGATCGAGCGCGGCAAGCTGCCCGTCTCGCAACTCATGCCCGTGACGCTTGTCGTTCGCGACACCACCCCAGGCCGTCACAAGCCCCCACACAAGAAGGACAGAGGTTCATGACCAGGAAGATCTACACGAGGTGGCCGATCGTCGAGGGGTACGCCGACAGGCAGAGCTATCGCGCTGGTGACGTCGTCGAGATGCGTTGCAGCAGTCGGGCATCGAGCGTCACGGCATCGGTGGCCAAGGTGGGTCGGGAGCGGGCCGAGGTGTGGCGACAAGAGTGCGTGAGCATCGGCGAGCACCAATATCCGGCTGACGCATACGCGACAGGGTGTGGTTGGCCCGTCGCGTTCACCATCGATGTCGATCCACACTGGCCCTCTGGCTACTACGAGGTCAGCCTGCGTGCCGACGGGGAGATTGGTGAGGAGGCGACCTCCGAGGCCTTCTTCGTCGTTCGTCCGTCCTGGCCGTCGTCTGCAGACGCCCTCTTGGCGTTGGCGACCAACACCTACAACGCCTACAACCAGTGGGGTGGCAGGTGCTTGTACAGCGACGCCGTGAAAGTGTCCTTCGATCGGCCGTTGGAGCGCGGCTACCTGCGCAGGCCCGCATCGCCCGACGAGGTCCCGTACGACGGCCGCGTCAACAGCATCACCGAGGAACCGGATGAGGAACATCTCCAACTCCAGAGCTACCTCGCCGAGTTCGACTACCCGCTGTGGTGCGCATCCTCCGGATGGCACACGTGGGAGCGCCGCTTCGTGCGTTGGGCCGAGTCCGAAGGCTTGACGCTCGACTTCGCAGTGAACTCCGACCTCGAGTTCCACCCGGAGGTGCTCGACGGCCACCGGCTGATGTTCAGCGTCGGTCACGACGAGTACTGGTCGTGGAAGATGCGCGACACAGCGGATGCCTTCGTCGAGAACGGCGGGTCGTGGGCGATCTTCTCGGGCAACACGTGCTTCTGGCAGGTGCGCTACGAAGACGACGGTCGCACGATGGTCAGTTACAAGGGTCGTGCCGAATGGCTCGATCCCCTTGCGGATACCGACGACCATCGCCTGCTCACGTCGATGTGGTCACTGCCGTCGATCGGCAGGCCCGAAGCGCAGACGACCGGTCTCAGCTTCACTCGCGGCGGGTACGCACGCGTCGGGCAGGCGACACCGCGTAGCTCGGGTGGGTACAGCATTCATCGCCCCGACCACCCCATCTTCGAAGGTACGGATCTGCGGTACGGCGATCAGCTCGGCATCCCATCCAAGATCGTCGGCTACGAGGTGGACGGGTGCGAGCTGACCATGATCAACGGCGACCCGGTGCCGACGTACAACGACGGGACGCCGGCAGGGTTCGAGGTGCTCGGCACCGCACCCGCCCGGCTGATCTCGATCACGCCGACATCGTGCGAGGCGCCGGTCGAGCTGTGGGCGGGCGTCGACCCACCCGGCGACCTCGAAGGTGTGGCCGCTGGCCTCTTCGGATCCGCCTCACCGCAGAACGTTGCCCGCATCGCTCATGGACACGCCGTGATGGGGACCTTCGCCAAGGGCAAGGGGCGAGTGTTCAACGCTGGGACGACCGATTGGAGCTGCGGTCTCGACGACGATCCGTTGGTGCAGCAGGTGACACGCAACGTCATTCGGTGGCTCACCACCGACACCTGAGCCCGGTTCGTAACATTCCGCTGATGAAGTTTCAGCCAGACATCGACAAGTTCTTCGATCCGGACGCCGGGCCCGGAAGTGGTCTTCATATCGTGCTTCGACACGGGGACGACGAGGCTGCCGAGGAGTGGTACATGGAGCGTCGCATTGCCTACCGTGACCGCCATTTCACGGCGCCCATCGGCGTGCCACGAGACAGGGCCACGTTCGTCACCGATCTGACCTCGGTCCCACAAGTCTTCAGCTGGCTCGTCCCGCGAACGGGGAATCATCTGGCTGCCGCGCTCATCCACGACGCGCTCACTCCTCCGTTCAGCACGACTGGTATACCCGATTGGGACGGCCCGGCCGAGGTGACACAGCTACAAGCGGATCGGGTGTTCCGAGACGCCATGGGGGACCTGGGCACTCCGCGATTGCGGCGTTGGCTCGTGTGGAGCGCTGTGAGCATCCCGACGGCTCGGCGGGCCGACAAGATTCGCGGCTATCTCGCGTATGCATCAATCGCTGCGATCGTCGTGCTCGGTTGGTTCGCCACGCTCGATCTCTTCGATCAGGGCAAGTGGTTGCCGTGGATGGGTGATCGCCCGTGGAACCGTGAGCTCATCTTCGGAGGCATGGCAGCCGTCGTGATCCCAGTCGTCCTGGCTCTGCTGCTTTGGCCGAAGGGGGTGAGAACCGCGGGGCTGGTCGTGGGCATTGCAGTTGCTGCACTGCTTCACGTCACGGTGGCCCTCACTGCGATCTCGTTCGCCTATCAGGTGCTGGAGCACGGAGTGCATGTGTGGGACCCTCCGCGACGGACGATGAAGATCGGTCTGACGTTGCTGGCGATTGGCGTGATCATCCTGACGATCTGGATGTGTCATCGGTACTGACGTCGCTTCGAAGGCGGTCGTTCAATCCAGGATGGCGGCAAGCTTCTGCTGGAACCAGGCGACACCCGACTCGTGTCGTGGGCTCAGGGGACCGGCGCGGTAGCCGCCACTCGCGTAGTTCTGGTGCGTGGTCTCACAGATCCCGAAATCCTCGCGGACGACACTGAGGCTTGCCTCGACAGTGCGGTCTCGCTCCGTCAGTGTCGCCGGGGACAGATCGGCGAAGTAGTAGTGGTACAGCAGTTCGGTTCGGCCCTCGTCGATCGGATTGATCCGGGAGGTGTTCATACCACCGTCGAACAGTGACAGCGTCCAGTTCGGCCACGTCGTCAGCCACATGCCGCTGTAGAACAAGTCGTCCTTCGGTGGCGCAGTCATCTTGATCACGTTGTCCATCGCGACCGTCTCGAACTTCTCGAAATCGATCGCCGCATAGAAGCTCGGATGGATGCCGGGGATGTGATAGCCCTCGATGAAGTTGTCCGTGTAGATCTTCCAGTTGGCATCGAACTCCAACCGTTCGGTGCGGTACAGCCGGAACGTGTCGATCGGCTCGTCGGCAAGCACAGTGACCGTGTCGCCGAGGTTGCCGAGCAGCGGCTGGATCGGGTCGATCGCGACGAACAGCAGCCCTCGCCACTCGTCGACGCTGATCGATTGCAGCGGCCAGTCGGCCATGTCGAAATCGGGATCGTCGCCGAACCACGGTGTGCGCTTGAGTGTGCCGTCGAGGCCGTAGACCCAGTTGTGATACGGGCATCGGATCGCGCTGCAATGCCCGGTACCTTCCTCCAGCAATCGGGCGCCGCGATGAACGCAGACGTTGCGAAACGCCCGCAGCTCGCCATCGTCGGCGCGGACGGCCATCACCTTGGCACCGGCGATCTCGGCTGCGACGTAGTCGCCACGTGCAGCAACATGCGAGGCAGGGCCCAGCAGCTGCCAGGTCCGCCAGAAGACGCGTTCTTGCTCCGTGCGATACACGCTGGCGTCCACATAGAACGCCGGATCGAGGTTGCGGATCACGCTGAGACGGTAGCGGAGGCCCACTAACCCGTTTGCCCCCGCCGCCCTGAGGGGGATTACCCGCCCCAGCTCTGCACGCGGGCCCAATCGCGGTGAATTACGATTCCGCCAGGACATCGCGGGGAGGCATTGACATGTCGCAGCCCAAGCAGCAACTCACTCGAGCAGTCTGGATTGTCTCGATCATGTTGATGGTGGTCGGGTGTGGGTCGACGGCATCCGAGAAGGAATCGGCTGCGAGCGCCACGACCGCCGTCATCTCGACAACCTCAACTACAACCTCAACAAGCACATCGCCCTCGTCCAACGGCACGTATCAGACGAAGATCTTCAGGCCGGCTTTCTCTGTCGATCTACCCAGCGGCTGGACAGTCGTCGAGCGGGACGCTGCGGCGGCGCAGATCTTCGTGCCATGCGACGCGTGCGAACACGGTGGCGAGGAGAACGGTGAGATCACCTTGGACATGACGCTTGGCAAGGTGTCGCCCGAGGAAGCCATCGCCAAGCTCCGAGGTGCATCGAACGCCGAGTCCCAGCCGGCCGCGCCGGCGCACGTGGGATCACTCGACGGCTTCAAGTTCACGGCGACTCGGACAGGTGCAGGAGAGGTGAAATTCGCAGACATCGGCTACCACACTGAAGCCGACGGCGAGCCGATCGACGTAATGGCGATGGACGTTGGCGGGCGAACGGTGACGATCTTCATGGACCCGCATGTCGCAACTGGCCCTGCCGCCCAGGAGTTCGCTACCGTCGCCGCGGAGATCCTCAAATCGATCCAGTTCGCCAGCTGACCTGCGGAGTCGGGGTGAGAGGATTTGAACCTCCGACCTCCACGTCCCGAACGTGGCACGCTAACCAAGCTGCGCTACACCCCGAAAGTGCGTCTGCAATCTACCCGACCGGTGCCGGTTCTTCCTCAGGCGTTTCGTCGGCGACGGGCGCCGTGGGCTCGACAGGGGGCGCCAGGATTGCCCGCGCCGTCAACTTGAGGCTCAGCGCATTGAACGGCTTGACCAGGTATCCGTCGGCGGCACAGCGCTTGGCCAGGTGGATGTCGGCTCTGCGGTCGAGCAGCATCAGCACCTTGACGTGGGGCAACGCGCCGGAGCTCTCGTCGAGCCGCAGCGCCATGGTCACGGCCATGCCTCCCATCGAGCCGATCTGCAGGTCGAGCACGACGAGGTCGGGCGTTCGTTCCTTCACCACACCGGAGACGTCGCGCCCGTTTCGACAGACCGTGAACGACACGTCGGGCCCGCCGAGTGCGGCGGTGATGTCGTCGAGGACGTAGTCGGCGTCGGTCGCTACCAGGATGTGCACGATCGCGACCCTACCGGCTGAGCTTTGTAGGCGCGGAACCCGCGAACAGCAACGAACGAATGGTGTCGAGCGCCTCGAGATCGTGGACGTCGCCGGGCAGTAGCGGGACCCACGTCGGTTGGCTACCCGTGTCCGCAACGAGGGCGCCGACATGATCGCGCTCACCGACCGCCAACTCGTGGAGCTCCGCCTGGTTGTCGTACAGCGCGGCCTCGGGCCCCCGTTTCGGCCGTTGGCCCGTGGGCTCACCAAAGTCCGGTGTAGCCCGGTTCACGATGACCGCCGCGACGTCGAGATCCTTGTCGACCAACTTGGCAGCAAAGAACCGTGCCTCATCGATGGTGTCGATCCGCGGCGATGCCACGAGCACGAACCGGGTCGTGTCACCGTGAAGCAGTTCGATGACTTCGTCGGCGCGGTTGCGAAATCCGGTCTCCATGCCGTCGAAGGCTTGAAAGAAGGCGAGTGCATCAGCGAGCACTTCGCTGCCGATCACCTTTCCGATCGATCGCAGCAGCGGCTGGGCGGCGACGCTGAGGACTCGTAGCCCTCGACGCGTGGGCATCATCATCAACTTGAAGACCGGATGGTCGAGGAAGCGCGCCAGGGTTCGCGGCGCGTCGAGAAAGTCGAGGGCGTTGCGTGTAGGCGGGGTGTCGACGATCACCACGTCGAAGCGATCGTCGAGGTGCAAGGCGAGCAAGCGTTCAGCGGCCATGTATTCCTGGGTGCCGCCCAACGAACTGGCGATGTTGCGGTAGAACGCGTTGTTGAGGATCCGGCTCGCCTGCTGATCGTCGGCGGCGTTGGCCACGACCAAACCGTCGAACGTCGTGGCCGTGTCGAGCATCAGCGCCCAGAGCTCGCCGTCGCCGTCGACGGCGAGTTGCACGGGATCGTTGGTCAATCCCCCTGGCACACCCAGTGCGTCGGCCAACCGCTTGGCCGGATCGATGGTGACCACCACACATCTCCGGCTGGTGCGCGCAGCCTGCAAGCCGAGGGCGGCAGCGGTCGTGGTTTTTCCGACACCACCGGAGCCGCAGCACACCACGACGGCGGATGTCGAGATCACATCGTCGAGCTCGGTCACGTTTGCTCGCCGAGTCGTGCAGCGAGCTGCTCGATCGCGTCGTGGTCAATGGCGGCCGAGGCCACGAGCGGCAGGCGAATCTGAGGGCGGTCGAGTGTGTCGGTCAGGCGATGGGCCTCACGCCGATGGAGTGCCCGCCGAGCGTTGCGGAACTCGGCCGCAGCCCGCAACGCAGATTCGGCCGGCGCCCGCTCGGCGAGCAGATCTTCACCTTCGTCGAATGCGTTGACGACAACAGGACCCAACCGAAGACGGCCTTGGTGTTGGAGGGCTTCGGCGGTCTCGAGGACTTCGTTGACCGGTGTGGTCTCGGGCAGGGTCACGAGCACCACCTGGCTTCGCGTCGGGTCCGTCAGGAGTTCGGACACCTCGACGGCCTGACCGCGGATCGGGCCTCCGCGCACCAGCTTCAACAGATTGACCGGAGCCATCAAGAACGTGATCGCGTGGCCCGCGGCCGGCCCGTCGACCACGATCAGATCGAAGCTGCCGCTCTGCTCGAGCTGCTTGATCTTGCCGAGCACCACGATGTCGTCGATGCCCGGCGCGGCCGTGGCGACGACTTCGATGACGCCGCTCGTGGCCAACCGTTTGGCGACACGCCCGAGACCGTGGGTATCCAGGTATTCCGCCAGAGCGGCGGCCGGAGTGAGCGCCAGATAGTCGACGTCGTCGCCGATCAACTTGGCCAGCGCCGGCTTTCCGTCGAGCTCCACGACGAGCACACGAAGTCCTCGGTCGGCTGCTGCTCGCGCCAAAACCGCGGTTACCGTTGTCTTCCCAACGCCGCCCTTGCCAGCAACGATGACAACATGGGCGTCGGTCAGGAACTGCAGCGGATTCTCGCTCTTCGGAGGCACTTGTGCGCAGGCTAGCGATCACCATTCTCATCGCGCCCTTTGTCGGGCTTGCCGGTCTGTCCCTCTTGTCGCCATCCGCACACGCCTCGACGCCGCCAACCTCGCTGGCCACTACGACCTCTGGTAGCGGAGAGGTCACCGATCCCTCACAACTCGCACCGGTCGACGTGCTGCAGGTGTCCGGGATCTTCGACAAGATCGTGGTCCGTTCCGTCACTGAGGCCATCGACCGCGCCGAGACCAATGGCTCCGAGGCGTTGATCCTGCAACTCACCAGCCGTGGTGCCGTCGTTTCCGACGACGAGATGACTGCGCTGCTGCAGCGGGTCTCCGATGCCAAGGTTCCGATCGGCATTTGGGTTGGCCCCTCGCGGTCGTCGCGTGCCTACGGCTTGCCGGCCCAACTGATGGCGGTCGCCGACGTGACCGCGATGGTCGGCGGCAGCCGGATTGGCTACATCAGTTCGCCGCTGATGGTGGACGGGCAACCGATCAGCTTTGGTCTTGCAACAGGCGACTTGGCAGACGGATCGATGAGCTTCAACGAGGCTCGCGCTGCCGGTGTGCTGAAGCTGGACACCACTGATCAAGGCGTTCCGACCGTGCGCAACATGGTTCTCGCAATGGATGGCAAGACGATCGATGGTCACGAGGTCAACACCGTCGTGAAGCAACTCGACGACAAGGGTCAAGAGCAGAACGTCTCCACTGTTCCGGTGTTCAACGGTCTCGGGTTGTTCGAGGAAGTCCTCCACACCGTGGCCAGTCCGCCGATGGCATTCCTGTTGTTCGCGATCGGCATGGCGTTGTTGATCTTCGAGTTCTTCACCGCCGGTGTCGGCATCGCCGGCGGGGTCGGTGCGGTTTGCATCCTGCTCGGCTGCTACGGCCTCACGGCCCTTCCGACAAGGCCGGTCGCGGTCGTTCTTCTGGTGCTATCGATGCTGGCGTTCGCAGTGGATGTTCAAGTGGGAATACCCAGATCGTGGACGGGCGTCGGCATCGTGCTGTTCATCATCGGGGCGTGGTACCTCTACCGCCCCGTCCCCGGCAACGATCTACGACTCGGATGGATCACCTTGATCGTCGCTGTCGGCGGGGTGATGCTGACGTTCATCGTCGGGATGCCATCGATGGTCCGCACGCGATTTGCCACGCCGACAATTGGTCGCGAATGGATGATCGGTCACGAGGGTACGGCGACTACGCGGATCGACCCGGAGGGCGTGGCCCTGGTCAGTGGGGCGCGCTGGCGGGCGCGGACGAACCGAGCAACACCGATCACAGCAGGCGCTGGCCTGAAGGTCGTTGCAATCGATGGTGTCACCTTGGAGGTGGCGCCCGAGGAGGGTGCTGCCCGTGACTACCGTGAGCGGCGCGTCAAACAGTAAGAATTCTTGACTCGTGATCGTCGTCAACCAACGCACCTGGGTGCAAGGCCGTCCGGCGGCGTACAGCACCGCCGGAGAAGGCATGCCGGTGGTGTTGTTGCACGGCTGGGCGCTCGCACAGCACACCTACCGCAGGGTGATCGAAGAGATCGCCGAGCGGGGGTGCCTGGTGATCGCACCGTCGATGCCTGGCTTCGGGGGAACCGGCGATCTGACGGGCGACTCGTTCTCGATGAGCGGATACGCAAAGTGGGTCGCCGATCTGCTCGACGTGCTCGACATCGACGAGCCCGCGGTTCTGGTGGGTCATTCCTTCGGCGGCGGTGTTGCGATCAAGTTGGCTCACGACATGCCGTCACGTGTGCGCTCGCTCGTTTTGGTCAACTCCATCGGTGGCTCTGCGTGGCGCAGTGGGCGGACGCTGCGCAGCATCGGCGAGCGGCCGTTGTGGGACTGGGGATTGCACTTCCCGAGCGACGTGTGGCCGGTCCGCCAGGCGACTCGTGTCCTACCCGTCATCTTCGAGGACCTGCTGCCGAACCTGGTGCGCAATCCGCGTGCCGTCGTTCGTGTTGCCAACCTGGCCAGGCGCGCCGATCTTCGCCCCGAGCTCGAACGACTTCGCGATCGGGGCTTACCGATCACGATCCTGTGGGGCACCCGCGACAGCGTCATCCCGCGGGAATCTTTCGAGGCATTGTGTGTCGCCTCTGGTGTGGACGGCACCGTGGTCGAAGGATCGCACAGCTGGCTGCTCGCCGATCCACGCCAGTTCGGCGAGGTCATCACCAACGACGTACGCGTGGCCCAAGCAGCGCGCGACCTGGAACGTGGCCTCGACCACACCAAGCAGCGCGGGCTCAGGCGGGTGCCTTCCCTTCGTCGGCGTAAGGCAGCAGAGGTCCCGCCAACCGAAGATCGCCGCGCCGCCGAGTGATCCCACGGGCGTCGAGCTCATTGACCAACGGCAGCGCGTACTTCCGAGAAACCCCCAGCTCGTCGCGTAGCTGCGCGACCGTGAATCCAGCCGGATGTTTGCGCAGCAGATCAGCCGCCGCACCAGCAACTGCATCGATGGTTGCCGGATGGAAGTACACGCCATCGCGTTCGATGACCAGCTTGCGGCGCAACAGCTCGCGCAGCTCCACCTTGTCGACACCGTCGGGTGCGGGTGGCGTCACCCCACCGGTGAGAAGAGCCGCGAGGAAGGGGTGCTCGACCAGCCCGTCACTGATTCCCGCGAGTCGTGCCCTGCCGGCCTCGATCGTGACACCATCGAACGTGGTCACGACGACGCGTTGCCGGTCGTCGAGCGCGGCGAGGTCCAGCCCGAGATCGCCTGCCGCCTCGATGAGCCCTTTGATAGCGGCTTGCGTGCCGTGGAGCCACTCCTGCGAGACGATGCCATCACCGACGGTCGGTTGCCGGTGTTCACCTGTCAGTGCCTCGAGGTCATCGGCCGTGACCCATCCGCGCTCGGCGATCACACGCTCGACTGACCGGTCGGGCCGTGCTTTCGAAGCCGGCAGTACAGGAGAGACATCAAGTACCTCACCGCCTCCGACGGTCTCGTCGCGTCCCGACTCTCGTAATACGAAACGATCTCCGGGCGTCAGTGGAACGGGACTTGCCAGATGCAACCGCACCAGGCCGCTGTCGCCAGGCTGGATCGCGTCGTGGCCGAGCACACGGACCTTTGCGGGGAACTCGCCCGAGCCGATGTAGGCCAGGTATGCACCGCGGCGCGAGACCTCATGTCGGAGCGTGGGCAGGACGTGCAGCGAGGCGTCGAAGCGGGCGGTCGGCCGCCATTGCTCGGCGAGCACCACGGCGTCACCGCGTTGCAAATCGGCGTGGTCGATGCCGACGAGATTCAGCGCAACGCGATTACCGGGCCCGATCGACGCGCGGCTCTGACTGTGCGATTGCACCACTCTGATTCGGACCGCGCGGCCGGCCACGTGCACCTGTTGGTCGGTGTGGAGCGAGCCGCCGGTGAGCGTCCCAGTCACGATCGTTCCACTGCCTTTCGCGGCAAAAGAGCGATCCACCCACAAGCGCGGGCGACCGCGGTCGAGCGCGGCGGATGTCCGATCCACGAGATCGTCGAGTGCGGCGCGAACTTCGCCCAAGCCCCGTCCAGTCGTCGCGCTAGCCGACACGATCGGCGCTTCGGCCAGGAACGAGCCAGCGAGTCGATCGCGCAGATCGAGCTCTTGCAGCGCGCGCCATTCGTCGTCGACGAGGTCTGTCTTGGTGAGGACAACGATCCCGTGCTCGATCCCGATCAGCTGGAGTATGCGCAAGTGCTCCTCGCTCTGCGGTTTCCAACCCTCGCCGGCATCGACGACGAACATGCATGCGTCAACTCCGCCGACCCCGGCAAGCATGTTGCGCAAGAACCTGACGTGACCGGGAACGTCGATGAAGCTGATGCCTGCCCCGCTGGGCAGGATCGTGTGGGCGAAGCCGAGGTCGATCGTCATGCCTCGGCTGCGCTCCTCCTCGAGTCGATCCGGGTTGATGCCGGTCAGCGCCTCGACCAATGACGACTTGCCGTGGTCGACGTGACCGGCGGTCGCGATTACACGCATTGCTTCAGCGCAGCGGATACGTCCTGATCGCTGCGCGGATCGATCGTTCGCAGATCCAGCCAGGTCGAGCCCTCCCGGGTGCGGGCGACGACCGGCGGGTCACATGATCGCAGCACGCCGAGATGGTCGCCGGCAATCCGGATACCGATCGATGGGATCGTCGCGCCCGGCGCCGAGCCTGCACCGGGGACCGACAAGGTTGGCTCGATCTCGCCGACACCGGCAGCAGCGATGATGTTGGCAGCGCGGAATTCGAGGTCGTCGGTCGACGCGGCGACCATCGCCCAGAAGGGGATATCGATCGCGGCGGTCTTTTCGAGATAAGACAGGGCGGTGCGTTGCACAGCCACCATCACGTGTGCGCCGGGGCGCAGGGCGCGTGCCAGCGGATGTTGCTCACACCTTGCCACCAGGTCGGCCCCGCCGGCGATGATCCCCGCCTGCGGGCCGCCGAACAGCTTGTCGCCGCTGAAGGTGACCAGCGCCGCGCCTTCTCCCAGTGTCTGTCGGGCAGCCGGCTCGCCGTGCAACCACGCTGGAGGGGGGCCGGGAAGCCACGGACAATTGGCGTCGATCAGCCCGCTCCCGATGTCGGCGATCACCGGCACTCCGAGCGTGGCAAGGTCCGCCACATCAGTCGTTTCGACGAACCCCTCGACGCGGTAGTTGCTGGGATGGACCTTGAGGACCGCCGCAACGTCGGCGTTCTTCCGCGCGATCGCCTTGCGATAGTCGCCAAGCCGCGTGCGATTGGTGGTGCCGACGTCGACCAGGTGTGCTCCGGACTGCTCCATCACCTCGGGTATGCGAAATCCGCCGCCGATCTCGACGCTTTCGCCCCGGCTCACCAAAACCTGACGATCGTAAGCGATCGAAGCTAGGACAAGAAGCACTCCGGATGCGTTGTTGTTGACGACGGTGGCCGCCTCGGCGCCGCACAGCATTGCCAGCAGCGTGCCCACGGCGCGCTGGCGTGATCCGCGCTCTCCCGTAGCGAGGTCGAACTCGAGGTTGATGGCGGTACCGGAGTGGGACAGCTCCAACGGTGCACGTCCGAGATTGGTGTGCAGCAGCACGCCCGTTGCATTGATGACCGGTCCCAGCAACGATTGTGCGAAGGCCTTCCCACGGCTGATCGCAGCGCCGCGCTCGAAGCTGGCCGGTCCTTCGGCGATCGCTTGGCGAGCGAGCTCGACGCAGACCGCGTGCGGCAGGCCGCACTCGCCGATCGCCCGCGCCAGCGCGTCGACGCTCGGTGGTCGTGCGGGCGAAGTCATCGAGCGGAGCGTAGCCAGGGCATCGCCGGGGTGTGGCAGAGTCGCACGTTGTGCTGACCGTGCCGATCGTTCGACTCGACCCCGATCTACCTCTGCCCTCCTATGCGCATCCCGGCGACGCCGGTCTCGATCTTCGGGCGCGTGAGGATGGCGTGGTCGCTCCAGGTGGTGGCCGCCTGCTCATGCCGACGGGCATCTCCGTCGCAATCCCCGCCGGATATGCCGGATTCGTGTTGCCGCGCAGCGGCAACGCGTTGAACTTCGGCCTGATGATGGCAAACACTCCCGGCTTGATCGACTCCGCGTATCGCGGTGAAGTCAAGGTGATATTGCTCAACACAGATCCGCGCGAGCCGTTCGTGGTCAATCGAGGCGATCGACTCGCCCAACTCGTGATCCAGCGAGTCGAGGAGATCGATTGGCACGTGGTCGACTCGCTCGACGACAACGATCGCGGCGGCGGCTTCGGCCACACCGGGCGCGGCTAGCCGCCGCCCGCAGCCGGCCTAGTCCACGCGATCCCAACCCTCCCGAATCGTCAGTGACGAATTGATGGCCTCCTCCCGACGATCTGGGGCGAAAGGCTCGCGCGTCGGTCGAGGGGGTCATATCGTCACTGACGATTCGCAACGGGGTTCGGATTGGGCGGGTTCATATCGTCACTGACGATTCGCAACGGGGTCCGGATTGGGCGGGTTCATATCGTCACTGACGATTCGGGAGGGGCGGGTGCGCGGGGCTATTGCCAGGCGAAGACCGGCTGCTCGAACTCGTTGACTCGGGCGCCGGCCCGCCCGTCGATCGCGACCCAACGGAACTGCAGCAGCACCGCTCCGGTCGGCGCATGGATGAGGTCACGACCGATCGGGAGTTGGACGACGGGTCGATCGCTCTCCGGGATGGCGACGAACCGCGGCGAATCCGGACGACACAGCTCAGCCAGACCGATCTCGAGGACGGCCGCGACCTCTCGTGGATCGGGTGTCAGTTCGACATCGGCGCCACCCCAGACGACTACCGGTGTGATCACGAAGCCGGACCTGGTGGCGTAATCGTCGAGCCTGCCGAGCACATTGGAGGCAGCGACCGTCAGACCGAGCTCCTCTTGCACCTCGCGTAATGCAGCGGCTTCCACGGATTCGCCATCATCGATCCGGCCGCCAGGCAGCGCCCATTGCCCGGCGTGACGACGCATCTTCGCCGCCCGCCGGCACAGCAAGAACGCGGCGCCGCCTGCAACCCCCTGGATCTGGCCATCGAATCCAGTGACATCTCCCGGGACGACACTCATGTCGACCTCTGCAGGGGAGAAGTCCGATTCATCAGCCACTTCTACGTCGCTGTCGACGATGACGATCGCCACGGCAGCACGCCGCCGCTCGTCCGCTGGGATGGCCAGAACTGGATGATTGGCAATGTTGGCGGTCAGCAGATCCCGCAGCCCGGTGCCGTACTCGAACATCTAGGGGGCAGCGGCCTGGAGGGGCACCGCCTTTGCGGCACGCCGCAGGAAGTCTTGGAGGATCTTGTTGAAGGTGCTGGCGTGTTCGACCATGAAGCCGTGCGCCGCGCCGGAGATAACCACCAACTCTGCTCCCGGAATTCGATCAGCGATCTCCTCGCTGTCACCACGCGGCGTCAGGATGTCTTGGTTGCCGACGATCACCAGGGTCGGCACGGTAATCGTGTGCAGTTCATCGGCAAGACCTTCATCGGCAGCCAGGATGGCGCGCACCTGGGCAACGAATGAATGGGCGGGACGCCCCATCGCCAATGGCCCGAGCCAACCGAAGGCCGGTACCAGGCGGCGGAACGAACGGGGCGCCATCACCCATCGAGCGGCCTCGTTGGTCATCGCGCCCATCCCTCGCTCGAGGGCAGTCTGCATCCAACGCTCCAAGAGTGCCCGCCGCCACGGATGGTTGCGGCATGCCGTGCACGCCAAGGTCAACGACAAGACCCGGCTCGGGTGACGAACGGCCATCACCTGGCTGATGGCCCCGCCCATCGATGCACCAACGACATGCGCCGCGTGGACGCCGGCGTCATCCATGACGGCAACAGCGTCGTCGGCCATCTGTTCGATCGAATACACGCCGAACGGTTTGTCGCTGCGACCGGCGCCGCGGTTGTCGAAGGCGACCACGCGATAACGACGGGCCAACACGAACCGCTGCATGTCCCAACCGTGCTTGTCGGCGCCGAGGCCCTGGATCATCAACACGGCAGGTGAACCGCGTCGCCCGAAGACCTCGTAGTGGATACGAGCGCCATCTGCAGCACGGGCGTAGCTCATCAGCCTTCAGCCAGCCAATCGATCGGCGCGACCCCGGTGTGCAGCCCGCCAAGGCCGTCGATCAACCTCTGGATGTGTCGCTGGGTGAGCTCTGCGAGCTCGAGCTCGGCCAAAGGTCCCCTCCGCTTCCGGCGGGGGCGAACCTGCGGGCCGACCTCGACACGCGTGGTTCGACCGAATGGCGTGCTCATCGAGGCCACGGGATAGACCGGAGACCCACTGAGGACAGCGCAACCGATCAACATCGGATCGATCGGTCCGGCGTGACGCGGGTCGCGCGTTGCGGTAGACGATACAACCACCAGTTCGCCGGCGCGAAGCGCTGCAGTGATCTCCTCGGGGTCGTTGACCAACCCGCCGAAGCGTTGCATCCAGGCGCCGAGAGGAGCGATGTCTGGGCGGCCACCAAATCGTACGGGCCGGCCAATCGCTTCGCTGAGTGACCAGGCGGCATAGACGCTGCTGAGCGAGAATCGCCGAGAGTTGGTCACCAGAAGAGCGCCGTCGCGCTTCGGCAAGTGGTCAATGCCCCCGACACTGACGTCCCAGCGCAGCTTGAATGCCGGTGTCAACAGTGAGACGAGGCGCGCGTCGCGACCCCACTCATCGACAGAGTCGGCCGGATACCACGATCGCGGAAGCCGAATGAGAAAGCCCATCGTCATGCCGCCTGAACCGACGGGATCCGCACGATGGCTTCCCACTTGAACAGCCGGTCGATCACTTCCTGAGTGGTGACACGCGGGGTGAGACCGAGAGTCGTCGTCAGCCGCGAGCCGTCGGCCAGCCTGCCGCGATGAATCAATTCCATGACGTGCTCGGGCACCGGTGCCCCAAGCAGGAAGCTGATCTGGCGGGCGATGCGCCACTCCGGTCCGAACAGCGGCAGCGGCAGCCTCCGGCCCCGCCTTATGGCCTGCATGGTCGAGATGGCTCCAGGTGCGACGACGTTGAGCGGGCCTTCCATGCGTTGCTCGGCCGCAGCGACGAAGGCGCGGGCCGCCTCGGAGTCCACGGTCACGACGAATGGTGGATCGGCGAGCAGGCTGAAGGGCACGACCGGCTGACGCAGCACCCGGCCCAGTGGGCTCGGCACATGTGGCCCGAGCACTGGCGCCAGGCGGAGCACACCGATTGCAACCCCGACTCGCTGACCGATGCGGTGGGCATTCGCTTCGATCTCGGAAACCATGCGGCCGTACTCACTGGTCGGGTTCGTCGGTGCGCCTTCATCGGGGCGGGTGAGCGCGTGCCGGCCGCGGCCGTAGATCTCGATGCCGCTGCGCACGATGATCGACTGCAGCGACGGGCATTCGGCAGCAGCAGCGAGGAACGAGGTGGCGGCCTCCGAGGTGAGGCGCTTGGCCAAGGTCGTGCCCGCTCGGGCATCGGGCTCCCACACCGCGAGGTGTATGAGGACATGCGGATCGAAACGGGTCACGACGTCAACGATCCGCTCGCGATCGCTGGGCTCGATGAGGTGGAACTCACTCCGACGCAACCGGCGTCGCGGCGGATCGACGTCAATGCCGAGGATCGAGCCCACCCAGGGCTCGGATTCGAGCAGTGACGCGACGAGCGAACCGAGTTCCCCGCCCATCCCGCTGACGAGCACTCGTTGCCCGCGCATCTGCAGAACGCTATCGGGTCGCTTCCTTCCTCAAGGGCATTGTCAAGTCGGCCGATACCTCGAATGAACGAAGGGAGGAGCGGGTGCCGCCAGTATCCGGACAAAACAGCGGAAGATGCGCGCGCGTCGCGCCGTCCCGCGGCCGTTGGCTCTTCGCCATCGTGATGTTCCTGATCGGCATCGTGCCTGCTACCCAGATCGCCAAGGCGGTCAGCCCAGCCAAGCCGGCTTGCCCGGGCGCGACGTACTCCGTTGTCAGTGGCGACTCGTGGTACCGGATTGCTTCGCAGTCAAAGGTTTCGATGACGGCCCTGATGACGGCCAACGGGGCGACGACCGCGACGGTCATTCACCCAGGCCAGACCCTGTGCCTCCCGTCCGGCACCTCACCAGTCTCAGTGACCACGACGACCACACCTACTACGCCTACTACGCCGACCACCGTTACCCCACCGGCAGCCACCACGGTGGTCACCGCAGCCGTGTCGATCGACGTCTTCCCTGCTCAGGGGCCATGCACATTCGGTGACACGTATGGCGCGCCGCGGTCGGGGGGTCGCTCACATCAAGGCGTCGACATCATCGCCAAGGCCGGTCAGTGGATCTATGCGGTCAAAGACGGCACCCTGACGAAGCGGTACCTCGATGCGCCCGGTTCTCTGTCCGGGAACGGCTGGCGATTGACGACTGCAGACGGCACGTACTTCTTCTACGCCCACCTCAGCACCTTCGCGCCGGGACTCGCAGTGGGTTCAGCAGTGAAAGCCGGTCAGATCATCGGCCAGATCGGCAAGACTGGCGACGCCCTCATTCCGCACCTCCACTTCGAGGTTCATCCGCTCGGTGGGACTTCCATCAACCCGACACCGGTTGTCAAAGCGGTCGACGGGTGCATGGTCAGCGCTGTCCCACCTCAACCGAACGGCATTCCCGTTGGAGTGCCCACGACCACGACGCCGTCATCAATCCCTGCCACCACGATCCCCACCAGCGCAGCGCCGACGACGCCTACGACTCCTGCGCCGGTCTACGTGCCAATTGCGCACCGTCGTGACATCTCCGACATGACCGACCTCGTGTCGCGTGGTCGACGGGATGTGCCTGTCAGCTGACGGCTCAGCCCAAACCGCGTTTGTCCTGCTTGAGGGCGGTATCTACCGACAGCGCTGCAGCCACAACGAGCGAATTCAGCGGCTGCGGGATCTGGGTGTGGATCTGCACGACGTAGTTGTCGGCGGTTGTGAACAGCGTCTTGGCCACGCCTTCGAACGTCTTGGTGATGCGAGCCACCTCGGCACCGGTGTGGTCCTCGATGCGAAAGTTCCACGCCCGCCAGTTCTCCGCCTTGATCGCTCCGTAGGTGTGTCCACCCGCCTGCAAGGTGAAGTGGATCTTGCCGAACACGTTGTCTTGAACGATGCGTCCGATCTCTTGATCGTTGCCGTCGCTGACGATCACCGTGCTCTTCATGACCTTCGCCGGACGGGTGATCTTCAGCAGGACGCGTCCTGCCGTGTCGGCGACCTCCAGCTTGTGGGTCATGTACTGATCGAAGCTGGTCAGTAGGCGCATGGCCTTCTTGGCGGCGCTCTGGCCGACCTGGTTGACGCCTGCAATCTGCTCGCCGCTCTGGTTGAACACGCTGTACTGGTTGTTGAGCTCGATCAATTTGGCCTTCTGGTTGACGACCAGGATCGGCTCGGTGAAGATCGTGCCGCCGCCGACGAATGCGCCCTCACTGACGTTTGCACTGCGGTAACGCGACTCACCGTGCAACTGTTCCTGGATCTTGGCCGGGTCTGCCTCGTTGCCGACGGTCAATGCCGAGTCGACCTTGTCAAGGCCTCGCGGCTGCAGAGCGTCGGTGGCCTGCACCCCGTTGTTGCTGACGTGGTCGGTCCAAACTTTGCCGTCCCAGTACCGCAATTGATGTCGGCCCATGGGGTCGGGATGCCAGCTGGCGGGGTTCTCGCTCATGGACGTCAGCATATGGGCAAGCGCCGCGCGACCTAACGAAGCTCGTGCACCATCAGGATCACTTCGCGGGCGAATGGATCGAGTTGACGGCCGGCGATCCGCTCCGTGATCGCGATTGCCTGCGATGGGTCGTCGACCAGACCGCTCCAGCGGATGTAGCCGCCCATGATGCCGATGAGACGGTCATCGACGGGTTCGTTGTGGACGATGACCTTGGTGCTTCCTTCCAGCAGGGCGCCGAGCTCGAAGTAGAAGTTGCGCAGCCACTGGCCGAGATCGTCGACTCCGGTGAACGGCCGATGCAGGTAGGGAAGGGCGAGTTCGTCGTAGTTGTGCAGGTTGTGCGGGGCAGGGATGATGCTGATCAGACAGCCGAAGCCGTTCTCACGCAGCCAGATGATCTCTTCCTGGCGACGGACGCGACGATGGTTGTCGCCATAGCCGCCGGGACGCTCGCAAACGGCGAGCTTGTCCTTCATGATCCACGTGAAGTTGCGGGGGGTGATGCCCAGCGCCCACTTGCCCCGGAGCCGCGGCGGCATCAGCAATTCCCTCCATCGAGCGCAAACATTCGGAAGCCGAGGTTACCGGCTCGGCGCTGCCGTTGGTTCGCCCAGTAGCCGTAATCGTTGCTTCGATCGCTCGACTCGGCGTCCGCCGCCAAGGTCGCACCCACTGGCTTGGCCTCCAGCGACGCGCAGGACCCGTTCGACGGTCGCCGCGTCGGGCGGGTGCTGCGTAGTCAACCAGCGGCGGACCGCCCGCCTGGCCAGCGGTAATGGCGCGGCGGTCAACCCTTTGGCGTCGGTGGGGTCGATCGTGGCCGCTAGCTCGTCGAGCAGATCGCCATCGTCGCGCATCAGGTCGGCCTGGCGAACCAGGACCGGTACCAGGTCACGGCCGGCCAGCTCGTTCATCGCCGGAAGCAACTCGTGGCGAACACGGTTCCGTAAGAAGGCCGGGTCTCGATTGGATGGGTCGTCGACGGTCGCGATCCCGAGGACCTCGCAGAACCTGACCGTGGCGGCACGTCGCAATGCCAGGATCGGTCGGCGGGTGCTCGGACGCATCGCTGACAGCCCGCTGTTCGACGCGCCCCGCATCAGGTTGATCAGCACAGTCTCCGCTTGGTCATCGGCAGTATGCCCGGTCATGACGTCGGCGGGCAGGACCGCGTACCGGGCGTCGCGAGCCCGCGCTTCGAGATTGGGCCCCGCCGGCACGTCAATGGTCTCGGCGTGAAACGCTGCGCCGAACCTCTCGGCCGCGGCAGCAACGGTTGCGGCCTCGGCAGCGGACCCGGGCCGCAGCCGATGGTCGACATGCATGGCCGTCACCTGGCAGCCGGAGGCGACTGCAAGCACCATCAGTGCCATCGAGTCGGCGCCGCCCGAGACGGCACACGTCACGGTGGTGCCCGGTGGAGGGAACGTGCATTTGGCGAGCAGATCGAGCGTTGCGGGGTCGGCGTCAGCCAACGAGCGCCCCAATGCGGTCGAGCCACTTCTGCGGATTGCGAATCTCGTCGAGTGACGGCAGGTTGGTCGGCGCCCGCCAGCACACGTCGACGGCGCGCGGCCCACCCTCCGCCTCGATCGCTGCGATGAATCGTTCGCCCGCCGCGTACTGGTTGAGCTTGCCCTCGATGCCCGTGAGCCTCAGCACCAACCGCGTCAGCGGATTGGATCGCCGCCGTCGGGCCTGGAGCACAGCGGAGAAACGTCCGGCAGACGGCACCAGATCACCGACCGCCCTGCTCATCGTCACGTCGCCGTGTCCTTCCAACAGCGACATCAGTCCGGCGATCTGCTGGATCACTTCGCGTTGCTCTGGCGAGGCGATCAAGCCGAGAACCCCGCTGTCGCGAACCTGTTGCCTCGCTCGATCCCGATCGCTGAACGCTTCGCGAACTGATTCGGCGATTCGTCGAGGGTCGGGGTTGGCCAGTCGCACACTCTGGTCGACCAAATCTGTGAAGTGCTTGCGCATCCACGACACGCCGGTGAATTGCGCACGATGGGTGAGCTCGTGAAGCAGGACCCAGGTACGGAACTCGGTTGGGTCGAAGCCGAACCGTCGCTCCAGTGTCGACAGGTTCGGGCCCACCATGTACACGGCGTCGTCATCGGTGTCGCGCCCGACCAGCAAGTCGTACTGCCCGAGCACGCGAGTGCCCATCCAACCGAGCAGTGCGCCGAGCTCGGCCCCGACCAGCTGGCTGCTGATGCTGGCGGCGATCCCCTTGGTAGGCATCTTCACCGACCATTCCTCGATTGCCGGCGCCAGCAGGTGTTGGAACGAATCGATGTTGGCGCGGATCCATGCGCGCCGATCGATGAACTCTACTACCGCTGGGCCGGCGAGCGACCGCAAGCCGGTGGTGGCCTCGATTTGGTCCTCGAGTTGCGGAATCGTCGGGGAGAGGTCGATGGATGCAGCGGCATCGAATGCGCTCTGGCGAGCCGCGATCCGAACGGCGATCTGCTCGGCGCGTCGCCAGTCGATCGGCGACTCAGCGGGTGCCACGGCGACCGGCTTAGTCTTCCCGGTTTCGCTTCGAAGGGAACTGCGTGGCAGTGACCTTCTTGAGGTAGCCACCAATCAGACCGACGACGGCGAGGATCGACACTGCGAGAAGGATGACCCCGAGCCAGAAGTGAAAGATGACCGCTGTCATGCCGGCCAGCGTAGCCAGCACCTGGTTGACCGGTGAACTCTTCGGTGTTCTCGAGCGGGGCTCAACCGATGCGACCGTCTCCGTCGAAGTCCTCGTTGAAGCACTGCTCGATGCGAGAGAGCAGGCCGGGTGGCATCTCGTCGTTGCGACACTTCGCAGCAATGACCATTCGGAGCTCCGCCTGGAAATCAAAGGCCTGGAGACAATCTTTGCAACCACCGAGGTGAGCGTGAATTGCGTGATGGCCGTCTTCGGAGAGCGCCCCGTCGAGAAAGGCCTCGAGTTCTCGGATGGAGTCGTCGCAGTTATCCATTGGTCGGTTCTTTCGCGGGCTAATTTTCGTCGGCAGCGATGAGGCCACGCTGCTCGGCAAAGTCGTACAACTTCTTATGCATCGCTTTTCTTCCCCGATGCAGACGGGACATCACGGTTCCGATGGGGACATCAACCATTTCGGCGATCTCCTTGTACGAAAATCCCTCGACATCGGCGAGCAGAACGGGCACCCGGAAGGCATCGGGTAGCTCCTCGAGTGCGCGCTTCACCTCGTCGTCGGTGAACAGTTCGAAGAGCGTGTCTTCAGCGCTGTGGCTCATCGCCCCGAGGTTGCCGACCCGGCGGTACAGGTAGAGATCCTCGACATCGTCGAGATCGGTCTCGACCGGGCGGCGCTGCTTCGACCGGTACGTGTTGATGTACTGATTGGTCATGATCCGGAACAGCCAGGCGCGCAGGTTCGTGCCCTCTTCGAATCCGGCGTAGCTGCGGTAGGCGCGCAGGTACGTCTCCTGCACGAGGTCTTCCGCATCGGACGAATTGCGGGTCATTCGCAGAGCCGCGCTGTACAGCTGCGGTGCGTACTGCATCGCCTCTTTGGTGAATTCGGCCCGATCTGCCACGTCGTCGACCCTAGCCGCAAGCCTCGGACCGGCAGGTCAGGCAGGAACGTCGGCGAGCGGAGCCGGCAACTGCTCGACGAACGCGTCGACGGCCGCAACGAATCGAGCCAGCATGTCGGCCAGGATCGGTCGCTCTTCCGGTGTGAAGGCACCGAGCATGTGGGTCATCAACTCGCCGCGCCGCGCGTTGACATCGGCGTGCCGCGAGCGACCGGCAGCGGTGATCTCCACCATCACAACCCGGCCGTCATCCTCGTTGGGGGTGCGAACGGCAAGGCCTGAACCGACCAGCCGTTGCACCGCTCGAGTCGCGGTGGACGGGTCGATTCGCAGCGCTTCGGCGAGGTCGCTCATCCGCCACGATGGTTGGCGCGCGAGAAGGTCGAGCGAGTCCATCTGCCCCTGCTCGAGTGCCTCGTCGCCGGTGCCGAGGAGGTAGTCCCGCAACGACCCCATCGAAGCGCCGCGGCGGATCTGTACCCATGACCTGCCGATCTGCACAGCCAGTTCGTACATCTCGCGCTGGTGCAGATCGACGGTGGAGTCCATGAAGACAGCAAGGGTACAAGTGACGGCTGGTCGCCCGAGGAGTCAGAGCGCCACCGGAGTTGCCTCATAGATGTTCAGCGGAGAAGGTTCGCTGGCGAGCGCACGAACAGATTTGGCGAACGCTCGACATTCCGGCACGGCGAAGTGGACCTTGAGCGCGTCCAGGTCGCTCCAATGCTCCAGGAAGACCAGCCGATTCGGGTCTTCCACATCCTGGTGCACGGAATGCAGCAGACAACCGGGCTCGAGACGCGACCGCTTGACATGTTCGAGGCAGATGCGCAGCGCATCCTCCAACGTCGCGGGAGTTGTCTGCGCGGATCCGGTCACGATGATCATGCCGTGTTCTACACCGCCGGTCTGCGAGAGAGCGGCGCGCCGGCAACAGCATTGCGGTGGCGCTGACATCAGATCATGCTGATGACGTGACGGCGAGTACGGCGAGCTCGGTTGCGGTGGGGGAGCGCTGTCGGCGGCCATGTGCCTCTGCCCACTGATGGCCCTCTGAACGTCGGGAGTGATCAGCTACCGCGGCCGCGATCGCGGCATACCGGCACTTATCCCGAGCGCGGAATTGGGTGTCCACCTTGTAGCCGACGAAGGGTGTGGGATACCTCGTGGACGCGTTATCTCCAGCGCGTCTCCGACGCAGCCGCGCACATTCCCCCTTCTTCGCATCACTTTCCGCTCTCGGCGAATCGGCCGAAGCTTGCGTCGATGACATGTCCTCGGCGCGACCCGAGTCGTGCTGGCCTGCCCCGCACTTCTCGACGTCGAACACCACAAGGATCGAGAGCGAGCTCGGATCGTGCTGGTCGGGCATGGCCAACGTGCGCAGCAAGCCCGAGTCCGTCTGTCGGCATCGCGCGCCGCTGAAGCGACGCCGCAAGGTCGCTACCGGACGACTACCGCTCGACGTAGACCGTGAGAGGCGGGACGACCCCATGCCTCTCCATCGCCCCGAGCAGTTCCGGGGGTGGCGAGGCGATGGCGGCCAGCATCGCCTCGACCTCATCGATCTCGGCGGAGACGGCGACTCTGTTGCTCCCATCGTGCGCCACGTGGTCGACGACGTGGCGACCGCCCATGCCACTGACGACGTCAGCGCGCTCGGACTTGAACTTCAGCCAGGCGTCCACATCAGCAACATCGTGGGCGATGACGATCTTGGGCATACGACCTCCTCTGCGGACCGTCGTCGCGTGGCGGCCCACCACGTTTCTAGCAGCGCTCACCTGGTGACGCAACCGTCGTGGAGTTCGGTACGACGCGATCTGTACCCAGGTTCAGGCGCGGATCGCGTAGCAGGCCGGCCCCGCAGATCGGGCGCTTTGGACGCGCGACGCGTGCCTGAGATCGCCGACCAGAGGATGCTGGGCGACCACACGATGCCCTGACGCGGCGATCCGAGCCGTGGGTTACGATCTGCACCTGGGGGCCAGAGCAAGGAGGGCGACCGTGGACCACGCCATGACGATGCGGAGCACCTACGAGCGGATCAGCGCCGGAGACATCGCCGGGTTCGGCGAGTTGGTCGCGGACGACTTCATCGAGCACGAGGGCGGTCCGGGTCTGCCTCCCACCAAGGAGGGGACGCTCGAGTTCTTTCGGATCCTGCTGGCCGCGTTTCCCGACATGCGGATGGACGTCGAGGATCTGATCGCCAGCGAGGACAAGACCGTGGCGCGAGTCAAGGTCACAGCAACGCACCAAGGCGAGTTCATGGGCGTGCCGCCGACGGATGCGCGTGTCGAGATGCAGCTGATCGACATCATGAGGTTCGACGACGCGGGCCTCGTCTGCGAGCACTGGGGCGTCGCGGACATGCTGTCGCTCATGCAGCAGCTCGGCGTCGTGCCTGCCGGCCCTGCCGCATAGTCCGCTGACCTGCTCGGGAGTCTGCTCGAGCGCATCATCGCGAACGAGGGACCAAGCCAGCACGGCTTCCGTGGAAGCACGCGCTACGAGGTGCTCGAAAACCCCGACGTCCTGGTCGAGATCGCCGATTGGGAGTCGGCCGAGGCGCGCGACGTGCACATGCAGCAAGCCGCAGCAACGGGCGCATATGCACCGCTGGTCGATCTGCTGGCTGCTCCGGCCCGGGCCACGGTCATCAGCCGGCTCCCGTAACCGAACTCGGCGTCGCAACGGATCTATTCCAGAGCGACGGACCTGGCCACTGCCGCCTACCGCCGGTTGACTCGCCGTGTTGCGCTGAACCTCCACGCACTACAAGGAGGCTCACATGCACACAACTCGCCGCTCGACACGCAGACCCGCGCACGACAACGATCTACGACCGCAGGCGAGAGAACTTCGACCGCCACGCCGCCTACGTTGTCGTCGCGTTCGTCGCTGGTGCGTGACCGAGCGGCACCTTGGGGACACTCGCGTTGTGATGCTCCCTTGCGAGCAAGCCAGAGACCTTGACGCAACGCGAGCCGACGGCACAGCGGCGATGCACTTGAGACCCATGGGTGATTGTCATCGCGACCCTCTCAACGCAGCTGCGCAGCGGACTTCACAGGTGCTGGCGCGAGACGCCGGTCACGGCGCCCGGGGGTGGAACTCGATCGACTCGATGATCGGTGCGGTCTCGGCGATGACGTCGTCGAAGCGCTCCTCGGGCGCCACGACCGTGATTGCCAGCGTCTCGACCGACATACCCTCGGGGAGGTCGACGAGGTAGAGACGCAGGCGCCACCCTGGGTCCCAAAGCGCGTGGATCCAGCGGCTGATAGCGATCATTCCTACCCCGCAGGCCCTGCCGCCGGGGGCAAGGGCTACGTCGATCGACCCGGCCTCGAGGCCACCGACGCGCGCGGCTACCGGCGCAGTCGTTTCGAAGTTGGGATCCGCGATGAGCTGCTGCGCAATCGCGGCTGCATCGGCCGGTGCCGAGAGCAGCGGGGAGCCGCCGTTCGCTGCGCACCACGCGTCGTAGGCGACTGGGTCGACGAGTTCGATGCGCTCGCCATTGCCGAAGAAATCCTCGGGATGCCACAGGCCCCCGAACCACACGTCCAGGGCTTGCTCGTTCCCGCCCTTCCCGGCGCCCTTCCCGGGCAACCACGTCTCCCATGTGCTCGGCGCCGAAACGGTGACCTCACCGTCGGAGGAGGTGTAGGACAGGACGACCGGCTGGCCGTTCTCGGTCGTCGAATTGGCATCCAGCCACAACCCGCCGCTCTGCGACCAACTGATCTCCTGCTCGACGACGGTTGCCTCGCCATCCGCGAACAGCCGGGCCGAGAAGGTCATGTCGCCGGCGGGCCATTGCGGCCCGTCCACGCGCTCGATCTCGTATCGCTCGTACGAGGCACCCGACGGGGTGGCGTAGAGGAGCGGAACGTCCACGTCGTTGACCTGCACGTGCCCCTCGGCACCTTCGCCGGCGACGCGTGCGGCGAGGAACTCCTCCAGGCGTTCCGTGGCCTGTGCCTCGACAGCCACCGGGTCGGCTTGCGCGAACGGCGCTATCAGCCTCCACCGGTGCACCACCCAGATCCCGTCAAGGCCCTGGCGGTCGAGCTGGGCGAGATCGAGGCTCACCGACTCGTAGTTGAGGTCATCGATCGTCGGCGCGCACAGCTCGCCCATTTCCGGCTCAGGGCCGGGCGGGTAGAGCGGGTTGGTGCGGCCCGGCGCACACCGGTGGAACCATTGGTCGGGGAGAGCCCCATCGGTCCGGCCGTCGGGGGCCCCGCCTTGGTGTGGGTTGAACAGATACGCCTCCCAGCCCAGCACCTCACGGAGGAACCGGTCGACGAGTTCGACTTGGCCAAGTTCCTCGATGGTCATCTCCTCGTACAGCGTCAGTTGCGGCTCCACCTGCCACGTGTAGTCGGGGTCGCCGGCGTCGGCGAGCTCCTGGGCGGCACGCACCTCCTCGAGCGTCGACTGCGGCCACATCCCAGCCGACGTCAGCGACTCCGTCGTGGTGGGCGGCGGGGTGGGGACCGTCGACGTCGGTACGTCGGCAGGGTCGGGCTCGGCGTCGTTCCGCACGATGGCCCCGAGGGCGACGACCAGCACCGCGGCCGCCGCGGCCGCGAGCGCGATCTTCAGCGCGACGCGGCGACGGTTCGGGGGTTCGGCAGCCGTCGGCGCAAGCTCGATCGACGCGTCGCGTTCGCCGTTCTCGCCGTGGCCGGGCATCGCATCGCCCCAGGACACGGCGGAGACGCGCGGGACCTGGTCCCACGATGGCCGCTCCAGACGGTCCACGTCGACCGCAACGGTTCCACGG
The DNA here is from genome assembly GCA_031370825.1 of Ilumatobacteraceae bacterium. Classification (GTDB taxonomy): domain Bacteria; phylum Actinomycetota; class Acidimicrobiia; order Acidimicrobiales; family Ilumatobacteraceae; genus JAENVT01. Next base: position 35,631 of record JANMRB010000055.1, read on the forward strand.
CTGAGGATCTCGTCGACCGAGATCGCCGGCGCCTCCCGGTCGAGCGCCTCGGCGAACCGAGGGAGTTGCTGTTCGATCTCAGTGGGCATTCTCAACCTCCAACTCCGACCGCAGGCGAGCGAGCGCCCGCTCGGAATCTCGGTGCACCGTCGACGCCGTGACCCCGAGCACATCGGCTGCCTCACGCAAGGTGTACCCGAAACCGACCACCAACACGACCGCACACCGCTGGGCTTCCGACAAGCGTGCGATCGCCGGCGCAAGGCCCGGCTCGAACGAGTCGTCCGGCGACGCAACGGCCGGCGCCAGCTCGGCCACGGGGACGTCGCGTGCCTCGCTGCGTACCGCCAACGTCCGCCCCACGCGGTACAGGTATCCGACCGGGCTCTCGATCTCTCGCACCCGCTCCCAGTTCTGCCACGCCCACGCCAGCGCGTCCGCCGCGGCCTGACGCCCGACCACCGCCCCGAACCTGGCCACAAGGGACCGGCGCACACGCGGCTCGACCTCCGCCACGAACCGCTCGAAGTCTGACCGCCCCCGATCCATCACCCTACAAAGCATCCCAACCGCCGACTTGCGCGACGCGACTAGAGATTTTCTACAACCGTCACGCGTTGGTCGTCGCCACGTACGATTCGCGCGGGACTGTCCGGAGGTTTGTGTAAGCGGCGTGATCTGAGGGTCCGCGACCGGATTGGAGGTCGAGATGAGCGAGCATCTCGGCTACAACGCCACGCCGCCGAGGGTCGCGGAAGCGGCAACTCGCGCAATGGACGACGGCGCGAGCACGTCGGCTCGGCCGTAGTGACCGACGACGTCGAAGTAGCGTTTGGCGTGCAGCGCCCCACGAAGGTCGCAGTCTGCGACGACGATCCCCTCTGCGTCATAGAGCGGGCCGGCAATCACATCGCCGCCGGGCGACACGATGCACGCGCCCCCGCGGCCAAAGACGTCAACGCCGTCGGGCAACGCCACCGGGAAGTCATCCGGGAACGCGCTCGCCGGGATGAACTGCGGCACGCTCACCACGAAAGCCCCTGCCTCGATCGCGATGTGTCGCATCGACGCAATCCAGCCGTCGCTGTCGTCCGCGGTCGGTGCTAGCCAGATCTGAGGGCCGCCCTGATAGACGCTCCATCGCGCTAGTGGCATTCGGTTCTCCCAACAGATGAGGCCCCCCACGCGGGCGATTCCAGGAAGCTCGACCACACCGAGATCGTCGCCAGCGCCCACCCCGTGGAACACGCGCTCGTGCATCGTGGGCATCAGCTTGCGATGCCGATGCAGCACCCCCTCGCCGCCGATCACCAGCAGCGTGTTGTACAGCGTGCCGGGCCGGTCGTCTTCGCGCTCGTTGATGCCGATGGCGAGATGAACGCCGCGCTCCGCGCACGCCATGGTCAGTCGATCGACCAGCGGCCCGCGGACGTCGATGCTCGACGCCCACATCCGCTCCCACAGTTCATCACAGCCCTCAGTCCACGTCGCCGCCTGCGCCGCCCACACCCCGCTCGGGTACACAGACACGAAGCACTCCGGGAAGACCACCAGGGTCGCACCACCATCCGCCGCCTCGCCGAGGAGATCGATGGCCTTGTCGATGGTCGCGTCGGCATCGAGGATCACCGGCGTCGCTTGGACCGCCGCAACACACACCGTCTCGAACCCAGTCATGCTTCCGATGGTAACCATCCATCGGCCTCCTGGCCGCCAGCGCCGCGTCCCAGAACGCCGCCTGGGTCGAAGTACACCACGGTTGGACTCGCCACCACACCGAGTGATTGATGCCGTGCACCGTGCTGCATCGGAGCGGCACCTCGGCGACGCGTGTGGTGTGCGTCGAGCAATTCGATGATGATGGCGATCTCGGCCCACGGACGGAACGTGCGTCATGTGATCGTTTCCCATTGGTGACGGAGACCACTGGCCCCTTGGATTTGTCGTACATTCGGCCCGTGACAGAGACCACCTTGCGGCATGCGCAAGTCATCGGTGGCGGACCTGGTGGGTTGACTGCCGCGGCGCTGCTTCGGCAGGCCTGTCCGGATGCCGAGGTGGTCGTCTACGAGCGCAACTCGCAGCGTTCGACCTTTGGGTTCGGCGTGGTGTTCTCGGCCGCGACTATGCGCGGCTTGGCTGCCGCGGCTCCCCAAGTCCACTCCGAGCTGACGGCCCGCGCGGTGAGCTGGGACACGGTCGAGCTGCGGCTCCGAGGTGAAGTGCACCGGTGCGGCGGCAACCGGATGTCGGCTATCGCCCGCCGCGATCTGCTTGACGTGCTCGAGTCGTGGGCGGTCGATGTGGGAGTAGTTGTCAATCACTCCTCGCCGATCGACGACATTCCGCCCGGCGCCGGGCTCACCGTAGTGGCGTCGGGCGCCAACTCGGTATTCCGCGACCGGGCCGCCGAGCAGCTGGAGGCCAGCTACACCGAAGCCGACGCCCGGTACATCTGGTGCGGCACCCAGGCGCCTTTCGACGGGCTGACGTTTCCATTCGTGTCCACTGATGCCGGCGTGTTTGGCGCACACGCGTACCCGATCAGCGAAGGGTTGTCGACGTTCATCGTTGAGTGCGACGAGGCGACGTGGCGGGCGGCCGGCCTCGACGCGTTTGACATGAGTCAATCCCCCGGAACCAGTGACGAATTCAGTCTCGGTGTGCTCGCCGACGCGTTCGCCGAGCACCTCGGCGGTCATCCGTTGCTCGGCAATAACAGCCGGTGGGGACGATTCCGCACTCGGCGAGCGCGCCGCTGGGTGACCGGCGCAGTGGCGTTCATCGGCGACGCAGTGCACACCGCCCACTTCTCGGTGGGTTCGGGAACGAAGATGGCGATGGAGGACGCCGTCGCCCTAGCGGAGGCCGTGCGTGTCTGCGACTCGGTGCCTTCTGCGCTCGAACGCTTCCAACAGGATCGAATCCACCAGGTGAATCGCCTGCAGCAGCTCGCTTCCACCAGCCTCGATTGGTGGGAGCATTTCGGGGTGCTCCACGAGCGGCTCGCTCCGTGGCAGTTCGCCGTGAACTTCTTCACCCGCAGCGTCACCGTAGGCGACCTGGAGCAGCGAGACCCAGCCTTCGTCGAAGCTGCCCGAGCGGTGTGGCGGGCCGGTTCGGGTGGTGAGGCAGTGCTCGACACTCCGTTGACCACCGCCGCAGGAACAGCGATCCGCCGTGTCGGTCGGTTCGACGGAACGGTCGCTCGCATGCCCGGCGTCGAGCTGCGCGATCAGCCTCCGGTGCGGATCGTTCGTGATTCATCGGCGGCGAAACGACGACGCGGGGCCGAGCAGGCTCGATTCGATGGTCACGTAGCGGTCCTGGTCGAGCCGTGCGGGCCGTCCGTCGACCTCGACGATCTGGCCGAGACGCTTGTGCTGTCGGGCCGGGCCGACCTCGTGGCGTTTGAAGCGGACGGACACCTCGCATGAGCGAGCGTCTCGACTGGGAGCGGGCCCGCTTCGTCAGCTGGCCCGCGGACCGCGCCGATAGGTATCGAGCAGCAGGGGTGTGGGCCGGACAGACCCTGTTCGACGCTCTCGCTGAGATGGCCACCGGCGCGGCCGAACATGTCGCCGTGATCGACGATGCCGAAGCGCTCAGCTATGGCCAGCTCGTCGATCGGGCCCAGCGAGTGGCGGGGGGACTGCGGACACTTGGGCTCGCCCGAGGCGACGCCGCAGTCGTGCAACTTCCGAACACGATCGACTTCGTGCTGACGGCTCTGGCCTGCTTCCGAGTCGGCGTGCGACCGGTCATGGCCCTGCCCGCATTGCGCCTCAGCGAACTTGGCCATCTGGCGAGCACCGCCCAGGCAGCAGCAGTGATCGTGCCCTCGGTGTGGCGCGAGTTCGATCATGAGGCGATGGCCCATCGTCTCGCGGCCAACGTCGACACTGTCCGCACGGTGGTCGTGACCGGCACTCCTCGGCTGCGGGAGAGCGTCGCGTTCGCCGACCTGATGGCCAACGACGTCGATCGAGGACCACAGCCTCCACCGTCCGATCTCGCTCTGTTCCTGCTTTCAGGAGGCACCACCGGCCTACCGAAGCTGATCCCTCGCACGCACGACGATTACCTCTACAACGCCCGGCTGAGCGCCGAAATCTGCGAGTTGACCAGCAACGACCGGTATCTCGTCGCCCTCCCGGCCGGGCACAACTTTCCACTCGGCTGCCCCGGCATCTTTGGCACGCTGCTCAGTGGCGGCACGGTGGTGATGGCCGCATCGCCCGAACCCGCCGTCGCACTGGCGACCATCGAACGCCACCGCGTCACCGTCACCGCCGCGGTTCCCGCTGTCGCCCGACGATGGCTCGACGCCGCGGACGACTTCCCCGACGTCCGCTCCCATTGGCGGCTACTACAAGTCGGCGGTTCGCGCCTGGCCGACGAGATCGCTCGTCTGATCGAGCCGAGACTCGGTTGCCGTCTCCAGCAGGTATTCGGCATGGCCGAGGGTCTCCTCAACTTCACCCGGCTTGCCGATCCGCCTCAGGTCGTGTGGACCACCCAGGGCCGGCCCGCCAGTGAGCACGACGAGATCCGCATTCTCGACGTGGCTGGCACCCCCGTTGCCGATGGGCAGATCGGTGAATTGTGGACCCGGGGCCCATACACGATCTGCGGCTACTTCAACGCCGACGCCCACAACCACACCACCTTCGCCGATGGCTGGTACCGCACCGGCGACCTAGTACGCAGCGGTAGCGGCGGGAATCTGGTCGTGGAGGGCCGCTCCAAGGACCAGATCAACCGGGGCGGCGAGAAGATCTCGGCCGAGGAGATCGAGAACGTGGCCTACGGCCTCGCCGCGGTCGAGTTCTGCGCTGCAGTCGCCGTGCCTGACGCCGACTTGGGCGAGCGTGTCGGACTCTGCGTCGTGCTGCGTCCGGGGATGACACTCACCCTCGACGACGTGAGGGCCCACTACGACGCGAGCGACGTGGCCCGTTTCAAGTACCCCGAGCGGCTGGAGCTCTACGACGCCTTGCCGTTGTCCAACGTAGGCAAGGTCGACAAGGCCCGGCTGCGAGCTGACATGCTCGAGCGCTGACGACAACGCACTCGAACGTGACCGTCCCGGCTCAGCGCTGGCGGCACAGCGGTGGCGAACACAAGCCCGCAGCCGCAAGCCGCCCGCCGAGTCCGCTGACCGCACCGGGACGGTCAGGCCGTGCCGCTCGCAGCAAGAGCATGGGGGCTGGCCCGGGCGGGCTCAGCCGTCGGCCCTCGAAGAGGGACGTCCCGACACGCGCCACTTTCTGTCTCGACATGCTTCGACGATTCGCGGCGACCCGCCCCGGCTATCGTTGTGTCGCCATTGACGAACGCGGCGTACGGCGTCAACCAACCTGTAGGACGTCAGAAGGAGACGGCTGATGGCAGATCCGATCGAGGACATCATCGGGGACTACCGGGCATTCGCCGCGCAGCAGCGAGACCGGCTGGCCACACGCGGCATCGACATCACCCCATACGGACTCAGCCACCTCGCGTACCGGGTCCCCGAGTGGGACCAGTACGTGCATGTGCGGGGGCTCATCGAACGCCACGCGGTCGCCAATCGCGAGAACGTCTGGAACGGCCGCCCGATCTCCTTGATCGTTCCCGCCGAGCCGCTCGAAGTCCTCGACGGCAAGGTCGTCCCGCTCATCGAGCTCATCCCGCCCGTGCACCAGCGCGTCTACAAGATGGGGTTGGAGCACCTGGGCGTCGTGGTCGGCGACACTTTCGACGCGTTCGTCGGAGCCCACAAG
>JANMRB010000074.1:0-9296 GCA_031370825.1 Ilumatobacteraceae bacterium
TGCGACAGCTGGCCGGACGTGATGTATCCACGCTTCAGGTTGTCGAGCCACGGGCTCTGCCCGAACTCGTGATACAGGTGGGCGATGCGATCCATGATTACCCCTTTGCCTGAGCCAGGCGCGTGGCTGCTGCCACGACGTTGGCGACGTTGATGCCTAACTTCTCCATGACGACGTTCCCAGGTGCGCTGGCCCCGAAACGATCGATTCCGATTGATTCGTCGGCGTAGCGCTCCCACCCGAACGTGACCGCTGCTTCGACCGACAGCACGGGAAGTCCAGCAGGGAGCACGTTGTCCTGGTAGCCGGCGCTCTGTGCGGCGAACCGATCCCATGAGGGCATGCTGACGACGTTTGCCTGGATGCCGGCAGCAGCGAGCTCCTCGGACGCCTCGACGCACAGTGAGACCTCGCTACCGGTGCCGACGATGACCACGTGTGGATGGTCGGCCTGACGCACCACCGCTGCGCCGGTCTCGACTGCCGATCCGTCGGTGCACACCGTGACGCCTTGGCGGCTGAGGACGAGCGCTGTCGGGCCGTTGTGAGCGACAGCCACCTTCCATGCTGCGACGGTCTCGTTGGCATCGGCGGGCCGGATGACTTGAAGACCGGGAATCGCCCGAAGAGTGGCGATGTGTTCGACCGGCTGATGGGTGGGGCCGTCCTCGCCAACTCCGACTGAGTCGTGTGTCCAGACGAAGATGACCTTGGCGCTGCTGATGGTGGCGAGACGCACGGCCGGGCGCATGTAGTCGAGGAAGACGAAGAAGGTCCCGCCTGCGGGGAGGACGCCACCGTGCATGGCCATCCCGACCATCGCCGCCCCCATGGCGTGTTCGCGAATCCCGTAGTACATCTGCCGTCCACCGGGATGTTCGAACGATTGCGGTTCCTGGTCCGAGAGCTTGGTGCCGGTGTTGCCTGTGAGATCCGCCGCACCCGCAAGCAGCCCGGGCACACCGTCGAGCGACGCATTGAAAGCCTTCTCGATCGCGACCCGCGTGGCGATCTTCTCACCCTGTTCGAAAGTCGGCAGCCCGGATTCCCACCCGGGGATTCCTGTAGCACCCCAACACGCTTCCCATACATCCTCGTCGAGTGTGGACGCGGCCTTGCGCTTCGACCATTGGTCGAACTCGTTGGCGCCTCGCTCGGCGCAGTAGTTGCGATATGCCGCGACGAGGTCCGGCGGCGCCCAATAGGGCTCGTCGGGGATGCCCATCACTGCCTTGGTCCGGCTGACCTGTTCTGCGGTGAAGGGGTTGCCGTGGGCCTCGTGGTGGTCGGTGAGATCAGGGCTCGGTGTAGCGATGTGGCTGCGCAGGATCAGCAGCGATGGGCGATCCGTCACCGCCTTCGCGGCGTTGAGCGCAGCCTCGAGCCCGTCGCAGTCGTCGGCCATCTCGCCGAGGCGAACGACGTTCCACCCGTACGCCTCGAAGCGCATCCCCACGTCGTCGCTGTAAGCCAACGACGTATCGCCGTCGATGGTGATGTGGTTGTCGTCGTAGATGCAGATGAGGTTGCCGAGGCGCTGGTGCCCTGCAATCGAGGCCGCTTCGTGGCTGATACCTTCCTCGAAACATCCGTCACCGGCGATCACGAAGGTGTGGTGGTTGATCACGTCGTCGCCGAACTGGGTGCGCAACCGGCGTTCGGCAATGGCCATGCCGACGCCGTTGGCGAAGCCCTGGCCGAGCGGGCCAGTGGTGACTTCGATTCCGACGGTGTGCCGCGCTTCGGGGTGGCCCGGTGTCAACGAACCCCATTGGCGAAAGCCCTTGATGTCGTCGATCTCGAGGCCGAACCCGGCGAGGTACAGCATCGAGTACTGGAGGATCGACGCGTGTCCGTTGGACAGGATGAACCGGTCGCGGTCGGGCCAACTCGGGTTGGCGGGGTCGTATCGCATCACTTTGCTGAACAGCACATGGGCCAGCGGTGCCAGCGCCATTGCGGTTCCCTGATGGCCGCTCTTCGCGTAGAGAGGCGCGTCCATGGCAAACCCACGGATCAATGAGATGGCATCGACTCGTTGCTGGTGGGTCAGTGTCGTTGGCACGAAACCGACTGTATCCCGGGTCAGGCCACAGGTGGCAGAAGCGTGAACGGAACGAGGTGCCATGATCCCTTGTCGATGCGACAGTGAGCGAAGATCTGACCGTATTCGGTGAACTCCAACTCGCCCTTCACCAGCCGGTACGTGAACTTGCCGGGGTCCACCGTGAATGGGTTGACGTTGCGGGCGATCTGCTCGTCGTCTTCGGACATGCCCTTGCGGAACACGACCTCGAACACGCCGTTGCCGGGCTCGTTGGGCGTGCAGTAGATCAAGGCAACGAGATGCGGTGAAAGGGTGACCGGTGCCGGCGAAGGCGCCGCCATCGAGAACATGGCGCCGGTGAGGTCGATCCGCGTCGACGGCCCGGGGGACTGGCGCATCTCGAAGTTCTCGACGAACAGGGCTGACACGATGTGCATGGCGGCGAGGGTAGCGTCGCGCTCCATGCGGGCGCGCATGAGGAGGAATCGACGTGGCTCTACTCGACAGGGTGAAGGGTGTGTTCAGCGGCAAGAGGGCTGCCAAGACGAAGGCCCAGGCGCAGAAGGTCGTCCAGAAAGTCGACGACCAGGCCGAGAAGTTGGCCGCCAAAGATGGCGTCGTCGGCACGGTCGCCGAGAAAGCTCACGAGGTTCTCGACAAGATCGACGGCGACTGAGGCGCAGGCTGAGACCGAGTCAGGCCGGGAGGCGCTTGGGCGCGACGAAGTGCAACTCGGTGAGCCGAACCTTGGCAAGGTGACACAGCATCAGCACACGGATCACCCACCATCCCGGATCGATCTCGAACCAGCGGTGCGACAAGCGCGCCGACGTCGGCGCAGCGTGATGATTGTTGTGTAGACCTTCGCCGGCGGTGATCAGAGCTAGCCATTGCAGGTTGCCCGCGCGGTTCGGATACGGACGCCGGCCGAAATGATGGGCGACGGCGTTGACCGCCGCCGATCCGCCCAGGTAGATGTTGACGTGAACGAAGGCGGCGAGCAGGCCGATCAGCGGCCCGAAGACGACCACGAGAACGCCGACACCGATAGCGAGACCCAGCAGTGCGTGGTCGTAGAACAAACGATCGGCTCGAGTCGGTTGCAGATCCCTGGCGTACCGGCCGAGCGTCTCCCGATTCCGTGCTTCGCGTCGATACAGCGCGACATTGCTGCGCTGAACCTTCATCCAGCCGAGCAGCACGGGGGAGTGCGGATCTCCTTCGATGTCGGTGAAGGCATGATGCTTGCGATGAACGGCAACCCACTGACGTGGGCGAATGCCCGTCGTGATCCAGACCAGCACCCGAAAGACCTCGGTGACCGGCCGCTTGAAGGTGACCGCCCGGTGTGCCAATCCACGGTGCAAGAACACTGTGGACGCAACGAACGCAATGCACGAGACGCCGAAACCGACCAGCAAACTCAGGGCGACAACCCGCAACATGGGCACACTATATCGCGCCTACCTACTGGTCGGTAGGGAAACACAAAAGCTGGTTACACTGGCTACATGGTGATACACGCGGGTGAACAGCTGTCCACCCGCGACCTGATCATCAACGAAGCATTGCGCCTCTTTGCCGAATCGGGTTATGACGGCACTTCGCTCAACGACATCGCTGCAGGCGTCGGCATCCGTCGGCCGAGCCTCTTGCACCACTTTCCATCCAAAGAGGCGCTGTACCACGAGGTGTTCGAGCGTCTCCTCAGTGACTGGTTCGAGCGCCTCGCTGACGCGATCGCCAGCCCGGAGCATGGTTGGGAGAAGGTCGAACTGGTGATTGGAGCCGGTTTCGACTTCTTCGCCGACAACCATGAATATGTGCGTCTGATGCGCCGCGAGGCGCTCGACGGCGGGGCGCACCTCGGCATCGATCTCGCGGCCGTACTGCGGCCGATGTGGGATCGGAGCGTCGACTACTTCCGCGGCGAGATGGCAGCAGGGGTCTTCCGTCAACACGATCCGGAGCAGCTGTTGCTGACCGGGTACGGCGCGCTGCTCAGCTACTTCTCGGACGCTCCATTCCTCGGCGGACTGCTCGACGAGGATCCACTGGCACCCGACGCATTGCTGCGCCGACGTGAACACATCACGGCCTTCTTCGGCACCGCCCTGGTGCCCTAGAAGTTCGACAACGCGAAGCCTGCGAGACCGCAACGTCGTCGCCTAGCGTGAAGAAGGTGAGTGGACCGGGGACGCTGTCGGAAGCCCAATCGAAGGCACTCCTGCGCAGCTACGGGGTTCCCTTCGCCGACGAATGCGACGTTGCGGATCCGACAGCGGCTGTCGGGGCGGCTGACGCTCTCGGATATCCGGTGGTCGTCAAGTTGTGCGGTAGCGCCATTGCCCACAAGACCGAGCGCGGGCTCGTCAGACTGCGCCTCGGCGATCCTGCGGCGGTGGCCGGTGCGGCACAGGAGTTGTTGTCGACCGCGACTCCGGCCGACGGTCCGGTGTCGTTGCTCGTGGCTCCGATGGTCGCAGGTCACCGGGAGCTGATCGTGGGAGTGGTGCACGATCCCCAGTTCGGTCCCAACGTCATGCTCGGCGTCGGGGGTGTCATCGCTGAAGCAATCGCCGACGTGCAGTTTCGACCTGTGCCGATCAGCGAGATCGACGCCTCCGAGATGATCGATGGGCTGGCAACGCAGAAGTTGCTCGGCGAGTTCCGCGGGGAGTCCGCAGTCGATCGGAGGCAGTTGATCTCGGCGTTGCTGGCGCTCTCTACGCTGGTCGAGGGGCGGCCCGAGGTTTCCTCGGTCGACGTGAACCCTCTGATCGTTCAAGCGGATGGCACGTTGGTTGCAGTCGATGCCCTCGTCGAACTCGGTGTGCCGCGCATTGAGTCGAGACAACGCAGCACGCCGACCGATGAGCAGTTCCGCGCTTTGTTCGAACCGAAGGGCGTCCTGGTCGCCGGTGCCAGCACCCATCCTGGAAAGTTCGGATTCGTCAGCCTGCACAACATCTTGGCCAGTGGTTATCGCGGCGCTGTCTTCGGCACCAACCTCGACGGTGAAGAGGTGCTCGGCATACAGACTGTCGCCGACATCGACGAACTGCCCGCAGACGCGATCGATCTTGTCTTCGTCTGTACCCCTGCTGCTGCCAATGCGGCGGTGCTCACTGCGTGCGCTGCAAAGGGAATCAAAGCAGCGTTCCTCACCAGCGCCGGTTACGGCGAGGCCGGTCAGGCCGGACGCGAGGCGGAGGCCGACCTGGTCTCGTTGGCCGACACGCTCGGGCTCTTGCTGGCCGGCCCGAACGGGCAGGGTCTCGTCAGTACGCCGGTCAACCTTTGTGCCCAGATCGTTGCCCCCTACCCCCCCCGTGGTCACATCGCCGTCACCAGCCAGAGCGGGAACCTGGTCAGCAGCTTCCTCAACTTCGCCCGTCAAACAGGAGTTGGCATCAGCCGGGCGGTGTCGGCCGGCAACGCGGCTGCAGTCACTCCTGGCGATTACCTCGATTGGTATGCCGACGACGCCGAGACCGCTGTCTCGCTGGCCTATGTGGAAGGCGTAGTCGACGGGCGAGCCCTGCTCGACACGTTCACCTCGGTGGCCCGGCGCAAGCCGCTCGTCGTCGTCAAAGGCGGGGCCACCGAGAGCGGCGCCAAGGCGGCAGCCAGCCACACAGGGGCGTTGGCAGCCGACGACAAGGTGTTCGATGGCGTGTGTCGACGATCGGGTGTCACCCGCGCTGTGACCGTGGAGGAAGCCTTCGACGCTGCGGCCACCTTTGCAACCCAGCCATTGCCACGAGGCCCCAACGTCGTGGTGTTGACCACCGCGGGCGGATGGGGTGTCGTGACGTCGGATGCCATCGCCCGCACCGATGGTCTGACCCTGATGTCGCTGCCCGACGACCTGATGGAGCAGATCGACACGAAGCTGCCGCCGCGCTGGAGTCGCAACAACCCGGTCGACTGCGCAGGCGGCGAAACGCGCGACACGATTCCCGAAGTGATGGAGATGATCGCCGCCCATCCAGCCGTGCACGCCGTCATCTACCTCGGGCTCGGCATCCAGAGCAACGAGGCCAGATTGATGCGCGAAGGCGGGTTTCACCCTCACCATGGGCTCGACAGGATCGTGTCGTACCACGAGCGTCAGGACCAACGGTTCGCGGAGGCGGCAGACGAACTTGCCCGGCGCTACGACAAGCCCATCCTGACGGCCTCCGAGTTGGCGGTCGCCGATCCGGCCAATCCCGGCCCGGCGGCCGTCAGGGCGACCGGCAGGCTGTGCTACGCCAGCGGCAGCCGAGCCGTCACCGCACTGGGCCACCTCCACCGCTATGCCGAGTTCCGGCGCCGGCGGGGTCTGACCTGATGGATCGACGACGGCGAATCAATCCGATCCCGGTGCTGGTCGTGCTGGCGCTGATCCCTGCTGCGGGTCTCGCGGCCTTCTGGCGCTTCGCCGATGCTCGCCGTCCGCCGCCGGTCGTCCAGCCGGTTGCGCCCGACCCGGCGACCCTCCCCGCGGCCATGACGACGCCGTTGCTCTCGGTTCGCCGGGCACCGGGCGTGCTGTCCCGACAGGTCAACATCACGGCGCTGCAAGCGGCTCTGCAGCCGCTGCTGGCCTCCGTCGACGACAACCGATGCTTCGCGCTGGCCATCGATGGCCAGCAGGTCGCGGCCAAGAACGAGACGATCCCACTTGCACCGGCCAGCAACCTCAAGATCCTCACCGCCGCCGTCGCACTCGACGTGCTCGGCCCTGGGTTCACGTACTCCACCAAAGTGGTCGGTGCGCTCGGCGCAGATGGCGTGGTCCAAGGCGATCTCTACCTCGTCGGCGGCGGCGATCCTGTGCTTGCCAGCGAGTGGTGGAACGGCAACAACCCGAAGTGGCCACCATTCAACGAAACGTCCTTCGAATCGCTGGCTGACGTGATCAAGCAGGTCGGCGTCACGAAGATCACCGGCGGCCTGATCGGTGACGGCTCGCGCTACGACGACGAGTTCTTTGCACCGACTTGGGCAGCAGCCGACCACGTGACACAGGCGGGTCCGATCGACGCTCTGTTGGCCAACGATTCATGGCAGACACCACAGGTTTCGGCGAAGGATCCTGCACTCGGCGCAGCAACCGTGCTGCGCGGCATGCTCGTGGATCGAGGCATCGATGTCGGCAACGTAACGACGGGCGTGACCACCGGGGGGGCGACCATCGCCGAGGTGAAATCGCAGCCGCTGCCCGCGATCCTTGCCGAGATGCTGACGACCAGCGACAACAACACGGCGGAAATGGTCCTGAAGGAGATCGGCTACCAGGTGAACGGTGTGGGCACGCGCAGCGCCGGTCTTCAGGTGATCATGGACCGGCTGGCGCTGTGGGGAGTGCCGACAGCAGGGGTCAGCTTGGTGGACGGTTCCGGGCTGTCGGACGCCAGCCGGTTGACGTGCGCGACGATCCTCGGTGTGCTCGAACATGGGTCGGCAACCGACGCGGTCGGCCAGGGCATGCCCGTCGCCGGTGCAACCGGTGGCACCCTTTTCGATGTGTTCGCCGACGGTCCGCTGGCCGGAAAGCTGCACGGCAAGACCGGCACACTGAATCCCAACTGCAACCCGGGTCAACTCGGTGCCAAGTCACTTGGTGGCTACGTCCCCCAGTCAGGTGGAGGAGCGATCGAATTCGTCCTGGTGCAGAATGGCCAGTGCATAGCCAACAACTACAAGGCGCTGTGGGATCAGCTGGGCCAGGCGCTGGCGCCCTATCCGACAGGCCCAACGGCCGAAACCCTCGCACCGCGTTGATCGTCGATGGTGATCATGCCGATGTTCCCGCTGGGCACCGTGCTCCTGCCGGGTGTCGTGCTGCCGCTGCACGTGTTCGAGCCGAGGTACCAGCAGCTCGTTCGCGATTGCCTCGAGGCGTCGCACCCGGAGTTCGGAGTCGTGCTGATCGACCGGGGCAGCGAGGTTGGTGGTGGCGATGTCCGATCCGACGTCGGTGTGGTTGCCAGAGTGCTTCAAGTAGCGGCCATGGATGCCGGCCGATTCGCAGTCATCAGCGTGGGCACTCGTCGAATCCGGATCACTCAGTGGTTGGAAGACGATCCCTATCCTCGTGCAGCGGTCGAGGACTGGCCGGATGGCGAAGGAGAGGTCTCGGCTGACCGCATCGCGACCACTGCCACCCATGCCCGGCGGTGCGCGGGACTTGCCGTGGAGATGGGGGACCGCTCCAACGTTCCCGAGGGCGAACTGTCCGGTGACGCGTCGTCCGACAGCTTTCTGCTGGCCGCGATCAGCCCGTTCGGACCAGCCGATCAGTACGCAGTGCTGTGCGCGGCGGATCCTGCAACGCGCTTCGACGTCATCGACGGATTGCTCGACGATGTAGAGGCCGGGTTGCGATTCCGGCTCGGTTGAGCTGTAGAGGCTCGACCTCTCGGCGTGCTACACATATGGCCGTGCCCGACAAGGACAAGTCCATCTCGCAAGGCGACTCAGGCTCGATCGGGCAGGTCATCGACCTTGTCAAAGAGTACGCCCGGCAGGAAACGCTCGGCCCGATCAAAGGTGCCGGAAGGTGGTTGGCAGCAGGCGCGGCAGGGGCCGCGCTGCTCGGTACCGGGTGCGTCTTGTTGGTGCTCGGCGTGTTGCGAATGGTGCAGAACGAGTTCGGTAAGTCGTTCCGCGGCAGCTGGGTGACGATGTTGCCGTACCTGTTCGCGTTCGTAGCCAGCTTGGCCGTGATGGCCATCGCCGCATGGCGGATCTCGAAGAAGAAGACCTTGCAGAAAGGGAGCGGATGATGGCGCATCAACGAATAACGCGCGATGACCTCGAATCGCAATTTCGTCAGCTTCAAGAAAACGTCCAAGGACGCGTCGAGGACAAGAAGAGCACCTTGGTCACGGTTGGTGTCGTCGGTGGCATCGTGCTGCTGCTGATCTTCTTCATGCTCGGTAGTCGGCGTGGCAAGAAGAAGACCACCCTGGTCGAGATCCGCAGGGTCTGACCATGGCCCGCGCTCGTCTCCTGTCGCCCACGCTCGCGCTTCGTCGCAATGCGGTGTACAAGGGCTTGCTCGGTGGTAGCCGCTGGTGGATGGCCGTTGGAGCAATCGTGTGGGCGCCACGGTTCTACAAAAGGGTGATGGGGCGAGTGCCGGAGTTCGTCGCCCGAGAAGTGCTCAAACCTGGGCAGACGGTGTGCATCGAGGCAATCCCGCCGCCGACCGCGGCGCGCCGCGACGCACGTCGCGCTCGCAAACACAAGTAGTGAA
>JANMRB010000098.1:0-9730 GCA_031370825.1 Ilumatobacteraceae bacterium
GACGGTGTCACCGTGTGGCAACGGCAGATCTAGGCTGGCCCGGATGGAGAGCCGCCAGTTGAGGGATTGGATTCCCTCCGAGGCGCAGCGTGATCTGACGGAGACCGGCCCGGCCCCACGATCGCATTGGTTGCGCGAACTGGTGATCGTCATCGTCTTCTATTACGGCTACGAGTTGATCCGCCGCTTCGCGCACCTCGGCAAGGTTCGTCCCCGAGCGTTCCGCAACCAGCTCTACCTGATCGATCTCGAGCGGTTCCTGCACATCTACACGGAATCGACCGTGCAAAAGGCGTTCCTCCCTGCGACCTGGTTCATCAAGATGATGAACGTGTACTACGGAACGCTGCACTTCCTCATCACTGCCGGGCTGTTGCTCTGGGTGTACCTGCGACGGCACGAGCATTACAGGCAGTATCGCAACCTGCTCGGAATGACCACGGCTCTTGCGCTGATCGGCTACTTCGCCTTCCCACTCGCTCCACCGCGGCTGTATCCCTGCCACAACTGCTTCGTCGACACGCTCGACACGATCGGTGGTTTCTGGTCGTATCACTCCAGCGCGGCGAAGGCGATCGCCAATCCTTTTGCGGCCATGCCGAGCTTGCACTTCGGATGGGCACTGTGGTGCGGCACCCTGTTGTGGTCGTTCGCACGACACACAGCGGTCCGTGCCCTCAGCGTGATCTATCCGGCGTTGACGCTGTTGGCCATCGTGGTGACTGCTAACCACTACTACCTCGACGCGGTTGGTGGCGCAATCATCTTCCTGACGGCTAGCCAGGCCCTTCGGTTCTGGCGCCGCAAGGCGCTACGAAAAGCGCAAGCGGTCTGCGAGTAGATCGGCCGCGTGCCGTCTCGCGGAGTCCCCCGCCTGCTCGCCGCTCAGCATTCGTGCCACCTCGTCGATTCGCTCGTCTCCCTCGACGTTGCTAGCGCTCGCTGTGGTGATCGGTTGATGACCGTCTTCACCGACCACGCTCTTGGTGACCATGATCTGAGTGTCGGCCAGCGCCGCGACCTGGGCGAGGTGGGTAACGACCATCACCTGATGTCGTCGCCCGAGGCGCGCCAACGACTCGGCGACCGCAGTCGCCGCCGTTCCACCAATCCCGGCATCGACCTCGTCGAAGACGAGCGTCTCCGGTGCTTCGGAAAGAACGAGGCGCAGTGCAAGCATGGTGCGAGCCAACTCGCCACCGCTTGCAACTCTGGAGAGTGGAAGCAACGGCAGGCCAGGGTTGGCCGCGATCAGGAAGGTGACGTCGTCGCCCGGCGCCTCGCTGCCAATGGTGATCTCCACCTCTGCGTGAGGCATCGCCAGGGAACGCACGACGTCGCGAACAGCGGTGGCCAATGTCGACGCGCCGGACCTTCGCACGGTCGCAACGGCTAGCGCTGCATGGCGTTCGCGAGCGGTGGCTTCCACCCGTTCCTGCTCCAGGGTGGCGACGCGCTGATCGTACCCTTCGAGCTCGGCCAGCCGTTGCTGGGCCTCGTCCTGAAAGCTGATGACATCCGCCAACGTCTCGCCATACTTGCGACGCAGATCGTGGAGCAGTTGTCTGCGTTCCCTGATTTCCGCGAGGCGTTCGGGATCCTCTTCCAGCCCCTCGGTGAAGCTGCGCAGGTCTCGCCCGGCATCGGTCGCCTCCGCGGCAAGCGCCTGTAGTCGAAGGGCGAACTCTTCGAACGGTGCGCGTCCGCTGACGGCACGGATGGCAGCGCCGATCCCGTCGGCCGCAGCACGTTCGACGTTGAGGCTGTCGCCGATGTCGTTGCCGACCAACGCTTCCAGCGCCAACTGCCCCGCTTCGCGGTGCGCCGAAGCGTCGGCGAGGGCATCTTCCTCTGCGGCCAGACGTTCGTCTTCTGCGGCGTCGGTGACTCCCGCATCCGCAAGCTCTCCGACCTGGAACCGCAACAGATCGATCTCTCGTGCTCGCGATCTCTGGTCTCCGCCCAACGCGGCAAGCGACGCATCGATCTCGGTCAGGCGTGCTCGGGCGGCGCGCAACGGCTCGAGGTCGGTCGAGCAGTAGCGATCTAGTGCATCGCGTTGCGCCGCCGTCGAGAGCAGGCTCTGATGAGCGTGCTGACCGTGCAAGTCCACCGTGCGCGCGCCCAGCTCGGCCAACGTGTTCGCCGTCGCCAATCGACCGTTGACGTAGGCCCTCGACCTGCCGTCGGTTGGGATGACGCGGGATACGACGTATTCCTCCTCGCCGACAACGAACCTGCCTTCGACACGTGCCTCGACCGCTCCGGGTCGCACGAGGGCCGGATCAGCACGTCCGCCGACCAGCAAGTTGATCGCTTCGACCAGCATCGTCTTGCCCGCGCCTGTCTCTCCGGTAAAGGCGGTCAGCCCAGACGTCAACACGAGGTCCAGGCGTTCGATGACGCCCATCGATTCGATATGAAGCTCGTGCAGCATGTCAGCGGTCGGACAGGCCGAACTTCGTCTTGAGGATCTGGTGGAACCGGCGTTCACCGAAGCGCACGAAGCGCGCTACCGATGTGGACGCGCGGACGGCGAGGGTGTCTCCGTCGGCGAGGCTGGCGATGGTCTGGCCGTCGATCGAGAGCGTGGCCGGGCGGTGGCCGATCACCTCGATCTCGACCTGCTCATCAGGATCGAGCACCAAGGATCGATCGAAGAGCATGTGTGGTGACACGGGTGTCAACAGCAACGCTCGATGCTTGGGCGATACGACCGGGCCACGGGCCGACAAAGAGTAAGCAGTCGATCCTGTCGGAGTTGCGATGATCAGCCCGTCAGCGGCATATGACGTGAAGACAGCGCCATCGATCCGAACGAGCAAGCGTACGGTGTGTCCGGCTTCCTTCTTCTCGACAACAGCCTCGTTCAACGCGGTCCACGTCTCGGAATGGTCGGTGCCGCGCCGCAGAGTCGCGTCGAGCATCATCCGTTCCTCGATACGCCACTCGCCCGCCTCGGACCCTGCAGCCCATCGGTCCAAGGCCGTTGTCAGCGCCGGAGGCTCGACCTCGGTGAGGTAGCCGAGCACTCCGATGTTGACGCCAATGATCGGCACACCGGCGTCGCCCAGCATCTTGACTGCGCGAAGCATCGTGCCGTCGCCGCCGAGGCTCAAGGCCAACCCGGCCGATTCGGGTTTGCGTTCGCTGACCAGATCGAGCAGATCGAGCGGCTCTGCGTCATCGGGAGTCATCCAGGCGACATGGCCGTGCTCTGTCAACCACGTCGCTGCCTGCCTGGCCAATGCCGCTGCCTCACGACTGTCGTGGTGGGCGACCAGCAGCACCTCTGTCACAGCGGTGATCCTGACGTAATTAGGCGGGCATGCACAAGGAACTCGCGGTTTCCTTGCGCACCCGTGATGGGCGAGTCGATCCATCCGACCACCTCGCAATGGGTAGCAACCAAGGCGGCTGCCACGTCGTCGCACACACGTTGATGGACTGCGGGATCCCGAATGACACCGCTGCCGCGATCCACTTCCGCCTTGCCGGCCTCGAACTGCGGCTTGACGAGCAGCACCAGTTGCCCGCCCGTTCGGCACGCGGCAACAAGGTGCGGTAGGGCGCGTTTGATCGAGATGAACGACAGGTCGGCTACGACAAGATCCGCCTCGCCACCGATCGAGTCCGCAGTCACATCACGAACATGGAACCTCTCGAACACCGTCACCCGCGCGTCCTCGCGGATCTTGGGGTGCAGCTGACCGTGACCGACGTCGAGGGAGACGACATGGGCGGCACCACGCTGCAACAGGCAATCGGTGAAGCCCCCTGTCGAAGACCCGGCATCGAGCACACGCATCCCGGACACGTCGATGCCGAATGCCACGAGCGCGGCGTCGAGCTTTTCGCCGCCACGACTCACAAACCTCGCGTGCGGTCCCTGCAACACCACCGCGTCGGCGGGATCGACGAGTCTCGAGGACTTGTCGGCTATAGAGCCGTTGACCAGCACCAGGTTGGCGCCGATTGCGTGAGCTGCGTCGGCGCGACTGAGAACCAGACCGCGACGCACCATGTCAGCATCCAACCGCAACCGCCTCGACACTGGCTACTTCTTCGCGGGCGCCTTCTTGGCCGATACCTTCTTCACTGAAGCCTTTGCCGCGGCCGTCTTCTTCACGGCAGTCTTCTTGACGGCAGTCTTCTTTGCAGTGGTTGCCTTCTTCGCCGACGTCTTCTTGGCCGGTGCCTTGCGAGCGACGACCTTGGCGACACCCGACGGGCCGGTTGCCGGCCGCACAGTTGCCTTTTGAGCTGAGCCCTTGCCGAGGCCGAAGCTCCCGGCGACATCTTCGACGCGGGATTCGATGACGTCGAGCCGCTCGGCAAACCTGCCGAGCTGCTTGGAGACCTCTGCCTGGACGAGGCCGACCACGTGCTCGGTAGTCGAACGGCCGCGCTCGACGAGACGTTGAACGACCTTCTCTGCATCCTTGCGGCGCACCTGACCCGCCTTGACGAACTCGGACACGATCTTTTCGGCGTTCTTCTGCGACATCTCGGTGTATTGCATCCCGGTGTCGAGCAGACGCTTGAGTACTGGTGAACCTGTCATGCCCGCAGTCTATCGGCGGCCGCACTCTGGGCGATCAGGACCTTTGCCACAGCTGCGAGATCAGTAGCAATGAGGTCGGGTGTCGGCACGACGATCGTGCCGGGCGCGGTGATGCCCGACTCGACGTGCGCGTAGCGACAACCCAATGTTGCTGCCATCAGTCCGTCGGTCTCGGGACGATCGCCGACCATCACGGCGGACCGCGCTGCATCGTCGCCGACGATCGCCCGCACCAGCGCGGCCATCGGCTCGTGTGGCTTGCCGGCGATGATCGGCACCACACCGGACGCCGTGACGATCGAAGCCAGGATCGCCCCCCCGCCCGGGATGGGCCCTTCGGGCGTTGGATACGTCGCGTCATCGTTGGTGCCGATCAGCCGGGCGCCGTTACGAGCCGCGCTGCTGGCGACGAGCATCGCTTCGTAGTCGAACGTGCGGTGAAAGCCGACGACGACCGCATCGACTTGGCCGTCGGGATCATCGGCCACCACCACCGAAGCGCCGCGGCCGACAACCGCCTGCACCACGCCTTCGCCGCCGCAAACCAGCACCCGCTCCCCGGGCTCGATCAGCAGCGCGGCCGCGTTGGCCGAAGTCAGCACATCACCGACAGCTGGAATGCCGATGGCGGCCAGCGCCTCCTCCTGCGTCTCGACCCGCGCTGACGAGTTGTTGGTGACGAACAGCACCCGATGACCGGCACCGCGAAGTTGGGCAATCGCCTCGACCGAACCCGGTATCGGCTGGTGCGCCAACCAGACCACTCCATCGAGGTCACACAACACAACGCACAGATCCATATCTGGCCATGTTGGCATGCCAGATGCCAACCTGTACGGGTGCCTCGATTCGAACCGTTCGCCGCATTGCGCTACTCCCCCGACGAACCTCTCGACGACGTGACCGCCCCGCCATACGACGTGCTATCGCCCTCCGACGTCGACGACTTGTTGTCGCGCCATGATCACAACATCGTCGCCGTCGACGTCCCCCTGGACCGTGACGGTCCTGGGCGTTACGACCTGGCCGCGCAGCGCTTGACATCATGGATCGAACAGGGCGTGCTCGTTCGTGATCCGTCACCTTCACTGACCCTCTACCGGATGGAGTTCACCGACGAGGCCGGGCGTCAACGCGCCACGGTCGGAGTCGTCGGTGCGCTGGAAGTGGTCGACGAAGGAGCGAACGGTGTGTTACCCCACGAACGCACGACGCCAAAGGCCAAGACCGACCGACTCGAGCTGACCAGGTCCACGAGCTGCAACCTCTCGCCCATTTGGGGCTTGTCGCTGACGACCGGTCTGTCCGAGCTGCTGCACGACGCCGGTGAGCCGGTCGGCCAGTGCACCGATGAGGACGGCGTGATCCACCGAGTCGAACGTGTCCTCGACCACGATCGCATCGAAGCGATCACATCCGCCGTCGCGTCGAGCTCAGTCCTGATCGCCGATGGGCACCATCACTATGCGATCAGCCGCTCGTATCGCAACGAGGTGCGCGCGGCAAGCGGCCGGACCGATACCGATGCCGAACTGACCATGACCTACGTCGCCGAACTGGTCGACGAGCAACTGAGCATCGATCCGATCCACCGCGTTTACTGGGGTCTCAGCGCCGGTGAGCTGCTGTCGCAACTCCGGCGATTCTTCGTTCTGGAGGAGGCAGGTCGAGTCACCCCACATTGCGCCGCCGAAGCGATCGCGCGCGGCGCCATGTGCTTGGTTCGCCCCGACGGCACGGGTGCGTGGTTGACCCCACGTCCCGAGACGTTCCACGGGGTACGAGCGCTGGACGGTGCCTACCTCGAACACGCGCTAGAAGGTGCAGCAGCGCGCGGCGAGGCGTTCGACGTCACCTATCAACACGGCGTGCAAAACGTTCTGACGCTGCTGAGCGCAGGCGATGCAGACGTCGCCGTGCTGATTCGCCCAACCGGCATCGAGGAGATCCGTCGCACTGCGGTCGAACGCCTGCTGATGCCACCGAAGTCGACGTTCTTCACGCCGAAGCTGCGGACGGGTCTGGTGTTGAGACCGCTCGACTCGGTCGCGACCTGAGTCAGGCCACCGTGATCGACTCGTCGAGGTACACGTCTTGAATGGCGTTCAGCAGCGCGATTCCATCGTCCATCGGTCGCTGGAACGACTTGCGTCCGGAGATCAATCCCTGTCCACCCGCCCGCTTGTTGATGACTGCGGTCTTGACCGCGGCGGCAAGATCGCCGTCGCCCTTGCTCTCGCCACCGCTGTTGATCAGGCCAATGCGGCCCATGTAGCAGTTGACCACCTGCCAGCGAGCGAGGTCGATGGGATGGTCGGTGGTCAGCTTCTCGTAGACCAGCGGGTTCGTCTTGCCGTACGAGCTTGTGCCAAGGGCGCTGAGCGCGTTGTAACCACCGTTGTTCTCGGGCAACTTCTGCTTGATGATGTCGGCCTCGATGGTGACGCCGAGATGGTTGGCCTGCCCCGTGAGATCGGCCGAGACCTCGTAGTTGACGCCATCGACTTTGAAGGCGCTGTTGCGCGTGTAGCACCACAACACGGTGAACATGCCGAGATCGTGCGCCTCTTTGAACGCCTTCGACACCTCCTGAAGCTGACGTGTGCTGTTTTCGGAGCCAAAGTAGATCGTGGCCCCGACACCGCAAGCTCCCAGATCGAATGCTTGCCGGGCGGAGCCGAACATCACTTGATCGGCATTGTTGGGGTACGTCAACAATTCGTTGTGGTTCATCTTCACGATGAATGGGATGCGGTGGGCGAACTTGCGACTGACCGCACCGAGCACACCGAACGTAGTGGCCACAGCGTTGCAACCACCGTTGATCGCCAGCTCGACGATGTTGGCGGGGTCGAAGTACAACGGGTTCGGAGCGAACGACGACGCGGCCGAATGCTCGATGCCCTGATCGACCGGCAGGATCGACAGGTAGCCCGTGTTGGCCAGGTTGCCATGCCCATACAGCTGGCCAAGACTGCGCAGCACGGCGGGCGACCGGTCCGACAGAGCATGCGAGCGATCAAGGAAATCCGGGCCGGTGAGCATCAACTGGTGACGCGGCACGCCGGCACACACATGGTTCAACAACGAGTCGGCCTCATCGCCGAGCAGATGGGACACGTCCACGACACTCCTCGAAATTGGTTCACGACCCGACGTGGGTCGGCACCGCCAGGTTGCGGTGCGGCGCGTTGATCGTACCCGCCCGGGCTACGAAGCACCGAGGGCGCTGACCGCGTGCTCGAGCAATCGCTGCGCCTGACGGCGCTTCGTGACCTCGCACACCTCCAACGCCACCACCTCGGTACGGGATTGGGTGCCCGACGGGCCGCGATAGAAGCGCCGCTTGACGATGCCCCGCACCACGACATCGACACCCGCGACCCAATCGGGGATGGTTGCCGGATCGAACCAGGCAACAGGCACATTGGCAGTACCTGCATCGGTATCGGTAGTGACCTCGAGGGACAGCAAACGACTACCGGATGAGAGCTCACGAAGCACTGGATCGCTCGACAAGCGACCCTGCAAAAAGACCACGTTCATTTCGACGACCTCCGACGCGCCCTCCGGCGCCATGGATGATTGACCGGGGGAAGCCGTACTTCGAACCCTACCAACGGGGTGTCGCAAGGCGGCCCCGCACATCACCGGCCGAGGCCGCGACGGCGCTCGCCGACATCTGCGAAGTCGGGCTCGACTTCGGCGATCATGCCGAAGAAGCGCCGAGCTTTGATGATGTCGCCGGAACGGTCGTGCAGATCTCCCAGCACGTACCACTGGCGCAGATGATGTTGGCGGACCTTCTTCGGCACCTCGGCGCCGCGCTCCATCAACTTCAGCGCGCCTTTGAGGTCACCCTGGTCGGCCAGTGCGCCTGCAGCAACGATGCGCGCCTCGGCCATGAGATCGGGCGCCGGCGATCCCTCGCGGACTTCCAGCCACAGCTGATCGACCGTGTCGTAGCGCTTCAGGGCGCGGTAGCAATCGGCCAGCACTGCGTGATGGTTCAGCGTGCGATCAAGCTGGCGGGCGATCTCCAGCTCTGCCGCAGCCTTGCGCCACTGTCCGGTCTGATAGAACGCGAGACCGGCGATCTCGTGGCCGAACGCCATGTCGGGAAGATCGCGCAGGACTGGCGCCACCATGCGTCGAGCGTCGTCGAAGCGGCCCCGATCGAGCGCATCGGCCGCTGTCGCCAACCGCTCCTGATACTTGGCAGCGCGAGCCGCCGGTGCAGCGCGCTGCAGATCCTCGGCAACCGCAGGTGCCAGTTCCAGGGATTTGCGTCGGCGGGCGGACTTGGACTTGCCGTCGTCGGCAGCCTCGTGCCGCTCCGGTCGCTGGGCGCGCTCGGTGGCCTTGCGGGCGGCAGAGCGCAGCGGGCCCTCATCGACCCACTGCTCGCGCTCCCACGGAGCAGGGGCAGCCCGTTGTCGCGGCTCACGAAGACCTCGGGCGGCTTTGACCTCGGCGGAGCGGATCTGTGCTGCGGTCTTTGGCGTTTCGATACGCCGAGGCGGTACCCGATCGCGCCCCTGGGGCCGACCGCCGGTTCCGCCACCAGGACGGCCGCGCGACCCGCTCTCGGGTCGCGGTCGTGACGAGTCGTACCGACGGGGGCGTTCGCCCTCCGTGACGGGCGCGGCACGTGGGTCGCGCCGTGGCGGACCACTTCGGGTTCCGTCGCTGCCGTAGCGTCGCCCGCCATCCCTACGCGGACCCCGAGGTCGGTCGGTCGATTCATCGTCGCGGCGCGGGCGCCCGGGGGTTGCCGGCCGAGGACCGCTGCGACGCGCTCCCGGGTCAGCGCCGCGCCCCGTCGGTGGACGCCCACCGGAGCCAGCTCCACGGTTATCGCTCGAGCCACCCCGACTGTCGCTTTGGCCCGGCCGCGCCGGGCGACCCGGTCGCTGTGGACGTCCAGGGTTGGACGAGGGTCGACGGTCGTACGGCATGGCATTCGAGCCTAGGTCCAAACGGCACACACCGGCCGAAGGCCAAAAATGCGACGAACGCCCCCGAAGGGGCGTTCGTGCTTGAGAAATCCGGCGGCGTCCTACTCTCCCAGGGGGTCTACCCCCAAGTACCATCGGCGCTGGCAGTCTTAACTTCCGTGTTCGGGATGGGAACGGGTGTGACCCTGCCGCTATAGCCACCGAAATC
>JANMRB010000277.1:0-17323 GCA_031370825.1 Ilumatobacteraceae bacterium
GCGCTGCGAGGTTCGTCGACACATCATCTCGAGGGCTCGTTCCGCGAGTCCGATGAGTCGCATGCAGTGGTGGACGCGCCCCGGCCCTAGACGACCCTGAGCGATCTCGAAGCCGCGTCCCTCACCGAGCAACATGTTCGACGCTGGGACGCGAACCTCGTCGAACTCGACCTCTGAAGCGCGGTCGGGCATCCCGTAAAAGTTGAAGACCGGTAGCGGCCTCACGACAGTGAGCCCCGTCGTGTCCTTCGGGACCAGGATCATGGACTGTTGGCGATGTCGATCCGCGTTGGTCGGATCCGATTTGCCCATGAAGATGATGATCTTGCACCTGGGGTCGGTCGCGTTCGTGGTGTACCACTTCCGGCCGTTGATCACGTAGTCGTCGCCGTCGCGCGTGATCGAGCTCTCGATGTTCGTTGCGTCGCTCGACGCGACGGCTGGCTCGGTCATCGCAAACGCCGAGCGGATCTCGCCGGCTAGGAGTGGAAGGAGCCACTGCTGCTGTTG
Organism: Ilumatobacteraceae bacterium; assembly: GCA_031370825.1. Taxonomy (GTDB): domain Bacteria; phylum Actinomycetota; class Acidimicrobiia; order Acidimicrobiales; family Ilumatobacteraceae; genus JAENVT01. Next base: position 511 of record JANMRB010000277.1, read on the forward strand.
CTCGGGGGTCCCGTAACGTGCCAGCACCTCCATGTTGCCCGTGTCGGGTGCCGAGCAGTTGAAGACCTCCGGGGCGAGGTGCGATCTGCCCATCACCTCGCAGAGCGGCGCATACTCCACGTTGCTCAATCCGGCGCCAAATTCGCTCTTTGGGAGGAAGAGGTTCCACAGGCCGGCCTCGCGAGCCAGTGGCTTCAGCTCCTCCACCACCGGCCAGACCGCCCACGGCCCGAGCTCCATCGACTCGCGAAAGAAGCGCGCCTCGTTCGGATAGATGTGCTCGTCCATGAACGACTCGAGTTGCTCGACGAGCTCAACGGTCTGTGCGGAATGATCGAAGTTCATGATTGTCTTTCCGGATGGTGGCGTGCGCAGATCGAGCGTGCCGCACGTGGTCTGGGAAACTATCGTCGCCTGGCCTCAGCTGAGTTCCGCAAGGCACGGGTCGCGGCGTTGGCGCCGCACATGCCGTGGGCACCCGCCCCGGGCGGCGTCGAAGCTGAGCACAGGTAGGTGCCGGCGATGCCGGTGGCGTACGGGTCGAGCGCAACGCGCGGGCGGAACAGGGTCTGGGTCAGCGACGCCGCCCCGCCGACGATGTCGCCGCCCATGTAGTTGGGGTTGTATACCGCCATCTCCGTGGCCGACCGCACAGCGGTGCCGACCACCTGCTCGCGGAACCCTGGGGCGAACCGTTCGATCTGGCCGATGATCGCATCCGTTGCGTCACCGGTGTAACCCGCCGGTACATGGGCATACGTCCACAGAGGGTGCACGTTGCCAACTGACCGGCCCGGGTCTGCGAGATACTGCTGGCCGACGAGAACGAACGGCCGGTCGGGCATCGTGCCACGGTGCACCGCTAGCTCGCCGGCGGCGACCTCGTCCGCCGTTCCGCCGAGGTGCACGGTGCCTGCTCGACCGGCGACCTCGGCCGCCCAGGGGACGTCGCCCTCGATCGCGAAGTCGACCTTGAACGCGCCTGGTCCGTGTTTGTAGCGGCGGTAGGCGGCGGCCACGCGAGATGGGAGCCGTTCGCCCAGGATGTCGAGAGCTACCGACGGGGACACGTCGAGCATCAGCACGTCGTGCGGCGGCAGCTCGGCGAAGGATCGCACACGCACGTCCGTCTCGATCGTGCCCCCGTGGCGGATGAAATCGGCGGCGAGTGCGTCGGCGATCGCCTGCGATCCGCCCTCGGCGACCACCCACCCGTGGGCGTGTGCCGCGGCCGCCAGGGCCAACCCGATTGCGCTCGTCATCGGCCGGTCGAGCCGCCAGAACGCGTGGGCCGCCACGCCGGTCCACAGCGCCCGCGCCTGCGGCGTGCGCCACAGGCGCGCGAGCACGGCGGCCGGCAGCACGGCCCGCACACCGAACCGGGCGAGCGTCACCGGATGGCGCGGTACCCGCAGGATCGGCTGGGAGACATCGGCGAACAGTTCGTCGAAGCGTTCGGCGATCGGCTCGAACACCTGGCGCCAGCGGTTGCCGTCGCTGCCGAGGGCCCGTTCGGTGAGATCGAACGCGCGGTACAGCGCTCCGGCGGTGCCGTCGTCGAGTGGGTGCGCGCACTCCACCTCGGCGCCCCTCCAGATCAGCCCGGGTAGTTGGAGCTCCTTGAAGAGCGGCGAGGCAACGGCCATCGGGTGGGAGGCCGAGCAATGGTCGTGCAGGAGTCCAGGTACGAGGTACTCCGAGCTGCGCGTCCCGCCGCCGATCGTGCCGGCCGCCTCGAGAACTGTCACCTCCAGCCCGGCACGAGCCAGCAACGTCGCGGCGGCGAGCCCGTTGGGCCCACTGCCGACGACGATCGCCCGGGTCACCGCCTCACCGCCGCGCCGGCCCGTAGCGAGATGGCACGATCAGGCGTCGGCACGCACCGGACGACTGGTCCGGCCCATCTTGCCTGGCCCCGGGTACGGCTCCCCGGCCGCCACGTACCCTTCGCGGGTCCAGGTGATGACGTGTGGGAGCAGTCCGTTGGGGAGCCACGGCTGTTCGTGGGCGGCATCGTCGTTGTGATACCAGCCCTTCTCGACGGTTCCGAGCGCGGCGTCGATCACCCGATACTGGACCCGCTTGTCGAACATCGGCTGCGATTCGGTGAACACGACGATGAGGTCGCCCGGCTCGTAGTGGCACCGCTGCTGGACCGCCTCGACGAGGCGCTCGTCGTGGCAGTGCCCGTCGCCGAAGTTCCAGCCGGTGATCGTGTTGCTGATGAACTCGCCCTCGCGCAGCACGCGGGTGTCGATGCCCGGGCTGTGTCGCAGATGCAGCGTGATGTGGGCACGGCCCATCGGATGCATCATCCGGAAAGCGATCGCCTTCTGCATGAAGATCTCCGAGATCTGCCTCCCGAACAGCGGCTCGAGCTGGTCGATCTGGTTGTCGGCGGCCTTGACGATCCGCTCGTTCAGGCGGTCTTCCTTCTCGCTGTCGCGGAACGACCACGTGGTGGACGCCCAGTTGCCCGCGTACTGCTTCATCCCGATCAGGAACGACACGTACTGCGGCCGCAGCGCGCCGAGCACGATTGGGAAGAGGGCGAACGCGACCACTCCGGCGAGCAGCCACGGGTTCATGTCGGCGACCCCATACCCGTCGCCCGCACTGAAGTTGCCGAACAGGAACGCCACGGCGAAGATGAAGAACACGTTCCATTCGAGCGGCACGGCAAGCGGGATCGTCGAGATGATGAACAGGTGGAGCATCCAGATCGACACGATCGCGATCCACGTCAGCCACGGCCACGGCGAGAACAGCAGCGTCAGCGGCATCACGATCTCTGTCGTCGTGCCGAGGAAGTGGGCGACGAAGTGGATCAGCTTCGACGGGCGGAGGTCGTTGGGGTAGTCGCGCACCGTCGCCATGCGGAGCTTGCGGAAGGCGTTCCACGGGGTGTTCTGCATCATGATCGACACGGTGCAGGAGAATCCGTGCTGCAGCTTCGACACGCCGGCACCCATCCACACGACGACCATGAAGATCTTGGCGGCGATGATTGCGTCATGGAAGTCGTAGAAGAGCCCGAAGGCCAGCATGCATGGCACGTACTGCTCGGCACGTGACGACAGGAACACGCACTTGTCGCGCAGTCCCATCAGGACGATCAAGACGGCGTACGTGATCAGCGCCCACCGTGGCATGACACCGACGCTGTCGGCCGGCAAACCGTGCATCGGACTGCCGGACAGGAACAGCATCATCGTCAGCCAGAACACGATCAGCTTGTACACGCCGGTGTCCCACGGGGTGCGCCGGTTGCCCTTCGTGAACGGCACGTGATTGGGGTACGGCGGCACGCGGATCGTGTCGTTCTGCCACCAGTACAGCGAGCCACCGATCAGCGGATCGAAGTGGAACGCCATCGGACCACAGGTGGCGGCCACGCCGAGGATCTCGAGCAGCACGGTCCAGATCATCAGCTTCTGGTAGAGGATCGGCTGATCCCACCAGCCGGCAATGTTGTTGAACTCGAGTCCTCTCGTGAACGCCCCGCAAACGATCAGGCCGAACAACGCATAGAAGAAGATCTTCCACACGTAGAACATGGCCGCCTGGCGCGGCGTTCCGAAGCCGGCTTCCACCCAGTGCAACTGCAGCAGTTTCATACGCGGCAGGAACGGGATCTTGGCGAACTCGTCGATGTCGACCGGTGGTAACTCGGCGGTGCGGTAACCCATGTCGTGTCCCCCGTGGGAGTGAGTGGCGGATGTAGTTGGCGGGTGCGGGTGAGCGTCGGTGTTCAGTACTTGCGGCCGCGGCGGGCACGCATCTGCCAGTCGCGGCGTTGTTGGTCGCGGTTGAGGATGGAGTCGTCCTCGGACGTGTGGCGCCGTGACACCTGTGTCGCGGTGAGGCGCCGGAGCTCGCGTTCACGGACGCGCTGGCGGCCCCAGGCCTTGCGCACGTCCTTGCGACGCTTGCGCTCGATGTGGTCCTCCTCGGATTCGGAGGTGCCAGCGAGGTAGGCCTCCTCGATCTCGTCGAGCCGCGTGAGCGCCTCGGCCGAGGTCAACTCCATTCGGATCTGACCACGCGACATGAGGTACATGCGGTCGCTGTACTTGAGCGCCTTGCGGGCATGCTGCTCGACGATCAACGCTCCGATGCCGCGCTCGTCGGCGGCCTTGCGGACGGCCCCAAGGAGGCGGTCGACGACCATCGGCGCGAGCCCGAGCGAGAGTTCGTCGGCGAGCAGCAGCTTCGGGTCGCGGCTGAGGACACGCGACAGGGCCACCATCTGCTGCTCGCCGCCCGACAGCATTCCGCCGCGCACGTCGAGACGCGACCTGAGCTCGGGGAACAGTTCGAGCGCCCTCTCGACCGATCCGCCGCCGATCCGCAGGTTGTCGCGGGTCGACATCTTGGTGAAGACCAGGCGCTGCTCGGTGACGAGCCCGATGCCGTTGCGCACTCGCTGGTACATCGGCGTGAAGGTGGGCACGTTGCCGAACATCACTAGGCCGTCGACGGGCGCCAGTTCTCCGGCGATCGTCAGCAGTGTGGTGCTCTTGCCGGCGCCGTTCGGGCCGAGCAGGCAAACGACCTCGCCGGGCCGCACGGTGAGGTTGACGCCCGACACCACCTCGCGGCCGAGATAGCCGGCCTTGAGCCCGCGCGTCTCGAGCAGGTTCGGAGTGCGACTGACGGCGTACGGGCTGGTATCGGAAATCGAGACGCTGGGGTCGACGGTGTCGGTCACTGCCCACCGCCCACGGTGGACACTGGGGTGCGGCCGGCGGAACGGATCTCGCGCTCGTCGTCGGTCTCGACGCCGAGGTACGCGGCGATCACGGCCGGGTCGTTGCGCACCTCGCTGGGTGTGCCGTTGGCGATCATCCGGCCGAAGTCGAGGACGACGACGCGGTCGCACACGCCCATCACGAAGTTCATGTCGTGCTCGACGACGAGGATCGCCATGCCCCAATCGTCGGCGAGCCGACGGACGACCCGCGCCAGCTCGACGCTCTCGACCGAGCTCAGGCCGGCTGCCGGCTCGTCGAGCAGCAGCACGCTCGGGTGCATGGCCACCGCTCGGGCGATCGCCAGCAGTCGCCGCTTGCCGTACGACAGGTCGCTCACCTCTCGGTGGAGATCCTGGTCGAGCTCGAACTCCTCGATCGCCCGCACGACCTGCGGCCCGAACTTCGGGATCACCGGCCACACGAGGTCGCGGAAATACGAGCCGAGATCCTGGGGGTCGGCGGCAATGCTGATGTTCTCGAACACCGTCGTGTCCTCGAACAGCTCGAGCGACTGGAACGAGCGAACCATGCCGGCTTTCACCCGACCCGCGGGCCCCGAATTCGAGATGCCCCGGCCGTCGATGATGACCGAACCGCTCGACCGGGTGAACCCGGTGAGCGCGTCGATCAACGACGTCTTGCCGGCGCCGTTGGGGCCGATCAGGCCGGTGACCTGGCCCGGTTCGAGCGTGAACCCGACCCCGTCGACGGCGGTGACCGCGCCGTACCGCACGGTGAGGCCGTCGACGACCCGGGTCTTGGGGATCACGCGCTGGTCATGATCAGCGTCGACCGGTTCGGACACGTCGGAGAGCTTGATGAAGTACGACTCGCCGAACTTCTTCGTGCGCTTCAGGTGCCGGAAGGTCCTGGACCACTCGGCGGCGACGCCGTCCGGGTTGTAGAGCACGACCAGGAGGATCGCGATTCCGCTGATCAGCTGGATGTATCGCCCGACCCCGTCCCAAGTGGATTCCATGACCTCCTGGTTGAAGCCGGCGGTCGCCATCATCGCCCCGACGAACGCTCCGAGCAGATGGCCGACGCCGCCGACGAGCGACAAGCCGGCGTAGGTGATCGAGGTGAAGTTGGTGAACGATTGGTAGCTGATCGAGGTCAGGCGAAACGCCAAAAGGATGCCCCCGAGCGCGGCGATGGCCGAGGCGAGCGCGAAGGCGTAGAGCTTGGCGGTGACGATGTTGATGCCGAGCGCGGCTGCAGCACGCTCGTTGGTGCGGACCGCGATCAGGCGTCGGCCGCTGCGACCCCTGCGGACGTTCGCAACCACGACCACCATGAGGAGCGCCATACCAAGCACGAAGATGCCGTACCGCTCGGGGTGCTTGATCGAACTGATCTCGAAACCGAACAGGTTCGGGTTGCCCACCGGTGTGCCTTTGATGCCGCCGGTGAAGTTTCCATTGCTGAACAGCATCAACTCGATTGCCGTACCGAGACCGAGCGTCACGATCGCCAGGTTGATCCCGCGCGTGCGAACAGCCGGAAGCGCGAAGATCAGCCCGAGCGGGACTGCCGCGGCGACGCCGGCCGCGAGCGCGAGGAGGAACGGGATGTGGAACACGGCGACGAGGCGGCCGGCGACCCACGCTCCGAAACCAGCCATCGCGTATTGCGCCAGCGAGAGTTGGCCGGCGTACCCGGTGACGACCACGATCGACAGCAGCACGATCGCCGCGCACAACGTGACGGTGAGCGCGTCGATCCACTTCGTGTCCTTCGTGAGCATCAGGAACACGACCATGCCGGCGAGGAAGATCGTCCAGTCCCATGACATCCGACCGTTGCCGATCGCCGGCAGCTTGCGCAGGTAGTGGTCCCGCAGCGGGATCGAGCGCCCGCGGAACACCAGCATGAGAATGATCAACAGGAACGGCAGGGACTGGTCGAGACCCTGTTGCTGCCAGAAGCGACCGACGAGCGTCTGGCTCATCCCGAGTACGTATCCGGCCGCAGTGGCGATCGGAAAGGACTTGAAGTCGGCCACCAGCGCGGCCGCGAGGGCGGCGAGCACGAGGCTGGTCATCGAGGTGACCTGCAAGGTGATCACCGGCACCACGAGGATGCCGCCGATGCACGCGATCGCGGAGCCGAGCGCCCAGTTGAGGGTGGCGACCCTGTTCGGCGAGACGCCGACCGCCGCGGCCGAACGCTCGCTCTCCGAGACGGCTTCGGTCTGGATCCCGAACTGCGACGAGCGGTAGAGCAGCCACAGGAGGAACGCCGAGACGCATCCGATCGCGAGGAGGATCAGGCGGTCGGCAGTGATGCTGACCGAGCCGTACAACGTGACCCGGTCAGTCGGAAGATGGCTCGGCACCTGGCGTGGCTTCGAGCCGTAGCGGATGACCACGCCGGCTTGCACGGTGACGAGCACGCCGAGCGTCGCCAGCAGTTGGACGAGCGTGCTCGCACGTTTGCGTTGCAACGGCCGCATCACGACCCAGTGGGTCAGCGCCCCCAACGTCGCCGACAAGAGCACACCGAAGAACGACGCGACGAAGAAGTTGTGGCCGTGCTCGTACTGCAGCTCGTACTGGACGAACACGCCGGCGATCGCCGTCGCGCCAAGCGAGAAGTTCAGTACCCCGGTGCCGCGGAAGATGACGATCAGGCCTTGCGAAGCAAAGGCGTAGAGAGCACCGACGCCGCACCCCAGCAACGCGAATCTGATGACTTCGTTCATCGCTCCCCGTGTTCCCCCACGTCGGACTCTTGTGCCGACCTTAACACACGTTCAGGCCAATGAGAATTGGAGCGCGAGCTGTGTCTAGTATGAACAGCCACGGGTGCCGGGGGCGCCCGCGAACACTTTCCGAAGGGGGAAACACATGCGTGTCTGGACGAAGTCCATCGCACTGGTGACGGTGCTCGGCTTTGCGGTCGCGGCTTGCGGCAGCGACTCTGGCGGCGGAGGCGGCGCGGCCGCGACGAACGCACCGAGCGTGACCGAGGCGGCACCGTCGGACTCGTCGGCCGTCACGACCGCCGACTCCACCGCGGCACCGACCGGCAACTCCACCGCTGCATCGACTGGCGGCTCTGTCGCGCCGGCGAGCGGCGAACCGATCAAGCTGATGACGGTCACCACGCTCAACGCCAACGGGCCGACCTACGAGAACATCTCGATCACCGCCAAGCTGGCGGCGGACTTCATCAACTCGAAAGGTGGCATCAACGGCCGGCCCCTCGAGGTCGAGGTCTGCGACGAACAGTTCGACGCAGCGGTCGCCGCCACGTGCGCACGTCAGGCCGTCGAAGACAAGGTGGTCTCGGTCGTCGGCTCGTTCACCTACTTCGCCGAGGCGATCGTGCCGGTGATCGCCCAGTCGGACATCACCTGGTTCGGAGCGTGCTGCCCGATCTCGCCGTCCGAGCTCACCGACCCGCACTCGTTCAACATCGGCAACCAGCCGATGTACGCGGTCGGAGAGGTCAAGCGGGCCGTCGAGGACGGCTGTAAGAAGATCAACGCCGTCATTGTCGAAGGTGCCGATGCCATCTTCCGCCCGCCAATGGAGAACGCGATGAAGGCCTACGGCATGACGTTCGGTGACGTGATCATCACACCGACCATCTCGCAGGACTACTCCGCCGAGGTCGCCCAGGCCACGACCAATGCCGACTGCATGGTCGTCGTCATGTCCGAGACGCCATTCCTCACTTGGAACACGGCGCTCCAGCAGGCCGGCACCACGGTCAAGCAGTACGGCAACCAGGGCAACCTGAACGCGATCTCGGCGAAGGGCGCCGAGAAGGCCACCAACGGCAACATCATCTCGGGCATGTACCCCGACATCTCGACGGCCCCGTGGGACGACTACCGGGCCGCCCTCGAGGCGCAAAACATCGACCAGACGGCCAACGACTTCAACAGCCTCGGCGGCATGGGGACGTGGGCTGCCTACATCGCGTTCGCCCAGATCGCTTCGACCATCAACGGTGATATCACGGCCAAGTCGTTCTACGACGCAGCCAGCAAGACCAGCAAGCTGGATCTCGGCGGCATGGTGCCGGTGCTCGACTTCACCAAGGAGTGGACCGACGGGCTCGACGGCTACAGCCGCCTGTTCAACCGCAGCGTCGTGTACAGCAAGCTCGACAACGGAAAGGTCGTGCCCGTCGACAATGACTTCGTCGACGTCAGCGACCTCGCGCTCGGTAAGCCACAGAGTTAGTACGAGGCGACACGGCCGCTCGCGTTCAGTTCACGGCGCGGGCGGTCGTGTCCCAGTAGCGGGCGCGCATGGCCTTCTTGTCGGGCTTGCCGACCGGGGTGAGCGGCAGCGCGTCGACGTAGTCGATCGACTTCGGTGACTGTTGCGAGCCCTTCGCCTGCTTGACCATCTCCTGCAGCTCGTGCGTCAGCTCGGCGGACGGCGCGCTTGCGGACTGCAGGACCACCACAGCTTTCACCGCCTCGCCCCACTTCGGGTCCGGCACGCCGATGACCATCACGGTGTTGACCGCCGGGTGCTGGCTGATGACGTCTTCGACCTCGCGGGGGAACACGTTGAAGCCGCCGGTGATCACCATGTCCTTGGTGCGGTCGACGATGTAGAGGAAGCCCTCGTCGTCGAAGCGGCCGACGTCGCCGGTATGGAGCCAGCCGCCCGACAGCGCCTCGGCGGTCTCGTCCGGCAGGTCCTTGTAGCCGTCCATCACCAGCGGCCCGCGCACGCAGATCTCGCCCGACTCGCCCGGGCCGACCGGCAGGTTGTCGTCGTCGAGCAGGGCGACGTGCATCCACGGCACCGGCCGACCGCACGAGGCAAGGCGCTCGCGCTTGGACAGGTCGTGGTCGGCCTTCTTGAGATGGGTGATCACCATGGGCGCCTCGGTCTGGCCGAAGAACTGGAAGAAGACCGGACCCCAGTGCTCGATCGCCTCGGCAAGCTTGGCCGGGCTGATCGGCGACGCCCCGTAGATGATCGTCTCCATCGAGGACATGTCGGCGGTGTGGTAGCGGGGATGGCCCTGCAACGCGTAGATCATCACCGGGACGAGCATGCAGCACGTGATGCGATGCCGCTCGACGAGGTCGAAGAACGAGTCGGGGCTGAACGACTCCATCACGTAGAACGCACCGCCCGACAGGAGCACCGGGGCGACCACCGACAGGGCGGCGTGCGACAGCGGAGTGGGTAGGGCGATCCGGATCTCGTCGGGGAACTCCCACTCCGACATTTGGATCCACGTCATCGACTGCCACACACGGTGGCTCATCAGCACACCTTTGGGACGGCCGGTGGTGCCGCCCGTGTACACGACCGTGCACAGGTCGTCGAGGTGCACGTCTGGCGCAACCAGCGGCGCCGGCTCGAACGAGTCGGCGAGCGCCAGGTAGTCGCGCCCGGCGTCGTTCGGCCCGAATCCGAGGAGGATCAGATTCGGGAACTGCTGTTGCAGCTCGCGGGCGCGCTCGGCGAAGTCGCGACTGTCGAAGACCAGGCAGTCGATCTCGGCGTCGTTCAGCGCGTAGGCGTGATCGCTCACCGACCCCATCGGGTGGAGCGGCGTGAGGATGCACCCGTTGACGAGCGAGGCGACCGCGTTGAGGAGCACCTCGGGCCGGTTCTTCGACAGGATGGCCAGGCGGCTTCCCTGACGTATGCCGACGGATTGCATGGCCTGCACCATCTGGCTGGTGCGGTCGCGCACCTCTGCGTACGTCAGCACGCGGTCACCGGTGAAGATGCACGCGTCGGCTTGGCGGACGTTGAGTGCCTGGATGACGATGTGGGGCAGCAGCGGCTGCTCGTGGAGGACCGACGTCATGTCATGTCGGCGTCGCGGTCAGCGTCATGTGCGCCCGACGGCTCAGTCGACGACTTGGATGAGGACGAGCGCGATCAGGGCGATCGACATCAGCACCATCACCACGGCGGCCAAGCCGTCGGCGGCGACCGAGTGCTGGTTGGCGGGGTCGGGCGGGGGTGGCGTGAAGTCCTGATCCTTGAGTTGATACACCATGTCGGAACCCCCTTGTCGGTAGAAGTCGGTACTGAGTATATGTTCAGGCGGGGAACGACATGAACGTGCACTAAGTTGCATCGAGAACCCAACCACGAAAATGCCTTCGCGGCTGGAACCGCGCCAGAATCGCGAGGAAGAACGATGACCGTACCGGCCGGCGAGTTGCTGTGGGCACCGCCGCTCGACGGCATGACCGCGATCGAGCGCTTCGGAGCCGCTCACGGGTACACGGACTACGAAACCCTCTGGAAGTGGTCGGTCACCGACCTCGACGGGTTCTGGGCTGCCGTCTGGGACTGGTTCGGCGTGCTCGGTACGTACGACCGCGTGCTGTCGTCACACGAGATGCCTGGTGCCCGGTGGTTCGAGGGCGCTTCTCTGAACTACGCCGAGCACGCCCTGCGCGGCAGCAGCGGGATCATTGGCCGCTCGCAGACTCGCGACCGCGTCGAGCTCACGGCCGACGAGCTGCGCCGCCAGGTGGCCGCGTGCCGGGCCGGGCTGCAGCGGCTCGGTGTCGGTGTCGGCGACCGCGTCGTCGCCTACCTGCCGAACATCCCCGAAACCATCGTCGCCTTCCTTGCCACCGCCAGCCTCGGAGCCATCTGGTCGTCGGCCGCTCCTGAGTTCGGGCCGCAAGCCGTGATCGACCGATTCGGTCAGATCGAGCCAAAGGTGCTGTTCACGGTCAACGGCTACATGTACGGCGACAAGCCGATCGATCGCTCGACCGAGTCCGCCGCCATCGCCGCCGGCCTGCCCACGGTTGAACATGTCGTCACCGTGCCGTACTTGGGCCCGGCGGGCAATTGGGCCGAGCTGCTCGCCGAGCCCGGTGAGCTCGAGTTCGTGCATGTGCCGGCCGACCATCCGCTGTGGGTGCTGTACAGCTCGGGCACGACCGGGCTGCCGAAGGCGATCGTGCACAGCCACGGGGGGATCGTCGTCGAGCACCTGAAGATGATGACGTTCCATCTCGACCTCGGTCCCGATGATCGGTTCCTCTGGTTCACCACCACCGGCTGGATGATGTGGAACGTGCTCATCTCGGGCCTGATGACCGGCGCCACCATCGTCACATTCGACGGCGACCCCGGCGCGGACGACATGCGCGCCACGTGGCGAGTCGTCGCCGAGGAGGCGGTCACGTGGTTCGGCACGTCGGCCCCGTTCATCATGAACTGCCGCCGGCTCGGGGTCGAGCCCGGCTCCGAGTTCGACCTCTCGGCGCTCCGCGCGGTCGGCTCAACCGCTGCACCGCTCCCGGACGACGGGTTCCGCTGGGTGTACGAGCACGTCAAGGCTGACGTGATGCTGACGTCCACGAGCGGCGGCACCGACATCTGCTCGGCGTTCGTCGGCGGTAGCCCCACCTCGCCGGTCCGTGCCGGCGAGATCAGCGTGCGGTACCTCGGGGCGGCGGTGGACGCGCTCGACGGCGAGCTGGTCGTCACAGCGCCGATGCCGTCGATGCCGGTCTGCTTCTGGGGTGACGCGGATGGTTCGCGATACCGCGATGCCTACTTCGGCGAGCACCCGGGAGTCTGGACCCACGGTGATCTGCTCGAGTTCACCAGATCCGGTGGATTGATCATCAGCGGCCGCTCCGACGCCACGCTCAATCGCGGCGGGGTGCGGATCGGCACGGCCGAGATCTACCGGGTCGTCGAAAGCCTGCCGGGGGTGACCGACTCCCTGGTCGTCCACCACGAGGACGGCGATCGGCTGATCCTGTTCCTCACCGTCGAGGTGCTTGCCGTCGGTCGCGACATCGTCACCGAGGCCAAGCAGGTCCTCAAGGGCCAGCTCTCCCCACGCCACGTGCCCAACGAGGTGTACGTCGTGGCGGCGATCCCCACGACGCTGTCGGGCAAGAAGCTCGAGGTGCCGGTGAAGAAGATCCTCGCTGGGGCCGACCCGAACCAGGTGGCCAGCCGCGGCTCGCTGCGCGACCCCGCTGCGCTCGACGCAATCGTCGAAGTTGCTGCGTTGCGGAACCGCCGACTGCGGTGGGACGAGGCGTCCCGCGCGTTCGCAGGCGAGGGCGAGGCGCCACGGCGAGTGTCGCCTCGACGTGAGGAGCTGCTCGAGATCGCGGCTGAGCTGTTCGCCCAGCAGGGTTTCGCCGGGGTGACCGTCCACAACCTCGGAGCCGCGGCCGGCGTGTCCGGCCCGGCGCTGTACCACCACTTCGACAGCAAGGAGGCGATGCTCGGCGAGATGGTCGTTGGCACCAGCCACCATCTGCTGGCCGCGGCTCGAGCGCTGCACGACTCACTGCCACCGGACCAGCTGCTCGCCAGTCTGATCGCGATCCACGTCGACTTCTCCGTCGATCACCGCGCGCTCATCTCGGTCGAGTACCGCGATCTCAACAAGGCCAGCCCGGATGACCAGGACCGTGTCCGCTTGCTCCAGGGCCAGTACGTGGAGATCTGGGTTGACGCCCTCGTCGACCGGCACCCCGGACTGACCCCGGCGGACGCGCGCCCGGCCGTGTACGCCGTGCTCGGCCTGATCAACTCGACCCCGTTCAGCCCGTGTACCGGCCGGGTCGAGATGGTGCGCCTCCTGCTTGGCATGGCCGGCGCGGCCGTCGATGCAGTCATGCCTTGAACTCCGACGCTCCACGTCCTGATGAGCCGGCGCCCGACCAGCCGATCACGTCGACGATGCGTAGAACCAGCAGTCGGTCGAACGGCTTGTCGCGGTACTGCGGGTAGCGGCCGGCCAACAGAGTGGCCAGCGCTTCGGCAGGGCCAGCATGGTGTCGGCCTGCCATCGCAGTCGGAGCGCACCCACCACAGCTGCGACCAGTCGTCGGCGTCCCAGTGCTCGACCAGGGTCCCCTGGTGCAGATCTCGCCGGATCCTCCCGGCGCCACGGCCCGATCACGTACGCGTGATCGGCGAGTGAGGCCATTGGGTGGAGCGGCGTGAGCACACACCCGTTGACGAGCGACGCCGTCAGGTTCGTGAGGACCTCCGAACGGTTCTTCGACAGCACGGCGAGTCGCGTCCCGCGCGTCACGCCCCGCGGCGCACCGGTGGCCGCCGTCGGGGATTCCTTCGAGGTTCACATGGACCGCGAGGCACTGAACGACGTGCCACTCGAGCTGTACGACGTGACCGTGAGCATCACCGCCTTCGAACCCAACCGTCACATCGAATGGACGATCTTCGCTTGGTTCCTCGATCCGCCCAAGATCGGACACGTCTACGGATACAACCTCGAGCCGTACGACGGAGGCTCATCTGTCACCTCGTACTACGACTGGTCACGGATCGACCCGGTGTGGAAGGAGCGAGCGATCTTCCCGATCTTGTCCGAGACCAACCTGCGAGGGACGCTCGGAATTCTCGCCCGTACCGTCGCTCCAGGCATGCCGCGCCCGATCCCCACGGCCCAGTAGTTGCCCTCGTCGCGCCCCGGTCTCAGCCGAGTTCGTTGCGCCATGAATGGCGCGGAGCAAACCCGACGAGCCGCTTCGCTTTGTCGTTCGCGTAAAACGTCTCGTAGCGACCCATGACACGAAGGCGCGGCACCCCACGGTAGAAACGTTCGTACACGTCCCCAGGCGCTACACCCTCACACCATCCTCGCTGGACGCGCAGTGACGGACGCCCGATCGACGTGACATACACGGCCCGGCCAATTCGCAACGCCGCGATCGCGACCGCGTGTCCCGTCCTCGTCGCATGAACTGGGGGACGGCCGAGGATCAGCTGGCGCCGGCGACCCAGCCGGTCACGCCGACGATACCCAGCACCAGCACTCGGGCGAAGGGCTGGTCCCGGTACTGCGGGTAGCGCTCGGCCAACCGGGCGGCCAGGGCCGCCGCCCGGCCGGCGCCGGTGTCGCCCTGCCATCGCAGCTCGGCCCGCACCCACCAAAGCCGCGACCAGTCGCCGGGGTCCCAGTGCTCGACCAGCAGCGTGGCCCGAGGATCCGCCTCCAGGTTCCGCTCCCGCTGCAGCCGCAACGACGCCTTCGGCTTCACCAAGTCGACGGGCACACCCACATATCCGTCGTCGTCCACCACGTACGCGACGGGCACGGCGTCGACGCCCCGCTCGGCGTGCACCGTGCACAGGATCCCGTGGTCGTGCGCCGCCAGGCGTGTCCGCGCCTCGTCCTCGACGAGCCTCATCGCGATGGACTGGTGGCTATGGACATGGGAGTCGGCGTGCTGACGTTCCGCGGCGTGGTGGAGAAATAGTCGCCGGCGGTCCGAATGGTAGGTCGTTGAACGACTGGATCGCGGTCGTTCGTGGCCGTCGCCGCTGTCGTGGTGGCCGATGCCGACAGGCGTTACGCTCGCCCCGTGGTTGAGCTAGGCCACTGCGATCAATTGACGAACGATGAGGAGGCCGTCTCTCATGAAGCTCGCTCTTTACCTGCCAAACTTCCGCGACAAGGTGACCGTCAAGGAGCTCGAAGATCTCACCAGCCTCGCCGAGGAGCTCGACTTCGACTCCGTCTGGACGCTCGACCGAATCGTCGTCCCGGAAGCCTCCGATCGCGCGGAGCTCCGGTACTCGTTCGGCATGATGGAGGAGTTTCCGAAGGCATTGCCGGTGTCTTCTCGCGGCGAGTGGCTCCAAGGCTGGCCGCTGATCCCCTGGCTCGCCGCGAAGACGACGAAGGTGCGGATCGGCATGAGCATCACCGACACGCCATACCGCGCGCCCGGCGTTCTCGCTGCGGAGATCGCTACCGTGGACCACCTCTCCAACGGCAGGGTCAACGTGGGCGTGGGGTCTGGCTGGATGCCCGAGGAATTCGCGGCTGCGAGCGCCTCGCACATCTTCCCCAAGCGGCACAAGCACGTGCGCGAGACGATCGAGATCATGCAAGGCATCTGGACAAACGACCTCTTCGAGTACCACGGTGAGTTCGCCGACTTCGACCGATGCGGGTTCGGAGCAAAGCCGCTGCAGAAGCCGCACCCGCCGATCTTCTTCAGCGGGCTCAAGGATCCGAAGCGCTCGGCGAACCGCATCGCGAAATACAGCCTGTCGGGCTGGATCGGGATCCAGGACACCCCGGACGGGCTCAAGCAGTGGCGCGGCGCCATCCAGCGAGAGCTCGAGGAGCTCGGGAGTTCCAGCTCGGTGGACGATCTCGAGATCTGCAGCATGATCTGGTTCGTCATCACCGATGAGGAGACCGATCAGACGCCCCACGGCAAGGGCAGCAACTTGCTGGCGGGAACCGCCGCGCAGATCACCGACAACCTCAAGCGATACAAGGAGGCCGGGTTGACGATGCCGCTCCTCTGGCCGCCGTTCGCGGACGTGCCGGTTGCAAAGACGCTCGACGATCTCAAGCGGCTGAAGGAAGAGATCATGCCGCAGGTAGACGCCATGTAACTCGTGAGGCGTGGAAACGGCGAAAGCCGTGTCGAGTATCCGATTTCCGCTCCGTCCTATGCCGACGCAGCCCACAACGCGCCCAGCCTCGCTGAGCGCGACCATCAGATGCGCCAAGCTGCGCGACTCAACCAGATGCTGCTCCACCACCAGTGACCACGGCGGTCGCAGGGACGCAGCCGGTTAGCGCGGAGTCAGCACGCAGAACTCGTTGTCGTCGGGGTCGGCCATGACGGCCCAATCGACATCGCCTTGGCCGATCTCGATTCGCCTCGCCCCCAACGAGACGAGTCGGTCGACTTCGGCTTGCTGATCGCCATCGGCGGGCGGAGCGATGTCGAGATGAAGTCTGTTCTTCCCGAGCTTCGGGTTCAGCGGTGCGCCACCCCACGTGATCATCGGACCGGTCAGGTCCGGCGCGCGGATCGCGGTCTCTTCGTCCTGATCCCAGACCAACGGCCAGCCAAGCGCTGCGCTCCAGAAGTATCCGACCTCGCGCGTCCCATCGCATGTGATCGATCCGAGACGTCCGCAGGTCGAGAGGAAGTTGTTGGTCGGCTCGATGATGCAGAGCTCGTTGCCCTCGGGGTCGGCGAGCACGACATGTTCGTCCTCTGGGCCCTGACCGATGTCGATGTGTCGGCCACCCAGCTCGATCAATCGCTCGACCGTTTCCGTCTGGTCGTCGAGGGA
>JANMRB010000108.1:0-69694 GCA_031370825.1 Ilumatobacteraceae bacterium
GCCATCGTCGGCGCGGGGCCTGCGGGTCTCGTCGTTGCACACCTGCTGCAGCGTGCGGGCATCGACTTCGTCTTGCTCGAGCGTCACCAGCATTCCGACATGGAAAACCTCGCCAAGGCGGGAGCGGTGGAGTACCGCACCGTCGAGCTGTTGAGGGGAGTGGGGCTGGCTCCTAATCCGCTGGACTTCGAGGCGACGAACCAGTGCTGCGAGTTCCGGACCCCTGAAGAGAGCGTGGTCTTCGACTACGGAGCTCTGACCGGTGGCCGACCGCACTACGTCTACCCGCAGCACGAGCTCGTCGCCCGGCTCTGCGACGCGCTGGTCGCGGTCGATGGTGACATCCGCTTCGGCTGCGTGGCCACCGGATTGGATCACGACCACGACGGCGTGACGTTGTCGGTCGTCGACGCGGCGGGAGGACCGGTGACACTGCGGTGCCAGGTGGTCGCTGGTTGCGACGGTGGCCGCGGAGTGGTTGCGGGCGCGTTGCGCGGTTGCCAGGTCGTCGAGCAGATGTTGGCCGTTCGATGGCTGGCTGTGCTGGGCAAGACCCCGCCCCTCGAACTGCACACCATCTATGCCGCCCACCCGCGAGGTTTCGCCGGGCAGATGCGCCGCCTTCCATCCCTGACCCGCTTCTACCTCGAAGTCCCTGCGACCGACACGATCGCCGATTGGCCAGAGACCCGCGTGCGCGAAGAGCTGACCACGCGACTGATGGTTCCCGGTCGCCTCGCCGACGTCGAGTTCATCGAGCCGTCACTGGCCGATCTGCGGATGAAGATGACCACGCCGATGCAGGATGGCCGTGTGTTCGTGGCGGGCGACGCCGCACATGTCATCACCCCCGCGGGTGGGAAGGGCATGAACCTCGCGATCCAGGATGCCGTCGAGTTGGCCCAGGGTCTCGTCGAACGCTTCGGTCCGACCGGCGATGGGGGTCGCCTCGATCGGTACTCCGAGACGCGGCTGCCGGGCATTTGGCGAGCGCAGGCGTTCTCTCGATGGATGCTCCGCCTCATCCTTGCCGGCTCCGACGAGGCGGCTGGTCAGGCTGATGTCGGTTCGTTCGGGGCCGGTCTGCGACAAGGCTGGGTCTCGGCGCTTCAACACGACCCCACGTTGGCGCGTTGGTTTGCGTACGCATACGCCGGCGTCGATCCGGACTGAAACACTCACGCAGCGCGAACCGACTACTCGGGGTGCGAGTCGATCTCGGCCAAGACCTGACCGATGATCTTGGTCGCTTTGTGATGAGGAAGTTCCTCGCCGCCTTCGGCGTCAGCCACTTCCGAGGCGAACGCCTGGATCGAAGGGGTCCCGCCGACCAGCACATGGCGGAGTGCATCGGCGCTGGCTCCGCGATCTTCGAGCGATTCGACAGCTTCGGCCACATGGGCCGGGTCCTCGGCTACGGCATGCACGACCGCCATGGCCTGTTCGCGACCTGAGGCGGTGGACACCACCTCATGGTCCGGGTTCTGCTGGGCGTCCCATTCGGCAAGTGCCTCGCTGTAGCCACCCTCGCCCGGGTGTAGGACCATCGTCGTCTCCACGGCGTCCGTCGGGGTATCGCCCTCGTCCTCGTCTGCAGAATGACGTGTCGGTGCAACCGGAACAGTGAGCGAGCCGTCGTCGTGTCTGATTATTTCCATGCGGACCCTGTACCCAAATCAGCCTCGCCGTATGCATCCCGTTCCGCGCAGCCCGAATCCATACGAGTGTTTGCCGTCACCCCGGGGTGGACGGAAACACTCCGATGCGACCAGGCGGGACGCAAACACTCGGACTAGGTGGACGCTAGGTCGTCGAGGCGGCGGCGTTGAGCGTCGTCGAGAGACTCGAACACCTGCAGCGAGGCGACGTTCTCGCGTAGCTGCTCCGGGGAGGTGGCGCCGAACAGCACGCTGGCGAGGCGGGGGTGGCCGAGGGCGAACGAGAACGCGAGGCTGGCCGGCGACACGTTCCACTCCCGAGCCAGCTCGACGACAGCGGCCGCACGCTCCTTGCCGGAAACCGCGGCGGCAGTCTCATCGGTCGTTGCACGCCCCGATTCGCCGTGCAGGTACTTTCCCGTCAGCGTCCCACCGGCCAGCACGTACGAAGCGACAAGGCCGATGTCGAAGTCCGCCAACACGGCCTCCATCGCCGGATCCTGGACCCAATCGGGATGCACCAGGCTGTAGGGAAGTTGTGCCGCCGCGGGAAGCGGTACGCCGAGCGAACGAGCGGCATGCACCGCTTCAGTCAGCGCATCGGCCGGCCAGTTGCCGACGCCCCATGCCCGCGCCAGGCCGGACGAGACCAACCCCGCTACTTGCACGACGAGCTCCCTGATCGTCAAGCCCTGTGGGGGCTGCATGGTGTAGATCAGGTCGATGTGGTCGAGTCCCATCCGACCGAGCGATCCATCGAGCTCAGCGGCGGCATCCTCGTCGGGCCAGAACTCCCACCACAGCTTGTTGGCGACGACGACCTCGTCGCGCGCCCAGCCCGCCGCGCGGAAGAGCTCGCCGAAGACAACTTCGGAGTAGCCCGTCGGTATCGGCGCTGTGCCGGTCTCGTCGTTGTATCGGGCATCGTCGAGGAAGGTGACGCCCGCCTCGCGCGCCGCCCGCATCACGGCGAGCCCTTGCTCTCGCGGGATCCGTTCGAACGTTCGCCACGATCCCAGTGAGCAGAGCGAGACTTCCAAGTCGGACGAGCCGAGCGGACGATGGGGAAGCGCGGGCATGTCGGCTCCTGGAGCTAGGTCGTGTAGTCGGCGTTGATCCGAACGTAGCCGTCGGTCAGATCACAGCCCCACACCGTGGCAGAGGCTTCGCCGGCGGCGAGCGCAGCTGTGATGTGAATCTCGCTGCCGCGCATGTATGCGGCGAGGACAGCGAGCCCGGCATCGGCCACCGAGGTTGGATACACCTCTTGCGGTCCGAACCGGATGACCACCCTGGATTGGTCCACCTCGTCGGCGGTTGTCGACTTGCCGATCGCCATGGCCACGCGACCCCAGTTGGGATCGGCGCCGTGCACAGCGGTCTTGACGAGCGGGGAGTTGACGATTGCCTTGGCGACTCGCTTTGCCTGGCTCGGCGAGGCCGCTTGCTGAACCGTCACCTCGATCAACTTCTCAGCGCCTTCCCCGTCGCGCGCGATTTGCTTGGTCAACGACACGGCAACCTCGTACAGCCCGTGCTCGAAGGCATCGAGATCGACCGGACCGGCGGAACCACTTGCCATCACGATTGCTGTGTCGCTGGTCGAGGTGTCGGTGTCGATCGACACGCAGTTGAACGTACGGTCGATCACTCGTCGGAAGATCGGATCGAGATCTACGGCATCGAGCTGCGCATCTGTCAACAGCACCGTGATCATCGTCGCCATGTTCGGTTCGATCATCCCAACACCTTTGGCCACGCCGACGATCCGCGACGCACCGACTGATGCGGCCGCGACCTTTGGGACCGTGTCAGTCGTCATCATTCCGGCGGCGACTCGGTGGGCATCGACGAGCGGCAGTGTTGACGGGATCGCGCCGAGGCCGGCACGCACCTTGTCCATCGGATAGTGACGGCCGATGACACCGGTCGAAGCAATCAGCACGTCGCCGGCGGCACAACCGATGGCGTCGGCGACACGCTTGACGACCTCGCGCGCGTCGGCCAGCCCTCGCGCACCGGTGGCGACGTTCGCGTTCTTGGAGATCACGACCACTGCTTGAGCAGTCGGTGACGACAGGTGCTCGCGACTGACGATCACACTCGGGCCGGCGAAACTGCTCGTGGTGAACATGC
Organism: Ilumatobacteraceae bacterium; assembly: GCA_031370825.1. Lineage (GTDB taxonomy): Bacteria > Actinomycetota > Acidimicrobiia > Acidimicrobiales > Ilumatobacteraceae > JAENVT01. The sequence continues at coordinate 3,795 of JANMRB010000108.1, forward strand.
CGGCTGCGGTGCAGGGCTTGTCGGTGGCTACGACCACCAGATCGTCGGTCGTGTCCTTGATGCCGATGTTCGCAACGTAGGCGCGGAATCCAACGGGAAGCGCAATCACCGCGGACACGCGCTGAGATTGGTGCGCACCGTTTCGAAGACGTTGCCGAGCTCCTGGATCTGGTCGCGTGTCAGGCCCTTGAAGAAGCGCTTGCGCACGCTCGCCACGTGGTCCGGCGCAGCCTCAGCCAACTTGGCATGGCCTTTTGAGGTGAGTGCGGCGAACATCACTCGGCGATCTGAGGGGTTGGCAACACGCTCGACCAATCCGGTGGATACGAGCCCGTCGAGCCGACGGGTCAGCCCGCTCGGTGATAGCTGGAGCACGTTGGCCAAATCGCACATGCGCATCCGCAGGTCCTCGGCCTCGGAGAGACGAACCAACACTTCATAGTCGCCAAACGTCAGGCCGAAGGGCTGGAGGTCGCTCTCCATTGCAGCCGTCATGATGTTGACCGATTCGATGAAGTTTCGCCATGCTCGCATCTCGCTCGCCGATAGCCACGTGGTCGCCATGCGATTACTATATCTAGTGAAGAAGAAGGTTGCGACCGCAAGGATAGTCGGCTAGCTTAGTTGTGCCCGCAAGAAACGCGGCAGAGCTCACGTACACAGAACCATCCACGAAAGGCCATAGAAGGAGTCTTGAAATGTCAGCAATCACCGATCTCACACCCGGCGTTTGGACTGTCGACCCCGTCCACTCCTCCATCGGTTTTGTGGCACGGCACCTCATGGTCACCAAGGTCCGTGGTCGATTCAGCTCCTTCATCGGCACGATCACGATCGCTGAGAATCCGTTGGAGTCGAAGGTCGAGGCAACCCTCGACGTCGCCTCGGTCACCACCGGCGATGACACCCGGGAGGCACACCTCAAGTCGCCCGACTTCTTCGACGTCGAGAAGCATCCGAAGATGACATTGGTGAGCACGGGAATCGAGGAAGACGGCAAGGACTACTTGCTGCACACCGATCTGAGGATCAAGGGCATCACCAAGCCAGTCGACTTCGAACTCGAGTTCGAGGGTGTCAGCGGCGATCCGTGGGGCGGCACTCGCGCCGGATTCAGCGCCGAGGCTGAGGTCAATCGCAGGGATTGGGGCCTCGAGTGGAACGTCATTCTGGACACCGGTGGAGTGATGCTCGGCGAGAAGGTCAAGATTCAGCTAGATGTCCAAGCGGTCCTACAACTCCCAGCGGTCACGCCATGATCAGACGACTCAACCACGCTGTGCTGTGGGTGCGCGATGCCCAGCGCTCCGCCGATTTCTACACCAAAGTGCTGGGCTTCGAGGCTGTTGCAACGATGGGCAGTCAGGCCGTTTTCCTCCGCGCCGACGGATCGACCAACGACCACGATCTCGGTGTCTTCACGGTGGGGGATCGGCCTCAACCTCCCCCGCAGTCGCCCGGGCTCTACCATTTGGCCTGGCAGGTCAACACCATCGAAGACCTTGCCAAGTTGCGCACCAAGCTTGTCGCCGCTGGCTCACTTGTCGGCGAGAGCGATCACGGTGTCAGCAAGAGCCTGTATGCCAAGGATCCTGACGGCATCGAGTTCGAAGTCATGTGGGCCGTGCCCAAGGAGGACTGGCCGACGGGGCCAACGACGGAGCGGCTGGATCTCGACGCGGAACTTGCTCGATGGGCGGCTGTCGACACCGCTGATCAATAGCAGCGAGTCAACAGTCGTTATGGGCGATGCAGCAATGCTCGAAGCGCGGTCTCCAACGTTGGGTGTTGGAACTCGTAACCGCTGCGTTGCAGCGCGGTGGGCAGCACCCGTTGACCGCTGAGCAGCAGCGTCTCGACCGCCTCTCCGCCGAGCATCATCTTCGGCACGAACATCGGGACCGGCAACACCGCCGGTCGGCGCAGGACCCTGGCGAGAGTCGCCGTGAACTCGCCGTTGGTCACGGGTTCGGGAGCCGTGACGTTGACGGCTCCACATGTCTCGGCCGACAGCAGATGAACGATTGCTCCGACCTCGTCGTCGATAGAGACCCAGCTCTGCCACTGATGGCCGTTTCCGAATCGACCGCCGAGGCCGAGCTTGAACAGCGGAAGCTGCTTCTTCAGCGCACCACCCTTTGCCGACAGCACGATGCCCGTGCGGAGATGCACCGTGCGAATGCTCTCCTTCTCGGCCGCAACTGTGGCACCTTCCCACTGCTGGGCAAGATCACTGAGGAAGTCGTCGCCGGGTGCCGACAATTCGTCGAGCCGCTCGTCGCCGCGATCGCCGTACCAGCCGACGGCCGAGCCGGAGATGAACACGGATGGCTTGCGATCGAGCTCTGCCATGGTGGTGGCGAGTAGTTCCGTCGCCAGCAACCTGCTCGACACCAGCTTGGCTTTGTAGTCGTCGCTCCATCGCTTGTCGCCGATGTTGGCACCCGACAGGTTGATGACGGCGTCGCAACCGTCGAAGGCGGCGGGATCGAGTGTGCCCGCAGCGGGATCCCATGTCCGCTCACCATCCTTCGCAGTGCGTCGCACCAGTCGCAGCACCGTGTGTCTGTCTGCCGAAAGTCGCTTGGTCAGGGCCGTGCCGATGAGTCCACTGCCGCCCGACATGAGGATGCGCATCTGCACACGTTATGTCGTCGGAAAGATCGTGTTGTTCAAAGTCCTCAGTTGAGCCGTAGACGAGCCGATACCGTTGTGAATCACTTTGCGGCGAAAGGCAAACTCTGTGGACAACAACGGTGACGGCATCTCGTTCGACCCACCCCGGATTGAGGGTCCGTCCAACGCGGGTCCGCCCTTGCTGCCTCCGCCGTCGGGCGTTTACCAGCCATCGTTTCAAGCAGCCGCCTTCGGTTCGCAAGCCAGCGCCCCGACCGCCACAATCGTTTCGACTGGCACCGCCGGAAAGCGCAGCAGAGGCAAAGTTGTCGGCGGCCTGATCGCTGTCGTCGCGCTTGTGGGGGCCGGTGGGTTCGCAATAACCAAGATCGTCGCCGGCAACGATGGCGGGGCCGCGAACCCAACTGAGGTAGGCACGCGGCTGATCGATTCGCTCGCTGCCGAAGACGCACTTGGTGTCGTCGACCTGCTGCTCCCCGGCGAGCGCGACATGATGCGTCAGCCGCTGATCGACATCGTCGACAACCTCAAGCGCTTGAAGGTCGTGGACAGCACGGCAAGTCTCGACAAGGTCGGCGGGCTGGACATCTCCTTCGACGGCGTTCAGGTCGAGCCCACCGAGACCAACGTCGACGATGTGGCCGACATCCGGATCACAGCCACCGCAAGTGCGTCCGTCAACGGTGACACGGTGCCGATCGGCGACCTGCTGATCGATGAGGCATTCGGCGGGAACCGGCCTGAACTAGGCGGCAAATCGCAGAGCTCAGCGATCGACTGGAACCTCGCGACAGTCAAGCACGACGGCCGTTGGTACCTCAGCGCGTTGTACTCGATCGCCGAGAACTCTCGAGCAGCCGGTGACGAGATTCCCGATGCCGGCGTGGTCGCTCGGGGCTCCGACACCCCAGACGGTGCGGTGCAGGCGGTCTTCGACGCTGTTGATGACCTCGACGTCGAGGCGCTGATCGCCACGCTCAATCCCAACGAGGCCGAGGCGCTGCAGCGTTACGCGCCGATGTTCATCAAGGATGCTCAGGACAGCCTCGACTCACTCGACGTCAAGGTCGCTTTCTCGGACATCAAGTTCTCCGTCACCGGCAGCGGCGACCGTCGCACCGTGGCGGTCGACGGATTCACGATGAAGGCCGGGTCCGGCGACAATGAAGTGACCGTCGAGGACAAGGGTGGCTGCGTGGTCATGACTACCGCCGATTCGACGACCGATACGTGCGAGGGTGGCAGCGCATACGACAGCGCGGTGAAAGCGCTCGGCCTCGATGACAACGAAGACGTCAAGTCGCTGATCAAGACCGTGCAGGATGCATTTGCCGACATGGCGCCGGTCGGGATCACCGTGCAGAAGGTTGACGGCAAGTGGTTCGTCAGTCCAGTCGGCACCGTCGCCGACATCTTGCTGGCGGAGTTGTCGGCACTCGACAACGGAGAGTTGACTGACATCATCGATGGTGCGAAGAAGGTCGCCGACTCGTTGCTGACCAACGGCATCTTCGATGCCGGCTCCGGGACGACGATCGGCGGAGATGGCTCCGACGGTGGCGACACAGGGTCCAGCGGACTCGATGCCTGCTTTGCAGAGACGGACTACCCGGGCTACTCGGGGTGCATCGCTGCGGGGCTCGACGATGGCTCGATCGATCCGGCACTCGTCGCCGCGTACTTCAGGTTCCAGGAATGTGGAGTCGGCGAGTCGTACTGGAACGGTGACGTGTACTCCATGGAAGATGAAGCGTTCACTGCGTTCGCGACCGGCGCGGCGCCATGTTTCCAGAAGTACATCGCCGACGGAACGATCTCCGAGTTCGAGTTGCCATACGAGCTCTCCCGGCCCGACTGCCTGGAGGGGCGCAACTGGTACAACGTCACCGATCAGGACTACATCGATCGCGTCTTCGAGTGCGTCGGCTGAACCCCTTCGTGGGCGTCGATCGCTAAGCGTCGACGGCTTTCGCCAGCGCGGCGTCGAGCGTCGATTCCTCGACGGCGCCCAACGACACCTGCACCACGCCCGCGGCGTCGATGATCGCCATCGCCGGTTGTTGAGGTACACCGAATCTGGCGAACACAACTCCTGGGTTATCGCTGATCTGCGGGAAGGTCAGTCCGTACTTGTCGACGAAGCCCTGGAACGACGTGTCATCGCCATACCAGGCAACGCCGACGAACTGGACCTTCCCGGCCCATCGCTTGCTCGCCGCTTCGACCGAAGGGGCTTCATGGTTGCAGGTCGCTCAAGTGGGTGCCCAGAACCACAACAGCACCGGCTTGCCGGCGTAGTCGGCCAGATTGATCGTGCCACCACCGACTTGCGGTGCGGAGAACGCGAGCGAGTCGGGTACTGCACCTCGAGCGGGCACTGCCGCGGTCGCCGCCGTTGGTGATGTGCTACCGGACTCGGCATTCGACGCGACCTGAGTGTTTGGGTTACCGCACGCGGAAAGTGCTGCGATCCCGATCACAGTCCACACGAGACGCCGCACGGCAGCACGCTAACGGCCATAGCCTGGCGAGTCCATGCGCACCAGGACCTTGCTGCTGCTCGCGATCGGATGTGGCCTGGTCATCTTGCTCGCAGGTGGCATCCAGTTGTTGCGCGTCGGCGGTCAGCAGCAAAGTGCGAAGCTGCTGAGAGCAGGCGAGCAGGGGAATGCCGGTGATGTCACGGTCGAGCTCGTGTCGTCATCGCTCGGCGCCCGCAACGTGGTGGCAGTCGTGCGAATCGGCGGGGTCGACGACCCAAATGGTCTTGACGGCTTCACCCTCGTCGGTCCGGGCAAGGTGTTGCCGGTCACGTCGTCGGACTGCACAGGAATTGCTGTCGGTCCGGTCGACTGCGAGTTGACGTTCGCAACCACCGACGTGAAAGGGACGTCGCGTCAACTGATCTTCCATCGTGCCGACGAGCAGCTTCGATGGGTGCTCGCTCAAGGCGACTAGGCGCTACCGTTGGCCCCGAATTTCACACCACATCCTGGCCGACCCACCCACCGTCACGGAGCCACCATGGAGCCCGCAACCGAATTCGATCTCGTCGTGATCGGCGGTGGTCCCGGCGGATATGGCGCAGCTCTGTACGCCACCTCCGCTGGTCTCAACGTTGCCCTCATCGAAATGGCCGAGATGGGTGGCACCTGTCTGAACCGTGGCTGCATACCTGCGAAGGCCTTCCTGGAGACGGCGGCCGTTCAGCGCCACGTCGCACACGCGGCCGAATTCGGCATCGAATCCAGCGCACCGGTCGTGAACTTCGTCACCGCCCAAGCACGCAAGCAGAAGATCGTCGACGGCATCGTCAAGAGTCTGACCGGCTTCATGAAGTCGAAGAAGATCACGATCTTCGACGGTGTCGGCACCCTCGGGGCGGATCGCACCGTCACCGTCACCGGAGCCGAAGGCACGACCACGATCGTCGGCAAGAACGTGGTGCTGGCGGGCGGATCCGTGCCACGCACCATTCCCGGGTTCGAGCCGTCGGGTCCGGTGATGACCAGCGACGAAGTGCTGATGCTCGACTATGTGCCGCCGCGCGTGGTCGTGATCGGCGGAGGTGCCATCGGCTGCGAGTTCGCCAGCACGTTTGCCGATCTCGGTTCACAAGTGACGATCCTCGAGGGGCTGCCGAAGGTCCTTCCGGGTCTCGACAGCGATGTTGCCAATGTCGTGGTTCGCAGCTTCAAGAAGAAGAACATCGACATCCGCACGTCCGTCAAGGTTCTCGGACACACGCCGACCGCCGAAGGCGGTACCACGGTGCACTGCGTCAGCGGCGAAGGTGGTGAGGTCGACAACATCGAAGTCGATGTGGTCGTGGTTTCGATCGGACGCCGACCGTTCGCCGACAAGCTCGGTCTGTCGGGTACCGCGGTCAAGGTCAGCGATCGTGGTCACATCGAAGTCGACGAGTACTGCCGCACGGGCGAACCAGGGGTGTACGCCATCGGCGACATCATCGACACGCCGCAGTTGGCCCACGTCGGGTATGCCGAAGCCATTCTGGTGACGAAGCACATCCTCGGCGAGGAGCCCACGCCGGTCGCATACGACCGGGTTCCCTGGGCTATCTACTGTCATCCCGAAGTCGCGTTCTCCGGGCCCAGTGAAGAAGCCGCCCGCGAAGCGGGGCACGACGTCGTTGTCGCCAAGCATCAGTTTCGCGCCAACAGCCGGGCTCAGATCCTCGGCGAGCTCGACGGCTTGGTCAAGATCATCGCCAAGAAGCAACCGGATGGCAGTGCAGGCCAGATCCTCGGTGTGCACATGGTTGGCCCATGGGTCACCGAGCAGTTGAGCGGCGGCTACTTGGCCGTCAACTGGGAAGCCACTGCCGCCGAGGTCGCCGAGTTCATCCAGCCGCACCCCAGCCTCACCGAGTTGTTCGGGGAAACCGTATTGTCCCTCACGGGCCGCAGCCTCAACGCCTGATCCAATCGAAGAGAGAGACCACACCATGGCCGATGTCACGTTGCCACAACTCGGTGAGACCGTCACCGAAGGCACGATTACCCGATGGTTCAAGAAGGTCGGTGACAGCGTCTCTGCCGACGAGCCGTTGTTCGAAGTCAGCACCGACAAGGTCGACACCGAGGTGCCCTCGCCGATCACCGGAACCGTTACCGAGATTCGTGTCCAGGAGGGCGACACCGTGCCGGTTGGTGCCGTGATCGCCGTCGTCGGCGAAGCCGCCGGCGCGCCGGCCGCCGCTGCGGCCGAGGCACCCGCAGCCGAGGCCGAAGCGCCGCAAGAGGCTGCACCCGCACCGGCTGCAGAACCGCCTGCCGCCGAGGCACCGGCCGCTGAACCGCCTGCCGCTGAGGCACCGGCCGCTGAGGCGCCAGCAGCCGAAGTACCGCAGCAACCCGCCGCAGCTCCTGAGGCAGCGGCACCCGCAGCGCCAGCAGCATCGGCCGCTCCGCCCGCCGAGCAGGCTCCGGCCCCACAACCCACCGAGGAGGGCACGGACGCACCGTCCGACAGTCGCCTGCTGTCGCCGGTAGTGCGCAGGCTGGTCGCCGAGCACAGCATCAACGTCGATCTCGTCAAGGGCACGGGGCCCGGAGGACGAATCACCCGCGACGATGTGCTCGACTACATCGACAAGGTCGCGTCTCAGCCGGCGCAACCGGCCGCCGCCGCCGCTGCCGCAGCACCTGCCCCGGCGGCGACTGCACCCGCTCCCGCACCGGCTGCCCCGGCGACTGCTCCCGCGGTCACCCCTGGCGAGCGCGACTCCGCGGTGAGGCTCTCGAAGATCCGCAAGCTCACCGGCAGCCACATGGTGATGAGCAAAGGAGTCAGCCCTCACGCCTTCAGCGTCGTCGAGGTCGACTTCGCCAACGTCGACCGCGCCCGCAATCAGATCAAGGCCGAGTGGAAAGCCGCAGAAGGGTTCGGACTCACCTACCTTCCGTTCATCACGCGTGCTGTGGTCGATGCGCTCGCCGAGTTTCCTCATCTCAATGCCAGCGTCTCCGACGAGGAACTGATCGTGCACAACTTCATCGACATCGGGATCGCCGTCGATCTCGATTACGAGGGACTGTTGGTACCAGTGGTGCGTGCGGCCGAGACCAAGCGTTTGCGGGCCATCGCCCGCGAGATCAATGATCTGGCCGCCCGGGCCCGCAGCCGCAAGCTCGGTCCGGACGAGATCAGCGGCGGCACGTTCACGATCTCCAACAACGGCTCGGCCGGCAGCGTCCTGACGATGCCCATCATCAACCAGCCTCAGGTCGCCATCCTGTCGACGGATGCCATCGTTCGCAAGCCCGTCGTCGTACGCGCCGCCGACGACAGCGAGGGCATCGCGATCCATCCTGTCGGCAACCTCGCCATGTCGTGGGATCACCGGGCATTCGATGGCGCGTACGCCGCCGGGTTCCTCGTCAAGATGAAGCAGTCACTGGAGACCCGCGACTGGGCCGCCGAGTTGTGACATGACTCTTCGCGTTCGCTGGCTCGGGCGGGTTGCCTACCGCGAGGCGCTCGCCGTGCAAGAGGCGCTGTTCAGTCACGGCATCGAGGATCATCTGCTGCTCCTCGAACATCCTCACGTCTTCACCCACGGACCACGCGCCGACCTTGCCGTCAACGTCCTGGTTGACCCCGGCTCCGTCGGCGCCGAACTCGTATCGGTGAAACGAGGCGGGGATGTGACCTATCACGGTCCCGGGCAGCTCGTTGGCTATCCGATCGTCAACGTGCCAAACGCGATGGGCGCGGCAGAGCACGTGTGCGCGATCCAACGTGTGATCGTGGCCAGTCTCTCCGAGCTCGGCGTCGAAGATGTCGGCTGCCTCGACGAGTATCCCGGCGTGTGGGTTGGTGTCAATGGGCCCGAGCCACGCAAGATCTGTGCAATCGGTGTTCGGCTTGCGCGTGGTCGAACCATGCACGGCTTCGCTCTCAACGTTGCGCCCGACATGCGGTACATGCGCCAATACATCGTGCCCTGCGGGATCCCCGACAAACCGGTCACCTCATTGGCGGAAGAAGGGATCGACACGACCCTCGAACATGTCGCCGAGGTTGTCGCCCGTCACGCTGCCGAAGTCTGGGGACACGGCGCGATGGAACGTCAAGACGTGGCCTGGAAGCACCGGCCCGACGATCTCTCGGCCTTTTCACGCGGCGAAGGACCCGGCGCTGTCGTTCGTCGACTGGCTCAAGTCGGAGTCGTCGACGGTCTGTCGATATCCACCCGCAAACCTGAATGGCTACGCCCGAAGGTTGTGCACGGACCAGAGGTGATCGCCCTCAAGAAGACGGTGCGCAGCCTCGGTCTGGTCACCGTCTGCGAGGAAGCCGGTTGCCCCAACCTCAGCGATTGTTGGGCTGATGGCACGGCAACGTTCATGGTGCTCGGCGAACGGTGCACGCGTGCCTGTGGCTTCTGCCTTGTCGATACGCGTAAGCCTCTGGCGCCGGCAGAAGACGAACCCACCCGCGTCGCCGATGCGGTCGCCAGCACGGGCCTGGCCCACGCCGTGCTGACCATGGTCGCTCGCGACGATCTGCCCGACGGCGGCATGGCCCACGTTGCCCGCTGCGTCGAAGCCATTCGTGAACGATGTCCCGGCACGCGCGTCGAGACGCTGATCTCCGACGCCAAGGGCGACGATCGATCGCTGGCTCTGCTGTTCGAGGTGCGCCCCGATGTGTTGAACCACAACATCGAGACGGTCGCAAGGTTGCAACGAGCCGTCCGGCCATCGGCGGGGTACGCCCGCAGTCTTTCGGTCCTGGCGCGCGCCCGGGCGGCAGGTCTGACCACGAAGTCGGGATTGATCGTCGGGATGGGGGAGACACCGCAGGAGATCGCCGGCTGCCTCGCCGACCTGGCCGGCGTGGGTGTCGACATCGTGACCATCGGCCAGTACCTGCGTCCCACGACTCATCATCTTCCGGTGGACCGATGGGTCGAACCGGCCGAGTTCGCCGGGTGGAAGCAGGTCGGTGAATCTCTGGGGATCGGCCACGTCGAGGCAAGTCCATTGACACGCAGCAGTTACCACGCCCGACAAGCGGCAGATGCGGTGATGGTCGCCGACGTCGTGTCACTGTCCTTCGTCTGAGCCACAATGGGTCGATGAGCCCCGCGTCGTCAGCCACATTTCTCGACCGAATCGATCGAGCTCGCACACGAATGGACGAGGCCGGCATCGACGCGCTGCTGGTGTCCGTCGGGCGCGACCTCCCATACCTAACGGGATACGAGGCGATGCCCCTCGAACGTCTGACGATGCTGGTCGTGCCAAAAGACGGCCCGGCGACGCTCGTAGTGCCCAGGCTCGAGGCACCCCGCGTCGTCGATCGGCCCGAGGTGTTCACGTTGCTGCCATGGAACGAGACGGAGGATCCAATAGCGGTCGTTGCCGGTCTCGTCGGTCGGCCGGGTGCCGTCGCAATCGGCGACACGATGTGGGCAAGGTTCCTCGTCGATCTGCTCGGCCACTGGCCGTCGACATCGACGAAGTATCTGCGGTCCACCTCCGTGATGAACGCGTTGCGGATGCGCAAGGACGATTCCGAGATTGCGGCACTGGCAGCGGCGGGGGCGGCGGTCGACCGGATCGCCGGCGAACTGCAGGCCGGCCGGATCGCGCTTGCCGGACGCACCGAGGCAGAAGTCAGCGCGGACATCGGCGCGCGCATCCTCGACGAGGGTCATCAACGGGTCAACTTCGCCATAGTGGGTGCCGGCGAGAATGCAGCATCACCCCACCATCACGCCAGCGATCGCGTGATCAACGAAGGCGAGATCGTGCTCTGCGATTTCGGCGGCACGATGGACGGGTACTGCAGCGACATCACCCGCTGTGTGTTCTTGGGCGAACCCCCTGCCGAGGTGGCCGAGGCCTACGCGGTGCTGCACGAGGCACAGGCTGCTGCGGTGGTGGCCGGAACGGTTGGCACACCCTGCCAGGAAGTCGATCGCGTTGCCCGTCGGATCATCGCTGCCGCCGGGTACGGCGACTACTTCATCCATCGCACCGGTCACGGCATCGGCATGGAAGAACACGAGGACCCGTACATGGTCGAGGGCAATGCTCTGCCGCTCGAGCAGGGGCACGCCTTCAGTGTCGAGCCGGGCATCTACATGCCGGGCCGCTGGGGCATGCGCCTGGAGGACATCGTGGTCGCAACCGACGCGGGGCCACGGGCTGTCAACGACGCCAACCACGAGCTGGTCAGCGTTTCTGCCTGAACCGCCTACGTGGCGGTCGTTGCAAACAGTGATTCGTCGACGGTCGGTGAGTACTGAGTGAGGTTGATTGCCACCGCACCGTCGTCGAGCCGGGCAAGGGGACCACTGGTGAGGGCACAGAAGACGGACGTTCCTCCGGACAGGGGAACATCGACGCACATGGCTGCCAAGCCGGCGATCTGGTCGGTGTGGGAGATCGGCGGACCGATCCGCGCTGCGGCGCTGCGTCTCAGGCGTTTGGCGGCGTCGGCGGCGTAGAAGTCGGGTGTGATCTGGGTGTCGCTGATTCGTGCCGGATCGATGCTCGACGAGCACGGGTCGGTCGTATCGAGGATGCACGTTTGCGAGGAGCCGGCCGCGCTGAGGAACCGGACGTCGCCAACGGTCACCGATCGGCGCGAATCGGCAACCGTGACGCTGGCCGGCCGCGTCGTGTCACCGAACTTCGTGAGGACGGTGTACTCCGCGGTGTACGGCCCCTCGTTGACGGCGTCGAGTTGAGCGAGCACCTGGTCGATCGACGGGTCACCGCTTCTCGATCCCGGCGGGAACGGCTCGGTCGCGAACGACGGGCGCTGGCCCGTGAAGCAGCCGCTGAGCAGCAGGATCACGGCGACGAGTGCCGGGCGATGTCGCATCACCCGACTGCACGACAACGATGTGGTGAAGCGATGTGCGCGCCAGGAAAACGACGAACCCTCATGACCGGGACGGTGGCCATGAGGGTTCGTATTTGGAGCTCTCCGGCGGCGCTGGCTTCACGCGGCGGGCGGTGGCTTCATCGAATCGCGGGACGGGTGCTCCTCGATGAAGTGGGACCGGCGCCAGCCGGAGAGACTTCCTGTCGTGGACGAACCCTCGCGAGCCGTCCACTGAGTTCAATTGTACAGAACTGACACGATCCGGAAACCAAAAGGTTTTGCAATTGGAAAGAATCTTGGCCACCAGCGTGTCCGGTTTGTTGACCGGCCTGGTTCGTTAGCCTGCCCGGCGTGATCCGCCTCGATGCCGCCTCCGCGCTGCTGCAGTGGGCAGTCGGTGGGCTGGCATTTCTGTGGTTCACGACTCGGCGTCGCGAGGTCGGTCTGGGCTACGGATGGCTGTTGCGCAGCATCTATCTGCTGATGGCAGCCGCAGCAGTCGTTTTGGGGCTGCGCTTCGGCGTGGTGTGGGTCCGCGAGATCAGTGCAGTTGGTGTCGCCGCTGCCGCACTTTTCGCCTTGATCGTGTCGATCTACCACCGTCGCGCTGGCGTCTCCGGACAGTCCGACGAGCACGACCGCCGCTCTCAGCGGGTGGCCGAGATGACCGGCATCGAGCGCCAGTCCAAACGCCCGCTCGCCGGCCGCGAGTTTCCGCCCGCTGTCGATCTGCTGGCACCGATCGTCGGCATCGTCGGTCTGATCGCCGCCGCCATCGATGCCGGTGGCAGCGTGGCCGTGTCACTACTCAGAACGTTCGCCGGCGCGGCCTTCCTCGGCTCGGTCACCGACGCCATGCTCTTGGGCCATTGGTACCTCGTGCAACCCGGCCTGCCGCGACGGCACCTCAACGAGCTGGTGAGAGCGGTGGGTTGGGTCTGGCCGGTGGAGGTCGGCGCCCTGCTCTTGCCGACTGGGATGATCTCGGTGTGGACCGGGGCAGTCGATGATGGGTGGAACGGAACGCTCGGGTGGTTCTGGGGGGCCTGCGCGGTGGCGACGATCGTGCTGGTGTTCGTCACCAAGGCTGCATTGCGTGAGCGGTACTACTCGGCAGTGATGGCGGCGACCGGCCTGCTGTATCTGGCCATCCTGACGGCCTTCGGGACCGACCTCGTCGCCCGTGCAGTCCTGGCAAGTTGACGCCAGGCCTGGTCAAACGTCGAATTTCAGGGCAGACTTGTGGGTATGCCGAGACCAGTGTGGAGTGGGACGATCAGTTTCGGGCTTGTAGCCATCCCCATCAAGATGTTCCATGCCGTGAGCAAGAAGAGCGTGTCGTTCAACCAGCTCGACGAGCGCACGATGAGTCGCATCCGTCTGAAGACGGTGTCGGCCGACACCGGCGAGGATGTTCCCGACGAGAACATCGTCAAGGGATACGAGATCAGCAAGGGGCAGTACGTCATCGTCGACCCTGATGAGCTCGAGCCGTTCATTCCTTCGGCGACACGAAGCATCGACCTGGAGGAGTTCGTCGATCTGGAGGAGATCGACCCGGTGTACTTCGACTCGCCGTACATCCTCGCCCCCGACAAGACCCCGAAGCCGTACGCCTTGTTGGCGCAGGCCATGGAGTCAGCCGGCAAGGTCGCCATCGGTCGGTTCGTGATGCGCAACAAGCAGTACGTCGCAGCCGTCCGGGCATCGGAAGGCACGCTGTTGATGAGCACCATGGTGTTTGCCGACGAGGTCGTCCCTGTCGAGTCGATCGATGAGTTGGGCGTTCTCGATTCGATCGAAGTCAGCGCCAAGGAAGTGAAGATGGCAGAGGCGTTGGTGGCATCGTTGTCGAGCGAGTTCGATCCGTCGAAGTACCGCGACGGATACCGCGAACAGGTCCTCGATCTCATCGAACGCAAAGCAGCGGGAGAGCTGTTCGAAACGCCGGCGCCTGCTGCGGCTGCGCCACAGGTCGTCGACCTCATGGCAGCGCTGGAGGCCAGCGTCAAGGCGGCGAAGGCTGCCCGTGGCCGGCACCCGGCAGGTGGGCCCGACCTCGAAGTCGTCGGATCGGCAAAGGCCCCGGCCAAGCCGAGGCGAGTCCGCAAGTCCGCCTGAGTCGCGACATGAGCGGTGGGACTGTGGTCAAGGTCGGCGAACGCGAGATATCGCTGTCCAACCTCGACAAGGTGCTCTACCCCGAAACCGGCACGACCAAGGGCGAGGCCATCGAGTACTACGCCCGCATCGCGCCGGTGATGGTTCCTCACCTTGCCGGCCGTTGCATAACGTTGAAGCGGTTCCCCAACGGGGTTCAAACGGCGGGCTTCTTCGAGAAGCGCTGCCCGAAGCACCGGCCCTCGTGGATCCCGACTGCTCCCGGACCGGGCGACAGCGGCGGTGACATCGGGTACTGCCGGTTCGACGAGCCCGCGGCTTTGGTGTGGGCCGCCAACATGGCGGCACTCGAGCTCCACGTCCCCATGGCCCACTCGGACGATCTCGACACACCGCTGGCCATGGTCTTCGACTTCGATCCCGGCGCGCCCGCGGCGATGAAGGAATGCTGCGAGATCGCCGTGTGGGTCCGCGAAGTTCTGGCCGCCGTCGGACTCGAGGGCTGGTGCAAGACGTCGGGTTCCAAGGGGTTGCAGATGTACGTCCCGCTCAACACCCCGTGCACCCACGAGGCCGCCGCTGATTTCGCCCTCGCCGTCGGACAGGTCCTGGAACGCCAGCATCGGGACCGGGTCACGACGGTGATGGCTAAGGTCCAGCGCCCTGGAAAGATCTTCGTCGACTGGAGCCAGAACGCCCGGTTCAAGACGACCATCGGGGTCTACTCGATGCGCGCCAGACCGGAGCCGACGGTATCGACCCCGGTCACGTGGGCCGAGGTCGAGTCGGGAGCAGCGGGTGACGCGTCGCTGAAGTTCACCTTCCGCGACGTGTTGGACCGGGTGGACCGCGACGGTGATCTGTTCGAGCCGGTGCTGACAACCGAGCAGTCCCTGCCGGCTCGTTGAGCCGACTCGGTAGGGTCGGGCATGTGACACCGCGACTGACCACGCTGCTGCTGTGCGATTTCGCCCAGGTCCGCGAGGGGCTGCTGTTCGTCAGCTCGGGTGGTGTCAGCCGTGTGGTGCAGAGCACCTATCCCGCCAACCCGCGACTCCACCTGGCGATGGTCGTTCACCTCCCCGCCGCCTCGCTCGGGCAATCGCACCAGGTACATGTTCGACTCAAGTATCCCGACACCGCAGAAGTGATCGCCAACGCCGAAGTCTCGATCCAGCTGAATGCAGTCTCGGGCGCCTTTGCGGGTGAAGGGATCAACGTGCCACAGGTGATCGACCTGGTCGCGATCCAGTTCCCGCGTCCCGGCCAGGTCGATGTCCAGGTGTCGATCGGCGAGCAGCCCGTCGGGGATCTCTCGTTCTGGCTCCTGCCCGCCGTCTAGAGATAGTTGCGCGCGGCGATGCGTCCGGCGCAGATCACTCCGAGGCAACCGAGTGCGATTGCCAGACAGAAGTTGATGCCGAGCGCACCCGACAACGACAGGCTGGTGCGCTCCGAGATCGCCACCATCGCCCCACCGATACCGCCCATCGTCGAAAAGCCAATTGCGTCCGCCAGGTTGACCTGACTGCTGACCAGGCCCTCCGCGCCTTCGTCGGCGTACGACATGGCCACCACGGTTGTCGGGTTGAACAGCAGACCCATGCCGAACCCTCCGATGGCCCAGCCGACGAACGTTGCCCAGAGCGGCCACCCGGCAGCGACGATCGGAACACTGGCGGCCAAGCCGAGGGTCAGTGTGGCGAACCCCCACCGCACAGTGCGGCGGGGGTCGAGGTCCGGATGGTGGGCGACGGACCATTGGCCGCTCGTCCAACTGAGTGACGCGCCGATGATGACAAAGCCCTGCATCGTTGGCGAAGCACCATGGATCCGATCGGCCGCGAGCGGGATGAAGCTGTCGGCACCGAGGAAGGCAGCAGTGGCGAGGATCCGGCACAACACCACGGCAGGCAGGCCACGAGCAACTCGCTGCAAACCAGCCGGCAGAAGGCGACGCAAGCTCGGCAGGCCGATTGCCAACCCGGCGATCGCACCCCCGACGGCCGCAATCGGATTGCGGAACTGCAGCGAGGTCACGAACGCCCCGATCCCGGCCGCGGCGAGGATCGCATCCCTGATGCGCGCATGTCGCACGACTCCACCGCCGCTTGCCGCATACGCCCGCATCGGTCGGACGGTGATGTACGCGACGACCGGGATCAGGGGCAGCAACAACCAGAAGACCCATCTCCAGCCGAGGCCGTCGGTGATCGTCCCGGCAATGGCTGGTGCGATCAGGCTCGGCAGCACCCAACCCGCCGAGAGGTAGGCGTACATGCTCGACTGGCGGTCCGCGGGGAACGCACGCTTCACGAGTACGTAGGCGATCGGCGCCAGGCCCCCGGTGCCGGCGCCCTGCATCGTCCTGCCCACAACGACAACGGCCATCGTCGGCGCGGTGGCGGCGACGATCAGCCCACCGGCAAAGACCGCCAGGCTGGCCAGGTACGGTCTGGCGGGCCCGTATCGATCCGTCAACTCGCCCGTGACGACCAGGGCAACGAGGTTGGCCAGCGTGTAGCAGGCCAACGCGACGCCATAGAGCGAATCACCATGTAGCTGATCGGCGATGGTCGGCAGGCTCGTCAGAACTGCGGTGATCTCGAAGGCGACCATCATCACACCGAGCACCAGCCCGATGGCCAAGAGGCGTTGCTGGCGATCGAGACGGGTCGCCTCCGGCTTGCCTGCTGTCACCGTGGCGAACCCGGCGCAACCAATGGCCACGGCCGGGCGCGCTCGACCGACAGGGCCAGGTCGAGCAGCAACTCTTCGCTGTAGTGACGGCCGACCACTTGCAAGCCGATCGGCAGACCGTCGAGCGTGCCTGCCGGTATCGAGATCGCCGGGTTGCCGTGCAGGTTGGCGGGGAAGGTCAGCCGGCCGTTGTTCTTGGCTCCCGCTTCGATGCCGCCGAACACCGACGGCAACGGTCCGTCGGCATTGAACGCGACGTCCGGGTTCGATGCCGTGATCACGAAATCGACTCCATCGGCAGGATCGAAGATGCGTGCCATCGCCTCGTTGAGCTCGACACGACGTCGCTCAATCTTGGCTCTGGCCTCTGCGTTGTACAGCCCCTTGGTCGACTCCAGGCCGTAGCGCATCTCGGGTGTCAGTTGGTCGGCGCAACCGGGCCACAGCTCGCCGAGTTGGGCTTCGACAGCGATCATTCCGCTGATCGACCAGGCCGCGCCCATGTTGGGAAGCTTGGTGTCGACGTCCTCGATCCGCTTGAGCCCGTTGTCGGCGATCAACCCGGTCGCAGACTCCTCGAGCAGCTCCCACATGATCGGCGAGACGGTGGCATTTCCCCACATCGGAGCCAGGACCACGCGCGACCCGCGAAGGGCATCGAGGTGGTTGCCGAGACCCGCTTCCCATCCCTCGACCCGTGGCAGGCTCAGCGGGTCCCGGGCCTCGTAGCCGTTGCACACGTCGAACCAGCGGGCCGTATCGCGCACCGACCGGGAGAGACAGCCGATCGTGACGGTGAGATTTCCATAGTCCGCACGCGGTCCGCGTGGAATTCGGCCGATCGTCGCCTTGAGGCCGACGAGACCTGTGAAACCGGCAGGGATGCGAATCGACCCGCCGCCATCGCCCCCGGTGGCGACCGTTACGAGGCCGCCCGACACGGCGGCGGCGGTGCCGCCCGAGCTCCCGCCCGGGGTGCGGCCGTGCTGCCACGGGCTGTGGGTGGTTCCGTGCAGGAGGGTGCGGGTGACGTTGACCCCGCCGAACTCACTCGCAGTGGTTTGGCCGGCGAGAATCGCTCCGCCCGTGTCGCGCATTCGCTGCACCATCACGCTCGTGTAGGTGGCTACCTGATGGGCCAGCGGCACAGATGCGTGGGTGTCCGGCCAACCAACGACCTGGTCGAGCTCTTTGACGCCGATGGGGACACCGCCGAACGGTTTGCTGACGTCTGCCTCGGCCGCCGCCTGTTCTGCCTGCTCACGGGGTGTGTAACAGAACGCGTTGAGGGTGCTCGAATCGATCGCGTCGTACGTTGCCCGGAGCTCTTCGACGGGCGAGCGTCGATGACTGCGATATTCCTCGACCAGCGAGCAAACGTCGCCCTGCCACGGTGTTTCCCCCATGTGCGCACTGTACAGCCGGGTCACTCGGCGGGACATTTCGAGGGCGTGATGGCAGGACGGAATCCATTGGTCCTACTACCTATGTCCCGTTGTGCCTCGCGCCCCTGAGTCAGCACACTGACCAGTGTGGGTGAGAACGATTGGCTGGAGCGCGGGCACGGCGGGGGCGAAGGTCTTCGACCGCTGATCAAAGGCTCCGCGGATGGCGCCGCCGATCGAGTCTCCATCCGCAGTGTGCTGCGCGGCACGACGCCACCGCGCAAGCCGCGAGTACGTACGAAGGCACTGATCGGCTGGTTGCTGTATTGCGCGACGGCCGTCGGTGGAACCGCTGCCGCCTTCACCGTTCGCGACACCCTGTTCCCGGCGCTTGGCGCCCCGACCGAACGTGGTGTTTGGGCTAGTGCGAACGTCGATTCGACTCGCACTATCGAGCAGGCATCGACGTCGACCATCGACACCGATACTGCATTCCTCGAGGCTGCAGTGCTGAAAGCGATCGTCGAAGACGCGCCGGAATCCTCCATCAATGCCGGGACGGTCCCGGAAACGACTGTCGCTGACCAAGGCCCGAACACTTCCGTCGACAACGGCGCCCCTGGCCCACATAGAGAACCAGGCACCGTGGTCATCGTCGATGAAGGCCCGTCGGGCGGGCCTGGTAGCACCGTCGACGCGCAGCCGACCGACACCTCGACACCACCGACCGTAGCGGAACCGACAGTGCCGTCGACCTCGACCCCTGACCCGACTGCCACCACGACTTCGATGCCTAGCAGCGACGCCAGCGGCCATGGTGGCGGCGGAGATGGTGGCAGCGGTGGTGGTCACACGACGCTTCCCTGATCCGCCTCGCAGGACGAATCCGGTCAAAGGTGCAAACTCGGTCTAGCTGAGGTGCTCGCTGGCCCAGAGTGCCGCCTGGGTTCGATCGGTCACGCCCAGGCGTTGGAAGACGTTGGTGAGGTGTGCCTTGACGGTGCGCTCGCTGATCCCGAGTTGCCGGGCGATCTGCTTGTTGGCCAGTCCGCCGCGAACGAGCAGCAGAACCTCCCGCTCGCGATCGGTCAAGTTGTCGGAGTCGGCCGATGTTCGCCTCGAGTCGAGCAACACCCGGGCGGCCTTGGGATCAAGCGGCGACCCACCCTCGTAGACGGCTCGCACGGCCGCTGCGATCTCGTCGGGCTCGGAGTGCTTCAACAGGTAGCCCTCTGCGCCGGCATGAAGAGCGTCCATGATCCGTGTCTGATCGCTGAACGATGTCAACACCAGGACCCGAACCGTCGGATGTGCGGCGACGATCTGCCTCGTGGCCTCAACGCCATCCATCTCCGGCATCGACAGGTCCATGAGCACGACGTCCGGCTGCAGCTCGGCGACGAGGCTGAGGGCTTCGAGACCATTGGCCGCCATGCCGACCAACTCGATGTCGTCAGTGGTCGCCAGCAGTTGCGCGAGACCGTTGCGGACGATCACGTGGTCGTCGACAACCGCCAGACGGATCACAGTTGGCCGCCGGTTGCCACCGGGAGCCTGACCTCGACGCGCGTGCCGGCGCCAGGGGCCGAAAGTACCGAAAGCTTGCCCCCCGCGTCGGCGATCAGCCCTGCCAGGGCGCGCAGACCGAAGTGGCCGTCACCGGGCTTACCTTCGATCTGGCCCGGTGTGAAGCCGCGTCCATCGTCGTCGACGATCACACGTGCCTCGTTGCCCGAGACCCGTGCGACCAGGCGAACGCGGCCCGCGCCCGAATGGGCGACCACGTTGCGAAGCGCTTCTTGGGCGCTGCGGTACATCAACCCTGCCGTGTCGGCAGTCAAATGGGCCTTGCCGAGGTCGACGTCGAGCTTGACGGAGATGCCTCGGTTGGACACGCCGCCCAACAGATCGCCCAGCGCGAACTCGAGACCTTCCTCGTGCAAGTTCGGTGGATAGATCTCGACCAGCAGGGATCGCAGCGATTTGATGCTGCTGCGCAGGCTCGACGATGCGTCAGCCATTCGCGGCGCGTCGGCACTGTCGCTGCGGCTCGCTGCGGCGAGACTCAGTGAAACGCCGGTGAGCTCTTGCACGACCCCGTCGTGGAGGTCGCTGGCGATGCGCCGCCGCTCGGCCTCCGAGGACTGGATCGCGTGACGCAGCAGCCGCTCGCGCTGGACCTGTGCTGCACGCAGCCGGCGGGCAAGCGTGATGAAGATCGGGACTTGGATCAATTCGAGCGCGATCAACGAGCCGATCGCGATGGGGGCGAACTGCTTCCAGAGGTTTCGTCCAACGTCGGCGACCCCGCTGTAGCGGAAGTACGCCTCGAAGATCACGGGCGTGTGTTGCACGGTCTCGGTCAGCTGATAGACCTCGAGCAGCTTGGTGAACTGCCGTTCGTAGGTGTTCTCCGGCTCGGAGAGGTCGCTGACCTCCGCCTTCGTATGATTGTCGCGAGTGGCGAACATGGATGCCTTGTCGACGTCGAGCTCGAACGTTTGACCGACCAGCCTCGGTTCGTCCGAGTAGAGAATCCTTCCGTCGGTCGCCCACACCTTGACTCGTACCAACGGGTCGCGGAGCACAGCAGCGTGCACTCGTTTGTCGAGCAAGGCGAGCGCGGTCGGGTCGCGTCTGAAGAGCCCATCGGTAGCATTTGTTTCGATGACACCCTTGGCGATGTAGTACGTGGCATTTTGGGCGTCGCCGATCGCCTGCTCGGTGCCTACCCGGCGGCTTGCAAACGCGGTGAACATGCTGACCAGGGTGAGTGCAGCAACCGCGCCGATGCTGAATCGAACGATCAACTGCTTGATCGACGCCGGTGTGCGATCGAGGTACTTCTTCAGCTGGGCATCGGTCTCGAACACCGTGGTCTGAAGAGGCGCCGCCGCGGTCGTTCGCGGTTCATCAGCCACGTGTGTGCTCACGCGCGCATCATCTCACGCCGGCGGGTCATGGGCAATGTCGACCAGCTACCGTCAGCCGCAGACCAAGGAGAAACGACATGGCGCTTCCGAATCGTCCGGGCATGACAGTGCCGCTGCCGGGACCACTGCACAGCCACCGCGACAAGCTCGGCGAGCTGTCTGACCTCGGATACACCGACATCTGGTCGGCGGAAGCCGATGGCGCGGATGCGTTCACACCGCTGGCTCTCGCAGCGGCATGGGAGCCACGGTTGCGGCTCGGCACCGCGATCGTGCCAGCGTTCACCCGCTCGCCGGCTTGTTTCGCGCAATGTGTCGCCTCGATGGCCGATGCCGCACCCGGCCGATTCGCGATGGGGATCGGGTCCAGCAGCGACGTGATCGTGGAGCGCTGGAACGGAGTGCCCTTCGTCGAGCCGTACAAGAAGGTTCGCGATGTTGTCCGGTTCCTCCGCGATGCGTTCACCGGCGACAAGGTCTCGAAGACCTACGACACGTTCGAGGTGCAAGGTTTCCGGCTCGGTGTGCGACCCGAACAGACGCCACCGATCCTGATCGCGGCGTTGCGCGAAGGCATGCTGCGTTTGGCAGGCCGAGAGGCCGACGGCGCGATCATCAACTGGCTGGCGCCGACCGATGTCAGCAAAGTCGTCGGAGTCGTCACCGATGCGGCGGGCGGAGCAGAGAAGGAGATCGTCTGTCGGATCTTCGTCTGCCCCAGCGAGAACTCCGAGGTGGTTCGCAACGCGGGAAGGTACGTGATCGCCGCATATCTGAACGTGCCCGTGTACGCCGCGTTTCACGATTGGCTGGGACGCGGCGAGCAGCTGCGCCCGATGTGGGACGCGTGGCAGGCAGGCGACCGAAAGGCTGCATTGGCAGCAATACCCGACTCGCTGGTCGATGAACTGATCGTGCACGGCTCGCCCGCGCATTGCCGAGACACCATCCGTGCGTACTTCGACAACGGTGTGACAACTACGTCGTTGGCGATTCTCGGATTGGATCCGGACCTGAAGCATTGGGATGCAGTGCGCTCGCTTGCCCCATCGGCCTGAAGGCGATCACGCTGCCTCGTGGTGCTGGGCATCGAACTGGTCAGTAGCGACCGAGGTGGAGGCCTTGGCGGCCAGTTGGCGGCGGATCGCCGCGATATGGGCGAGACCGCGTTCGCGGGTGCGCTGATCGAGCCGGAACTGGAGAGGCAGCTCGGAGACTGCCAGCAGCGTGAGCTGCTCGGAGTTGGCTTGTTGAGCCTGACGCTTCGTCATAGCGGCATCATCGCAAATGGGTGTGACACAGTGGTCGGGTGATCGTGGTTCAGGTGTGCGCAGTGGTGGCGGGAGTGGCGTTGGTGATCTGGACGCTGGCCTCGGCAGTCAAGACGGTGGTGGTGCCACGCGCCGTGATCACCCTGCTGACCAGGTGGCACTTCGTCGCCATCCGCAAGGTCTTCAACGTCTTCGCCGGCCCGAGTCGCTCGTTCGAAACCCGCGACCGGATCATGTCGCTGTATGCACCGGTGTCGTTGGTCACATTGCCCGCGCTATGGGTCTGCGTCGTGCTGGCCGGCTTCACCTCGATCTTCTGGGGTACGGGCATCCGACCGCTGACCGAAGCGTTCGCCACCAGCGGCTCGTCGCTGTTCACGCTCGGATTCATCCTCCCTCGGGGGACCGCCAGGATCGCACTTGAATTCGTCGAGGCAGGCATTGGTCTCGGGCTCGTGTCGTTGATGATCTCGTATCTGCCGACGATCTATGGCGCCTTCAGTCGGCGTGAGGCGTTGGTCGGCATGCTCGAAGTGCGCGCAGGGCTGCCGCCGAGCCCCGCCGAGTTGCTCACGCGGTACAGCCGTCTCGGTTGGCTGGACCAGATCGACGAGGATCTGTTCGAGCGCTGGGAGACGTGGTTCGTCGACGTCGAAGAGAGCCATACCAGCCAACCTTCGCTGGGGTTCTTCCGCTCCCCGCACCCTGAGCGCAGCTGGATCACGGCCGGCGGATGCGTCCTCGACACCGCAGCGATCATGAGCTCGACGATCGATCGCCCGTACAACCCCGCTTGCGACATCGTGATCCGCACCGGCTTCCTCTGTCTTCGCCGCATCGCCGATCTCTTTCAAATTCCGTACGACCCCGATCCAGCGCCCACGGACGCGATCACGATCTCAAGACGCGAGTTCGACCTGCTCTGCGTCGAGTTGCGGGCCCTCGACGTGCCTCTGAAGCGCGACCTCGATCAGGCATGGCGAGACTTCGCCGGATGGCGTGTCAACTATGACCAGGTACTGGTGAGACTCTGCGCGCTCACGATGGCGCCACCCGCGAAATGGTCGAGCGATCGAATCGACCAACTGGAGATCCCGCGGCTGCGCTTCACACGGAAGCGACGGAAGTAGCCAGACCTAGGCGCCGATTGCCAGGCTTCCAACGAGGGCGACGAGGACGACCGCTATCGGTGTGGCGTACGAGGCCCACTTCGGCATCACGGCGTGGCGTGGGGCCAGGATCACGAAGCCGCATATCGCACCAGCGATCGCGCCGCCGAGGTGACCGCCGACGGAGATCCCCGGAATCGTGAAGGTGATCACCAGGTTGAGGATCAGGATCGTGCCGATACCCGTCTTGAACACGTTGACGCCCCGCCGGTGCAGGCCGATCGCTGCCGCAGCCATCAATCCGAACACGGCTCCGGAAGCACCTCCGGTCAGGCCATTCGGTTGCAGCATCAGCGCGCCGAACGATCCGGCGAGGAGGCTGGCGAAGTACAGCAGCGCGAACCGCACGCGGCCGATTGCCGGCTCGAGCAGTTGCCCGAGTTGGAACAGCAGGAGCATGTTCATGCCGATGTGGAAAATGCCATAGTGCAAGAACCCTGAGGAGATCAGGCGGTAGTACTGGCCGTCTTGGATGAAGGGTTTGGCGAGTGCAAGCGTGTAGTCGCCGTGGGGGAAGGGGCCGTCGTGTTTCTGGTCGGCGCTGACAGTCCAGATGTAGACGGCAACGTTGATCGCGATCAAGGTGTAGGTCACCAGCGAAGGCTGGCGGGCGTTCCAGAACCTGGCCCGAGTCTTGATGTCGGGGCGGGCCGCCTTGATGCAGTCGACGCATTGCGAACCAATCGACACCTGCACCAAGCAATCGCCACAAGCCGGCTTGCCACATCGCGTGCAACTCCGCCCGGTCTCACGGTCAGGATGGCGGTAGCAGTGGGCGATGACAGGTGGCGGGGGCAGTGACATTATTTCTCAGGCTATCGACGCGCCATCGTCAGATGACGGCGTCGAGAGCCACGACGAATGCCACCACCACGATGATCAGCGTGTTGTACGCCGTGTGTGCCCGAGTCGACTCGAGCGTTGCCTCGGCCGCACTTCCGGTGAGGGCATACGAGCGAAGGTAGACGGACATGAAATATGCCCCGCCGACCGATAGTGCCAAGGCGACGCCGATCGGGATTCCGATCACTGCGTGGATGAGGCCGAACTGCAGAACCTTCAACACCCGCTTGCGGCCGCTCCAACGCTGTGCGCCGGAGCGGAACATCCGCTCTTCCGCGTTGGCGAAGAGCGGAAGCGCTGTCACGACGAGTGCCATGAACACCAGGGGGATGAGCCACGCCCAGACGGTGCCCGTCGTCGTGTCGCTCTCACCGAAGACCGGATTGCCGCCGCCACCGAGGGCCGACCACCACCCCCAACGCAGCGGCGGTACCAGCAACAACAGCGGAATGGCCACCGCCAACACACCGCCGAGGACGAACGGCACTGGCCAGAAGTGACGCCAGCGAAGGCGCGTCCAGACCTGTCGGCTCAGCGACCGGCCGCGCGTCGAACGCGACAACTTGACGGCTTGGACCAGACGAAGACCGACCGCGGCGAGGACGACGATGCTGAGTACGTTCGACAGCCGGCCGTGCACGAGAGCAGTGTACGGTCGGCCCCGTCAGAGGCTTGTTTCGCCTTACAGCGACGATAGGGGTGCGCCATGGCGTGGGATTTCGAGACCGAGCCCGAGTTCGAGGCCAAGCTGGCGTGGATGCGCGAGTTCGTCCGCGACGAGATCATCCCATTGGAGACACTGGCCGAGCGCTGGCGCACACCCCAGGGCCGAGCCGTCTTCCTCCAGATCACTGATCCACTGAAGGACGAGGTCCGTCGTCAGGGACTGTGGGCCGCGCACCTGCCGCCGGACATGGGCGGTCAAGGCTTCGGGCAAGTGAAGCTCGGTCTGATGCACGAGATCCTCGGGCAGTGTGCGTACGCCCCAAGTGTCTTCGGCAACAACGCCCCAGACAGCGGCAACGCCGAACTGATCGCGGTGGGGGGAACCGATGCGCAACGCGAACAATGGATGCAGCCTCTCCTCGACGGCAAGGTTCGCAGCAGCTTCTCCATGACCGAGCCCGGAGCCGGTGCCGATCCCACGTTGCTGAAGACATCCGCCGTCCGCGATGGAGGCGAGTGGGTGATCAACGGGCACAAGTGGTTCTCGTCGAACGCGTCGATCAGCGACTTCTTGGTCGTCATGGTCAAGACCGGTGACTACGAGAAGCCGTACAAGAACTATTCGATGATCATCGTTCCTACCGACACCCCGGGAGTCAACATCGTTCGTGACGTGCCGACGATGGGCGAGCCCGATCATCGCACCGGTGAGCCCGGTGGCCACGCCGAGATCCTGTACAACGATGTGCGCGTACCGTTCGACAACGTCGTCGGCGGCGAGGATGGGATCGGGCAAGGTTTCGCGCTAGCCCAGAAGCGGCTGGGTCCGGGTCGCATCCACCACGCGATGCGATGGCTCGGCCAGAGCCGCCGTGCATTCGACATGCTTTGCGAGCGCGCGCTGACCCGTTACACCCACGGCTCGCTCCTCGCCGAGAAGCAGATGGTCCAGGACTGGATCGCCGAGAGCTACGCCGAGATGAACGCTGCTCGCTTGCTGACACTTCAGGCCGCGTGGAAGATGGATCAACTTCACGCAGCCGGGAAGCATTACAGCGACGCCAGGATCGAGATCGCGGTGATCAAGTTCTGGGGTGCGCGGGTGATGTACAACGTCATCGACAGGGCGATCCAGATCCACGGATCGCTTGGGTACACGACGGATCTCCCACTGGAATCGATGTACCGCGCGGCCAGGGCGGCCAGGATCTATGACGGTCCTGACGAAGTGCACAAGGTGACCATCGCCCGTCAGGTCCTGAAGGGTTACAGGGCCTCGGACCCGCCGATGGAACACATCCCCACCAGGCGCCACGCCGCTGTCGAAAAGTTTGCCGGCTACCTCGACACCCTCGCCATCAACTCATAGGGACTGCCGAGTAGCGCCTATCGGAGTGTCTCCATCAAGCCACCCAGGGGTCTCCGGAAACAATCTGTCCGATGGAATGTAATCAGCCGGTGAAGGTGCCGGTGACCTGGGCGGTGGCGATGGTGGCCTCGTCGATGGCGGTGCGCATGGCGCTGGCCGAGCCTCCCGACGACAGCAGCAGCGCACGGTCGAGGTAGTGAACCGTGATGCGGTACGTATGCGTGGCTCCAGACGGTGGGCACGGGCCCCGGTAGCCGGCGGCGCCCGATCCATTGAGGGCCGTAGCGGTGCCTGCCGGAGCTGTGTTCTCAGCGAGGGAAGTGACATCAGGGGCGATCCCGGACGTCGTCCAATGATCGAAGTTCGCGTCCTGGTCGATCAGGGTTATCGCGATCTCTTGGGTGCCCTCCGGCGCCTCACTCCAGCTCAACGCGGGAGAAACGTTGTCGCCCTTGCAGGTGTACCTGGGATCGATTGGTGCACCCTCGCGCCAGGGAGCGGTGACGGTGAGGGACTGTGCCAGGGGTGCCGCAGTTCCGAGACCGTTGGTGGTCGAGACCTGGATGGGCCCGCCCGGTGCAACCGGATCGGCAGCACCGGCGTCGAGCGCGACCGTGTCGAAGAAACCGTCGTCGGTCGCGGGCGCGGTCGGCGGCGCCGTCGTGCTGACGCTGCCGTCCTGACTGGGAAGAGCGGGGCGCATTTCGCGGCCGTCGTGACGGCAACCGGAGGCGACCAAGGCAAGGGCAGCCAGCGAAACGGGGATGGCGACAAGCCGACGCACGACGGTGGAGCCTAGGTGGCGGCCGCGCTCGATAGCGTTCACGTCCGTGAAGGAACGGCTCTGTCTGCTCACCGTCCATGCCCATCCCGACGACGAAGCATCGAAGGGCGCGCCGACCATGGCGATGTACAAAGCTCAGGGAGTGCACACCGTGCTGGTGTGCTGTACCGGCGGCGAGGAGGGCGAGATGCAGAACCCGGCGCTGCGCGAACCTGGCCAGCCATTCCACGGATTGACTGCCGACGAGGAGAAGCATCGGCTGGCCGAGCTTCGTGCGGACGAGTTGGCTAGATCCGCTGAGATCATCGGGTTCGACGAGGTCGTCATGCTCGGCTATCGCGACTCGGGAATGGTCGATACCGATCCCAACAATCATCCGGAATCCTTCAATCAGGCTCCCCTCGACGAGGCGGTCGGTCGTCTGGTCGCGGTTATTCGTGACCAGCGCGCGGATGTGATCATCACCTACGGCGACGATCAGAGTGGCTACCCACATCCCGACCACCTCAAGGTGCACGACATCTCGGTGCTGGCCTGGGAACGTGCCGGCGACCCGGCCTGGTATCCGGGGCTCGGTGAGCCGCATCAACCGCAGAAGTTGTACTACTCGGTGTGGGCCAAGGCTCGCCTGGCCGCGGTCCATCAGGCGATGATCGATCTGCGCGGCGAGTCGCCCTTCGATCAGAATTGGCTCGACCGGCCGGGTCACGACGATCGGATCACCACACGGCTCGACGTCCGCAACTTCATGTGGGCCCGTAGCGGGGCCCTGCGCGCACACGCCACGCAGGTCGACCCGAACGAGCCGTGGTGGTTCGGTTTGACGGATGACGAACTTGTCGAGGTCTATCCGTGGGAGGATTGGATCCTTGCTCGCTCCTTGGTCGGCTCGCCGGCATCCGGGGAGTTGGAGACGGATCTGTTCGCCGGAATTCGGGCACCGGTCTCGCCGTGACGATCCAATACCGGGTCGGCTTCGGCAAGAACGACGAGGCGGTCGACGGTCCTGACGGTGCCGACGTTGTCGTGACGATCGCCGCTGCCGACGCTGCGTTGGACCCGACGGTGGCATACATGCAAGGCAAGTTGAAGTCGACCGGTTCGACGGCGGCTCTGCTCGAGGTCCTGCGAAATGGCGAGGCAACGGCCGCGATCAGCCGGCTCGCATCGCGTCCCTGAGCTGGCGATATCCGATCAACACCGCACCGCTGGCCGCAAGCAGCTCCTCGAGGCGGGTGTCGTTGGTGACCAGGTCGTAGTCATCGATCCAGCCGGGTGCCGCGTCGGTCAGCGCCCGGACTTCGAGGGTGTCAATGGCCGGTTGTACGTGGATCTCAGTGACGCCTGGCTGGAGTGTGCGCACTTCCTCGTAGACCCGTTCGCGGCTGCCGGAGCGCCAGTCGTGATTGAAGTGATCGGGGAAGACCACGCCTTCTTCGGCGGCCAGATGCCGAAACGGGAAGCCGGCCTGGTCCGCGGTGATCGTCGAGGGCAGGCGGATCGGCAGGCTGAACTCGACCGCGAGCTCGATGTAGACGTCGAAGAACTCGGGACGAAGGGTGATAGCCGTGAGGTGCGGTGTGAGGTGGGTGACATCGATGTCCCACGCGATCGCTCGTTCGATCTGGGCGCGGCATTCGCGTAGCACCTCCTCGGTGTCGGCGTGCTCCCACAGGTCGGCGATGCGCCGAGGAAACCCGGCCTCCCCACTGAGCAGCGATGGTGCATGCGTGATCGGGCCGAACCGGTACGCCTCGTACTCGCAGTTGAGGGTCAGGTGAACACCGATGTCATCGGTGGTCCGGTAGCGCAGGGCGGCGTCGCGAGCCCATGGCGCCGGCACCATGATCGACGCGCAGGTTGCCACTCCTTCCCGAAGGGCGCCGTACACACCGACATTTGCCGAGTGGGACGCGCCCAGGTCGTCGCACGAGATGATCAGCAGCTTGGCGTCGTCGTCGTATCCGAGACGTTCGGCGAGTGCGGCCATCAACAGCGGAGGCTATCCCCTACACCCCGCCCACAGACCGATGTTGTCGCCTTGTGCTGCACGCGAAGCGGCGACGAATTCGTCGGCATGGGCAACGTTCGGTGGAATCGTGAGCGGACGGGCATATCCCTGGCGGATGATCGTCATGTTGAGGAACTGCCCGTCTCCTGCCAGGTAGACGTAGGCGAGCATCCGTCCGAAATCGTCTCGAGCGACAACGTCTCGTTCCAGGTGTAGCGGCACGTCGGCAGGTAGCAACGACTTCGTGAACCTCGTTGCTTCTGGTCCGTAGCACTGCACAGGTGTGTTGGGCTTCTTGGTCTCGGGGGTATCGATGCCGATCAGGCGAACCCGCTCGCGGTGGCCGCCGATGTTGACAT
Organism: Ilumatobacteraceae bacterium; assembly: GCA_031370825.1. GTDB lineage: Bacteria > Actinomycetota > Acidimicrobiia > Acidimicrobiales > Ilumatobacteraceae > JAENVT01. The sequence continues at coordinate 33,409 of JANMRB010000108.1, forward strand.
CGATCGTGTCGCCATCGATGACGGAGATCATGGTTGCATTGATGCCGAGGGTGGTTGGTGTGGTCGCCGGTTTGCTCGACGCCGGCTGGGAAGCACGACAGGCGGTGGCCAGTACCGCAATGCAGATGAGCGTTCTGCGCATCTACCGGGTTCTATCGGCGCCCTAAGGCAACTTGTTGATTCGTCCGTATGCGGCAACAAGGGCCGCGTAGTTTTCGTCCGTGAACGTCTTGAAGTCGGCATCGCTGAGCGCGGGGTACTCCTCGTTCACGGTGATCACCTCGCGGCCGAGCCGGTAGAGGCTGATCAGGACATATCGCTGTAGAACACCGTCGGGGCCGCTCAGGTTGAACTGGGCGTAGCTCTCGAAGCCGTTCTGATTCAGGCTCGGCTCGTCCCTGGTCGCCAAGGTCACGACGGTGTCTGATCCGCTGTCGGTCTGGAACTTCTGGAACTCTTTGGCCCGGCACGTCGCCCACTCGTCGCTGTTGACCACGCTGACATAGTCGACCGCGGCGGCTTCGTCGGGGAAGGCAATCGAGGAGGAGCTCGTGAACGCGCCCGTCGTGCCCAACTGCATCGTCGGACCGAACTGACCGCCGCCATTGCTCACCAGGCTGAGCGCACCACTCGGTCGGTAGCCGCACGACGCAGGATCGGGTGTGGACGCCCCGCCGGGCGAGAACTGGACCCACGCTGACGAAAAGTCGCCGGCTTGCAGGACGCCGGCCGATGCCAGCGTCTGATCGGCAACGTTGACCGGACGTGGGTCCGCAGTCGTCGAGGGTGCGTCGGACGTTGCAGTCGTCGAGGAGGTCGCTGGTTCGCTGGTGGTCGTCTGCGGCGAAGTCGACTCGACCGAGGTCTCAATCGACGTGGAGGCAGGACCCTCCGTGGAGGACGCCGCTGTGACCGCAGACGCCACGGTCGATGCCGTCGAGTCGGACGATGAGCCACAAGCAGTTGCCAACGTCGCGACCACACAGGCCATCCATGCCAACTTCATCCGTCCCGCCATCTGGATCTCCCGGTTCCCGTGTCGATACGTCTGCCTGTATCCCGCGATGCCAAACCATCAGCCTACGGTGGTGGTCATGCCGATATTCACGCCATCGCATTCATCACCTGCGGCGTCGTCGGCACATCGTTACTTCCACGTCGTCGGCACGTCGGTGTGGGTGACCGAGACGGTTCTCGACGTGGACTGGTCGGCCCACTTCCTCGGAATGCTCGGCGACGAGGCTTGCTGGGGTGTCGACGTTCCGGACGGTCATGATCCTGCAGACGGCGCTGCTGTCGATCTGTACTCGTTCTTCGGCAGTGCCGGTGAGGTCGAGTGGATGGTCGCCGGCAGAGCGGTGCAGCTCGTCGAGTGGGCGCGCACCCATCGTTATTGCGGTCGCTGCGGTACCCCCACCGAGCAGCAGCTCGGCGAGCGGGCAATGAGATGCCCGTCGTGCGGCCTGTTGGCATTTCCAAGATTGGCGCCGGCGATGATCACCCTGGTGTCGAAGGGTGACCAGGCCTTGCTGGCCCGCGGTGTCCAGTTCCGCAGCCCGCTGTACAGCTGCCTCGCCGGATTCGTCGAACCGGGCGAGTCTCTGGAGGGAGCGGTCGTTCGCGAGGTCCGCGAGGAGGTCGGCATCGAAGTCGACGATGTCCGCTACTGGGGCAGCCAGCCGTGGCCTTTTCCACACAGCCTGATGGTCGGCTTCACTGCCAAGTGGAAGTCGGGCGAGATCGACATCGACCCCACCGAGATCATCGACGCCCGGTGGTTCCGTCGCGACGAACTGCCGGCCATCCCGCCGCCGATCTCGATAGCCCGAAAGCTGATCGACGCATGGGTTGCGGAGTAGTCACGACGCTTTCAGTTCGGCAGCAAGATGAGACGAAATGGGTACAATTCCGAACTTGATTCTCGGCGTTCACCTGTGCACTCAACTGTGATATCCGCGCCGATGGCACCTGGCGCGGGAGCGCCAGAACGACGCCTTCGGGGCGGTCTCGACTCAGCGTTTGAAGGTTGCGGCCCCGTATAGGTGAGGACACAACCGGTCGCCGCGAGGAGGCGTTGAACTGCCACCCCGCGGCGCTGCTCGGCGCTCGGGCCGTACCCATTTATCTCACCTTGCTGGCGAACTCACGAAGCTGCGAGGTGCTCGGCGAAGAAGTCGAGGATGATCTCGGCACGCTGGCGGCGGTGGATCGGTGACCCGCTGCGCGACAACTCGTGTCCCTCCCCAGGGAACCGGTAGAACGTCACGTCCTTGCCGAGCAGACGCATGGCGACGAACAGCTCCTCAGCCTGACTGATGGGACACCGATGGTCCTGCTCGCTGTGGATGATCAACATCGGTACGTTGATGTCGCGCACGAACCGGATCGGTGAGATCCGGACGTACTCCTCCGGGTCATCGATCGGGCTGGGACCTACCTCGACGCGGAAGATCGTGGCGATGTCGCTCGTGAACTCCTCGGTCAACATGTTGTTGACTGCCCGCTCGCTGCAAATCGCCTTGAACCGGTCGCCGTGGCGGCCGGCCAACCAGGTGGCCATAAAACCGCCATAGCTCCCGCCCAGCATCCCGACCCTATCTCGGTCGCAGAACGGGTAACGCTCCAGTGCGTTGTCGAGCACTGCGAGCACGTCTTCGACATCGACGGTTCCCCACCCGGTTCCCTGTACTGCGTGGTGCTTCGGGCCGAGGATCGATTGGCCCCACGATTGCTCTCGTCCCGATCCGCCGCGCGGGTTGCTCATGATCACGACGAACCCGGCCGCTGACTGCACTTGCGATTCGTCGAAGAAGGATTCCCCGTACTGAGTGTGCGGGCCGCCATGGACGTTGAGCAGCACCGGGTACTTCTTCGAGGGGTCGAAGTCGGCGGGACGCATGATCCACGCGTCGACTTCATCGCTTCCGTCGGTGCACGGCACGGCGAACTTCTCCCACGTGTTGGGTCTGGTCAGCGATCGGTAGCTGTCGGCGAACGACGTCAGGCGTCGTGGGCTGCCGTCGGCATCCACGAAGATGTCGCTGACAGCGTCGACGGCTGCCGCCGCGTACGCGATGGTTCCGCCCGCGGCATCGAACGAGTCGACACTGATGGGGCCCGACGTGGTTCGCTTTGGTGCCGAGGCATCGAGGCAGACACGGTAGACGTGCGTCTCGCCGCGGTCTTCAGCGGCGGCAAGCAACGTCGAGTCGTCGAGCCACGACAGCGCCATTCCGCCAGACGTGGTCTCGAAGGTGCGATCGAGATCTCGCGTCAGCCAGCGGTGCTCACCCCCGCTTGCCGGCACAACACCGACGTGAACGTTCTGGGGGTAGGTCTTCGAATCGTCGGCGCCGAGAAAGGCCACCTGAGATCCATCCGGCGAAACGGTGGGTGCGCTGTAGGAGCCGCTGAGCCCGGTGAGAGCGTCGATGTCCCCGTCGAGCGAGACCGAGTACAGCGCGCTCGCAAAGTCGAGGTCCCACGTGTCGTGGCGTTGGGCGCTGAGCACCAGACCGCTGGAGTCGGGCTTCCATGCGATCGAGCTGTGCTGGAACTCGCCGGGTGTGAGGTTGCGTGGCGCACTGGTGCCGTCGGCCGCGACCACGTACAAGTGACTGGGCCGGTCGAAGATCCATCCTTCGTTGTCGAGCTTGCTGAAGAACCTCTCGACCTTGCGCGGTGCTTGCCAGCTCTCGTCCTCGGCCTCGTACCGCTCGTGCCGCGTGTGGCTGATGAAAGCGATCCATCGACCGTCAGGGCTCCACGAGACCTCGTCGATGCCGTCCGGCATCGTCGCAATGGTGCGCGTCTCGCCGGCGGCAGCAACGGGGAGGACGTGGAGTGTGGCTTCGGCCTTCTTCGCGCCACGCTTCGATGCGAAGGCAAGCGATCGTCCGTCGGGGCTCCACGCCGGCGCAGTGTCGTGTTCGCCGGCGGTGATCGCTCGAGGTGTTGACGACCCGTCGGTGGCCGCCAGCCAGATCTGCGACAGGTTCTTGTTCTTCGCCATGTCCACCCGACCGACCACGAAGGCGACCATCGAACCATCAGGTGACACCGCCGGGCCCTTGGCCTGAACGATGTTGCCGAGGACCCGATCGGCAATCCGGGCGTGCTTGCTCAAGTCTTTTTCATCGCTGCTCATGGTGCCGACCGTAGCGCGGTGTGCCACGATCCGAGGATGGAAACCAACGAGCTGATCGCGGCGCTCGATCGCGATTCTGCGGCGTTCGTGGATGCCTGCGAGGCCGCCGGGTTGACGGCCGCTGTGCCTTCGTGCCCTGGCTGGACCGTCGCTGACCTGTTGTGGCACCTCATCGAAGTTCAGCACTTCTGGCAAACGATCGTGGCCGAGCACAGCTCGGATCCGCGCGGGTACGAGCAGCCACCCAAACCAGCCGACGAAGCTCTGGTCGAGATGTACCGCCAGGTCCGGGCAGGGCTCTTGGCGACTCTCACCGAAGCCGATCCAGGGTCACCGAACTGGACCTGGTCGAACGACAACACGGCCGGCTTCGTGATCCGCCGAATGGCACAGGAGACGGCAGTGCACCTGTGGGACGCCGCCGACGCTGCTGGTTCGGCAAGGCCCATAGAGGCCGGCCTTGCCAGCGACGGCACAGATGAGTTCCTGACGCACTTCCTTCCGCACGCCACGAAGGGTGCCGATCCGGTTGGTGGCTCGGTGCACCTGCACTGCGGCGATGTGCCGGGGGAGTGGACGGTCAGCGAGGTTGGCGACGAGTTCGTAGTCGTGCCCGAACACGCCAAGGGTGACTGCGCGATCCGCGGCGCCGCAAGCGACATCCTGCTCGTCCTATGGCGTCGACTGCCGCTCTCCACGTGTGATGTCATCGGAGACGATGGGGTAGCGGCGCGCTTCATCGCCCACACCAATCTCGGCTGACCGTCGATCGGCAGTCTGATAGGGGACCGTCAGGCGTCGCGGCGGACCAGTACCTGGCGCACGAGGTCCTCGAACAACGCCAGGTGATCATCACGATGCCGTAGCAGTTCCGGATGCCATTGCACGCCGAGCACGGCAGGGGCTGCGTCGATCTCGATGGCTTCGATGTGGCCGTCGTGGTTGCGGGCTACGGAACGAACTCCCGGCCCCAGTCGATCGATCACCTGATGGTGCATCGAGTTCACTCCCAGCGCCTCGGTACCGAGGATCGTGGCGAGCCGCGATGCGGGATCGATGTCGACGCCGTGCACATCCTGGTTGTACATGTCGACACGCATGTGCTCGTCGACATGCTGTACCAGAGTTCCACCCATCGCGACGTTGAGAACCTGGATCCCACGACACGTTGCCAACGTCGGAACATTTGATTGCACCGCGGCGCGGGTGATGGCCAGATCGGCAGCGTCGCGCAATGGGTCGGTCGGTCCGAGCAGCGGGTCGACTGCGGCGTCGTAGTTGGTTGGATCGACATCACAGCCACCGGTGATGACCAGTGCGTCGACGATGTCGAGCATCGCCATCGCATCGTCCGGATCGACGACGGGAAGCAGCACCGGAAGGGCGCCGGCCTTGCGCACCGCCTTCACGTATGGAGCGCTGACGACGTAGTGCAACGAGCCGTCGGGATCGCTGCCGACCATCTCGATGTGCGCGGTGATGCCGATCCGCACCGGCGTGGTAGGAGCTCGCATGGTCAGACGATCTCGAAGAGCCGGTCCAGCTCCCACGACGTCACCGATGTAGCCATCGGATCACCACCGGTCGTGTGGAACATCAGCCACTCCCACCGGCGGGTGTTCACCCAGTAGTCACAGAACTTGGCGCCCAGCACGCTGCGCAACACGGTGTCTGTCGCCATCGCATCGGCGGCCTTCGAGATCGTGTTGGGCAGGTGGGGATACCCGGCGGGGAGGCCCCAGCCAGCCACTCGCAGCGGCTCGGGCGGATCGATGGCTTGCTCGATCCCGGCGATTCCGCCTGCCAAGACTGCGGCGAGAACGAGATAAGGATTGGCGTCGCCACCGGCTACACGGTTCTCAATTCGCGCCGCCTTCGGCGATCGCGACAGCACGCGTACCGCCGCGGATTTGTCATCCTCACCCCATGAAGCCACGGTCGGGGCTGCGGCGAAACCGACGACTCGCCGGAAGGAGTTGACGTTCGGGCAGAAGATCGATGTGGCCGCAGACATAGTCGAGATGAGACCGCCGATCCAATGGCGGCTGAGGTCGGAGAGCCCCTGCCCATCGGGTGCATAGAACACAGGGACGCTGTCGCGCGCCAGCGAGTGGTGCACGTGCAGTCCGTTGCCGTACTCGTGGCTGGGCTTGGCCATGAACGTCACCGAGCAACCTTGCTCGAGCGCGACCTCGCGCAGCACTTGTTTGATCCGGATGACGCGGTCGCATGCGGTGATCGGATCTGTCGGGTCGATGTTGATCTCGAACTGACCGGGTGCCGCTTCGTCATGCCAGCCCTCGATCGGCACACCCAAGCCGTCGAGGCGATTCAGTGCCACGTCGATGAAGCGCAGCTGCTGGCGCGAGTTGTGGTGCAAGTAGCCGAGAGGCGCTGGATGCGACATCGGGGTGAGCCCACGCATCTTCTTGGCCCGGGCCTGCGCATAGGACTCAGTGAACAGCATGACCTCGATCTCGAAGGCCGCCTTCGCTGTAAGTCCGTGGCTCGCCAGTCGCTCCGTGACTTCGCGCAGCTTCGACCGCGGACAAACGGGAACAGGTTTGCCATCGAGATCGACGATGTCACAGATGACGTTGGCGGTTCCGGGTCGGTCGGGCGCCGCGACGAGCGTGGACAGGTCGGGGCGCTGATGGAAATCGCCGAGGGCCTCGCGACGCCAGTCGTCCCACCAGACCAGAAACGGCGTGCCGCTGATGTCGTAGCCGAGCACGAACTCGGTGATCGCGTTCCCGAGTGGAAGCGATGAGACGAACTTGCGCGTCGACAGGTGCTTGCCGATCACCAGTCCATCGATCGAGATCCCCTCGGTCTTGACCCATGAGATTGCCTTGTCCTCGAGCCACGCGGTTGCTTGCTGTTCGTCCACGTCAGGGTCCACCCAGCATCCAAGCCAGCGACCTGCCGGTGAGCTCGGCCAGATGGGCCAACTTGCCGACCGCCTGGATCTTGCCGTCGAGCAGGTCCTGACCGAGCACGGTGTTGCCGCAGAACACGTTGAGCAGGGCGTGCTCGCTGCCGTGCAACTCGTATGCGACCGGGGTATCTCCCATCGTGATCTCGGAGCCGTTGTCGGTGCACACGACCCGCATCGAGCTCGGGACGCCCGGTCGCAGTGTCGCGAACGTGAAGAACCGCTGCGCCTCTTCCTGCCAGGTGCCGTGGGGCGGCTCGAGGAGCTTGCCGACGGTCAACGCGAGCTTCGGATGGCGCGCCACGCCGCTGACCTTCGGCTTTGGCGGGTTCTCGTCGGCCATCGTGTTGATGTCTGCGGCGATCACAACGTCGGCGTCATCGCTGACGCCGCGCACGACCATCACCCCGCCGTGACCGAAGCGCATGGTCGCGGCCTGCGGGTCGACCGTGGATTGCAAGGCGACGTTGCCCTTCGTCCGTCCGATTGCCGCGGCGAGCTTCGGGGTTCGTGCAGCGCGTCGAAGCGTTGCCGAAAGGATCAGCACGATCGGAACGGGGTCGGCTTCGACCTCTATGCGTGCTGACTGGGTCATGGGCGCTGAGGCTACGCTCGCCGCCGCGAGGCTTTCGAGACGGGCGTCTCGCCCCACAGCTCCAACTGCTCCCACGTGATGGCCACGTCGCTGATCAATTGCCAGGTGAGGCGGCCCCGGGGTCCCGGCCGCCGCACCTCGACGCGCTCCGGGCGCAAGCTGCGCGCCGAGCCGTTGGCGTCGTGGATCGTGATGCTTCCATCGATCGCCACTCCCGACATCTTGCCGGGGAGCCAACGTCCACCCTCGGCCTTGCGAAAGCGGACGGGCTCTCCACTGGTCAGGCGCAACAGAGCGAGCGTGTGGGCGTCAGTCACTGCTTCGGATTCAGCCAACGTCCATGATCCTGGCCTGCAGTTTGCGCATGCCGGCCAGCCAGCGGTCGTAGTCGCCGGTCTTGCGCTGCGCGTAAGTAAGCACTTCGGGGTGGGGCAGGATGAGGAAGGTCTCTGCCCGTATCACGGCGACCGCAACCTCGGCGACGTCGTCGGGCTCGAGAACCACCCCGGCGGCGCGGACCACATCGCCCGCACCGGAGCCCGTGATCGGCCCGCTATTGAGCATGTTGGTGTTGACACCTTGCGGGCACAGACAGCTGACGCGGATGCCCTTGTCGCCATACGTGATGCTCATCCATTCGGCGAAGGCGACTGCTGCGTGTTTCGTTAGCGAGTAGGGCGCCGATCCGATCTGAGTGAGCAGACCCGCTGCCGAGGCGGTCGAGCAGAAGTACCCCTCGCCACGGGCGAGCCAGCCCGGCAGCAGGTACTTAGCTGCCCAGCGGTGGGCGTGCACGTTGACGTTGAAAGACAACTCCCAGTCAGCCTCTGGCGTGCTGAGATCGGAACCCACCGCGACACCGGCGTTGGCGAAGAACAGGTCGATCGGCCCGAATGCGTCCTCGGCCGACGCGACGAGCTGTTGGTTGCCCGATTCGGTTCCCAGGTCGCCCGCAACAGCGATTGCACTGCCCGGTCGCAGCTCGTTGAGCTGGTTGGCCACGGCCGTCAGACCGCCGGCGTCTCGGTCGGAGGCCACGACGTCGGCCCCTTCACGGTGGAATCGCCTGGCAAGAGCTCGCCCTATCCCGTTGGCCGCGCCCGTGACAACGACATGACGTCCATCGAGTTCCATCCCCCCAGATGGTAGGTGCTACCAATCCCCTCCGAGTGTTTGCGCGCCGGCGACGCGCATCGGAGTGTCTCCGGCCACCCCGGGTGGGCTTGAAACACTCGTATGCATGGCGTCACACCGCGCGAAGAGCATGTTGACGGTACGATGCACTGCATCAGCACCCCTGGCGAGATACGGTCTCGGTAAGAGCTAACAGCGTTAAGGAGACAGCACGATGACCGACACCAACGAAGCCGTCATCACGGAAGCATTGAGCGTGATCGACAAGGCTCTCGCGCAGATGCTGCGCCGCGAGTTGGTCTCGTCCGGTGAAGTGACCGATGTGTTGCTCGACGTCCGTACTCTGCTGACGTTGCCCGCCCCCGTCGAGGGCTGATCCACCTTAGGCTTTCACCAGATCGGCGAATGCCTTCTCGAGGCATTCGCGTAGCAGTTCAGGTTCGGTCACTGCAGCGGAGTCGATGTTGACGCCCATGTCGAGGCTGTGGTTGTAGCTCAGCAGAGTCAGGTTGAACGCGACCCCAACGAGTGGACCGACGGCGTAGTTCTGGAGGATCTGTGCTCCGGCGAGATACAGCGGCACGGGCGCGCCGCGCACGTTAGATGTCGCGAAGTCGATCGTCTGCCCCTGCTGTCGGGCCAACCGGGTGATGAGTGACGTCGGCAGCGTCGAGGCCACGGCCGCGAGCGTCTCGAGCGATGCGGTCGCGTTGGCTTCACGAGCGGCTCCGGCTGCCGCTTGAATCCACGTGAAGCGCTCCTCGATCGACATCTCACCGGTCGGCACGAGCATTCGGGCCAGGCTGAATGCGTTGGAGCCGGATACCTCGCTTCTGGTGCTGATGGCCATGCTGGCTCGCAGCTCTTCGACAGGCGATCCCATACGCTGGTGATAACGGCCGGCCGCTTCTGCGGCAGCCGTCAGGAACGCGGTGTTCAGCGTGCCTCCCAAACGCTTGGCCGCGGCGCGCGTCTCGTCGAACGGCGCTTGCAGGACCTCCATGCGCCGCTTGAGGGAACGCTTGGTCCACAACGGCGACCTGGCCTGCTCGGTGTCGTTGAGCTGGCTCATCACACCTCGAACGGTGTCGGCAGCAGCCGATCCCGCCTCGGGTATGCCGGTCGGATCACTGAGCAGATCCTTGATCTGGCGCAAGAGCCCGAGCGGCATCCGCAAACTGCCTGCCAGAAGGTCGCGCAACAGATCACTGCCCGAATCGCTGCTGACCGGTTGGCGATCCGCAAGTTCGGCGGGGTCCAACGGTGGTGGATCGGGAGCATCACGTTCGAAGTCGAGGAACTGCAGCGACAACTTCACACTGCCCTCTCCGTCGGCGATCGTGTGATGCAACTTCTGGACGAGTGCGGATTTGCCGCCGCGCAGTCCGTCGACGATCACGAACTGCCACAGCGGGCGGGTTCGGTCGAACGGATCACAAACGATGAGGCAGGCCAGGTCGAGCAGCTGGCGCATCGTTCCCGGCTTTGGCAGAGCGATGTGTCGTACGTGGAAGTGCAGGTCGAAGTTGATGTCGTCGACCCACGTCGGCGCCGACAGGTTGGCCGGCATCGGCTGCACCCGTTGCCCGAGGCGTTCGACCACGTGAACTGCCCGATCCATGCGCGCCAGCAATCGATCGAAATCGGGTGGCCGATCGAGGATGGTGACCGCGGCGTAGGCGCTCGACAGATGTGGATCCTTCTCGAGACGCCACATCAGGCCCTCGGCATCGCTCATCTTGCGATCGAATGTGGGCATGTCGGCCATGGGCTCACACTAAGTCAGGTCTTCACCCGCGTTCTACAGTGAACACTCGTGCGAGACCGGCGGACCATCCAGATCACACCGTTCGGATCGACGCTCTCGGTCGATAGCGACAACACCGAGCTCCTCGAAGAGGTCTGCGCCGGACTCGGCCGGTATCCCTCGCACCCAGTGATCGGCGGGGCCATGCGGGTGCGTGCCGCCGTCGACGACGCGCTGCAGAGATCTTCGGGGTGGCCAGCGATGACGGCGGAGCTCGGGACCGAGCGACTCACCGTGCGCTGCGGAGAGTCGATCATGGTGGTCGATCGCGTTCGTGGTGAGGCCGACATCACACTTGCACCGGCAATGCTCAGCGAGCCCGACGCCTTGCGCCTCATGGTCGAAGGTGCGTTCACCAGCTACCACACGGCCGCGGGCCGTTTGTACGCGGTGCACAGCGCCCTGGTCACAGCCGGGGGTCGTGGCCTGCTTCTGCGCGGCGTCTCCGGCGCCGGAAAATCGACCCTTACGTACTCCTGCATGCGTGCGGGCATGGGGATCGTCAGCGACGACTGGCTGTACGGATCGGCAGTCCATGGGCCCGACCTGCTGACGGGTTACCCGTGGCGACTGATGATGACGACTGCCGCCGCGGCGGGCTTCCCCGAACTTCGCGGCGCCGCGGTCGTCGCCCACCCTTCCGACGATCGGTGGAAGATCCCGATCGTTCCGCCCGTCGCCCAACAGATCGTCCAACACGAGGTGCATGCCGTGGTCTTCATCGAAACCGAGGGCGATCTGGCGGTGACCGAGATCGACGGCACCGAGGCTGCGGCCAGGTTCGCCGACTCGTCCCTACCGACCGAACGCGACACGCTTTCGCCGCAGTGGGTGGACCACTTGCTGGACCGTCCGACGTTCGTTCTGCACCGCGGCGGTTCGCCCGCCTGTGCGGCCGAGGCCCTTCAACGATTGGCGACCAACCTGCGATAGAGCGACTCGAAGCTGCGCGACGTGTGCCGAGAGTCGTGCGCCAGCGCCCATTGCCGCGCTCGGTCGGCTAGTGCGAGTCGTCGTGGCTCGTCGCTCAGCAAGGAGACGATCTCTGCCGCGAGAAGTTCGGGTTGGCCGCCATCGACAGCCACCGCCGCCGGCGGCCGCATCGTCGCGAAGTCAGTGACGTGACCGACGGATGTGCCCACGGTCGGGATGCCGCAGGCCGCCGCCTCCAGCACGGCTACTGGGCCGGCATCATGACGAGATGTCAGGACGTGCACGGACCCTCTGGCGAGAATGGACGCAGCCTCTGCTGGCTGGAGGTAGCCGTGAAAACGAACGCTGGCTTCGATGCCGAGGTTCGAAGCGATGTGTTGCAACTCGCCATCGAGCGTGTCGAGACCGACGATGTCGAGCGTCGTCGCTTCACGCGACTCGAGCACGTGCCGGAACGTCTGCAGCAGTAGTGCCTGATCCTTGACACGGTTGATGTTTCCGAGATGGACGAGCCGATCCGAGCGTGCTGTCGGCGCCTGAGACCGGAAGATCGACGTGTCGGCCCCAAGCGGGATGATCTCGTCGACTCGACTGCCGCTGCCGGAAACGTGCTGCTGCATCCATGTTGTCGCCACCGTTACCGCGGTAGCGGTACGCGTTGCAGCACGTGCCAGCAACATCGTGCCGCGCTGCAGCCCGCCGCCGTAGTTGATTTCGGCGAGCGCAGCGAATTCGCCGCCGCACACGGACACGACTGACGGCCGGCGATGTCGGTGCGCGGCAATCGACGCGGCCAGACCGGGGAGGTTGGCCCACAACCCGTGAACGACGTCCGGTCGGCCACCACGGCCGGCCAGCGTGCTCACGCTACGCACCACCCTGACGATGTCGGACTTGGAGTGACTCCCCACGGGTACGTTGACCACGTCGGCGTCGAACAGGCGCCACTCGCCGACCTCTGTGTCGTGGCCGACCGCGATCACCAGCACCTCGTGGTCTGAGCTCAAGTCGGCGACGAGCCGGTGGATGAAGGCGATGGTGTGCTGCGACCCGGGTGGAGCGACCCCACCCGGCACCACGAGCACGATCCGCATCGGCTCAGTCTGGCCGAGATCGGGGTCGTAGCCTTCGCCCATCGACTCAGCGACCGACCCATCCCAGCGGCTCCTGCAGCTGCGATTGCTCCGGTTCGTCCTCGACCGATTGCGCGGAAGGGACCCCGCCGCTCCCGACATGACCCTGCCGCAGATGCAGCGAGCCGGCTTTGCCAGCGGTCTGACTGCGCTTGCTGCCGAACTTGCGCTGACCGACTTCGGCGATCACTTGCAGCCGTACTTGCGTGATCAACGCGCACAGGTCGCGGCGCGCGTCGAACGGTTCCGACCAGTGCTCGACAAGGCGCTGGTGGCGCTCGGGAGCGTCGCTGTGCCCGCGACGCCGGTCAAAGGTGCCGAGTTGATCAATGGGATCTGGCCGGTCCCATCCGCGCGTCCGATGTCGGATGTCGACCTGGTCGTGCCCGCACGCCTGCGGGCTCAAGCAGGCGCTGCGCTAGTCGCTGCCGGGTTCAGCTTCGATGGGTCCTCGTCATACGAGGACACCTACGTCGCATGGGGCGACGGCTCGGTGGGGAGAACTGACGGCGAGTCGGTCGAGCACAACGGCCGCGTCGAGATCCACCCCGGATGGGGGGAGTTCATCCATGGGTACGTCGTGCATGGCCTCCCGATCGAAGGTCATACAACGCTTCGTCCGTTGGGCGCGAATGGTTGCGCGCGACTGGACCTCGAAGGCGTGACCGCTTCGGTGATCGGCCATCTCAGTTCGACGGTCGTGCGATGCGAGGTTCGAGCAGTCAACGTCGTGGACGTCTGGTTCTGCGACAAGTCGGGCGCCGATTGGTTGACCGTTGCGGACTTGCTGGGCCAATGTGATCCGAGGCTCGCCGGCCCGGGGTTGTGGCTGGTCGGGCAACTGCTTCCCGAGGTTGTTCCGAAGGACCTTGTCGAACGGCAGGTTCGTCGCCTGCCCGCTGCCGCGATGACACGACTCGCCCGCACGGACCCATCGGCGACATTGAGGGATGGATCGTCACGCACCACGCTTGGTTGGCGGCAGGCGTTCACCACCGGGCTGGCTGAGCGCGTCGCCGTGGTCCGCCAGATGACACGTTCGACGCGAGTTCGGCGATGACATCGATGCGCGTTGCGGTGGTGATGCCGCCCGTCGTCAGCATGGACCATGCCGCAGTCCTCGAGCTGTGGCCGACGTTCACGGGGCAACTCGAAGCGCTGCGAGCAACGCAGCAGGTGGACGTTGTCGGATACTGCCGAACGACGGCCGAGGCCGGCGTCGTGAAGAGGAATGGTGTCGACTACTACTTCGAGAACAGCAACGCTCGGCTTGCCAAGCGGGTCTTCGACCAGCACCCGCGCGTGGTGCACGTTCACGGGCTCGGTTTCACCCGTTTGCTGCTGGCGATCCGCCGCGCCGTCGGAAGTGTTGGGGGTCGCCGTGTCGCCCTCGTGATGCAACATCATGGCGAGCCGCCGCCGCAGTTGTTGCGGAGTCGCCTCGCTCAGCGAGCTACACGGACGATGGTCGACGGCTATCTCTTCACCGGCGCGGACGGACAGGCCGCCCCGTTCCGGCGAAGCGGCTCGATCAGTCGGTCGGCCACGGTGTTCGAGCTTCTCGAGTCAGCGAGTGATCTCGGCGGAACGGTGCCGATTGCCCACCCGGCGTTGAGCGGCAGCCCCAGCGTCCTGTGGGTCGGCAGGTTGATCCCCTCAAAGGGTCCGCTCTGCGCCGTGCGCTCGATCGCTTCGGCGCGCAGCCTCGGCAGCGACGCGGAGCTACACATGGTCGCGACGGATCGTTCCTTGGAAGACGAGGTGCTTCGGTTGATCGACGCCTCGCAGCTCCACGACGCCGTGCACATCCATCCGCCGGTTGCCCACGCCGACATGGCCGGCTGGTATGCGGCCACCGACATTTATCTGTCGACGAGTCACCGTGAGGGCTCGAACTACTCGCTGATCGAGGCGCTGGGCTTCGGTTGCGTGCCCGTGGTCACCGAGATCCCGTCGCACGCGGCAATCGTCAAGGATTTGTCAAGGCGCTTCCCTGTCGGTGACGCCGGTGCCTGTGGAGCCCTGATCGCCACGCCGAACACGACCTCGCGCTCCGAGATCGTGTCGTATGCCGAGCGCTGCCTCTCGTGGGAGACCATTGCCGGCCAACTCGTCGAGATCTACCGACAACTGTAAAGACCTAAGCCCAATGGCTCCAGGCGAGTTGTACGGATGTTCAACTACCTTCGCCCGCAACATGACGGCAACCCTTCTCGCTCACTCGTACTTCTTGCGCCTGGACCCCAAGCAATGGGAAAAGATGCGACCGTATCCTCCGCTCGGCACGCTCTACGCGGCCGCAGTGCTTCGGGATGCCGGTCACGAGGTCGGTGTCTTCGATGCGATGTTGGCCGACGGTGAGGACGATTTCACGGAGGCCCTCCGTCTCCACGCGCCACGAAACGTGGTCTTGTTCGAGGACAACTTCAACTTCTTGTCGAAGATGTGCCTGACCCGCATGCGCGAAGCAGCGTTGACGATGGTGTCGTACGCGAAGCGAGCCGGTTGCCGGGTGGCGGTTGCCGGTGCCGATGTCACCGACCACGCCGATGTGTACCTCGCTGGTGGGGCCGACGTGTGCATCCTCGGTGAGGGCGACCACACCGTCCTCCAAGTGGTCGATGCCTGGGAGGCTCGCCCACAAGCTCCCGACTATGACGGCATCGACGGCCTAGCCACACTCACGCGTGGAGCCGTGTGCGCCTCGCGGTCGCGGGCGATCGAACGTCATCCCGACGTGTTCGGCCGGCCCGCGCGCGATCTGATCGACATCGAGGCCTACAGACGAGCCTGGACCGATCATCACGGCCGTTTCTCGATCAACATGGTCAGCACCCGCGGTTGCCCGTATCACTGCAACTGGTGCGCCAAACCGATTTGGGGTCAGCGCTACGCGATGCGAACTGCGGGCGATGTTGCCGACGAACTGGCGACGGTCAAGCGCGACATCGATCCGGATCACGTCTGGTTCGCGGACGACATCTTCGGCCTTCGCAGCGACTGGCTTGCTCAGTTCGCCAAGCGCGTCGACGAACTGGACGCGGTGATTCCGTTCACCATGCAGTCGCGGTGCGATCTCATGACCCCGGTGGCGGTCCGTGCGTTGGCAACGGCAGGGTGCCACGAGGTCTGGCTCGGTGCGGAAAGCGGTAGCCAACGAGTCCTGGATGCAATGGACAAAGAGATCACCGTCGCGGAGATTCGCAGCGCCCGTGCTTCGCTCGCCGAGGTCGGTATCCGCTGTTGTCTGTTCATCCAGTTCGGGTATCCGGGCGAGACGTGGACCGACATAGAAGCGACCATCGCGTTGGTTCAGGATCTGATGCCCGACGACATCGGCGTCAGCGTCAGCTATCCATTGCCCGGCACACGCTTCCACGAGATGGTCAAGTTCGACCTCGAGGATCGCGAGAACTGGCAGGACTCCGGAGATTTGGCGATGATGTTCGCCGGCACGTACACCACGCAGCTCTACCGTCTGCTGCACCTGGCGTTGCACGATGATCTCGACATGCGTCGCCGCCGTGCCGGTCTTGGGCGAGCCCGCCACCCACTGATCGAGGACGTACCACTCGACGAGCAGTGTGAGCGCGTCGCTGCGCGCTGGGCCGAGGTTCGTGAGATCGAGATCACGGCGCGGCACCCCAACCCGACTCGATTGCGCCTCCCGGTCGTGGCGATCGCGGGGGACTAGTCGCGGACTAGTCGGCGACGTCGGGTTCGCGGTTCTGCAGCGTGCCGTTCTCGATGTGCACGATTCGATCGCACAGCGAAAGCGTCGATGGGCGATGGGCGACGATCACCATCGTGACCTTCCCTTTGAGGGCAGTCAGCGCGGCGCGGATCCGCTCCTCGGATGAATTGTCGACCGAGCTGGTGGCCTCGTCGAGCATCAAGACGTCGGGTCGGCCGGCAAGGGCTCGGGCGAGGCAGATCCGCTGACGCTGTCCGACCGAGAGATGCGAACCCGCATGGCCGACCTGGGTGTTCATTGCCAGCGGCCAGGCCTCGATCTCGTCGGCAACGTTCGCCTGCCGCGCAGCAGTCATCAGTCGCTCGGGTTCGAGGTCGCGGAACCAGCGGATGTTGTCGGAGACCGTCCCTGCCAGGAGCACGGGCTCCTGCGGTACGCAGGCAATCCGAGCCGCCCACGAGGCGGCGGAGTACTTGTTCGCGTTCATGCCGTTCACGCACAGCGATCCGGATGAGGGCTGACGCAAGCGCGACAGGAGGTCCACAACCGTCGACTTGCCGGCACCGGAGTGCCCGATGACGCCGATCACCTCGTGCCGGCCGATGGCCAGGTCGATCGGCCCGAGTGTGAATCGGTCGTCGTGTCGCAGTGTCGCTGCGCTCAAGCCGAGCGAATCGATGTGAGGTGCATCCTCGGAGCCGTATCCCACCGTCGCGGCAGCGAGCTGCTGTTCGGTCTCCAGCAACTGGGTGATGAACCCCTGCTGTGCGCCGAGTGTTTGAGCTGCCTGCTGGGCCAATTGACCCTGCGAGACCGCGCGAAGCGACAGCAGGGCGACGCTTCCGAACGCGGCAATGTTCGCGACAGAGCGTCCGCTGAGCACCAACAGCCCACCTGCCACAGCGATCGCCACGAGCGCCTGGTAGACCGACGGCGATGCCGCGGCGAGGAACCGGCTGGAGCGATACAGGTCGATCTGTCGGCGACTCGCCAACTCGAAATCGGCGGCCACCGGCTCGCCAACGTCGAACAAGGTGATGGGACGCGCCGTGTTGACGATGTCAGCGAATCGAGCAGCGACGGCCTGAGCCTGGTCCGCTTCTTGTTCGCCGATCTTGCGCGACCGGCGCGTCCATGGTCTCATCAGCAGACCGACGACCACGGCGATGACGCCGACGGCTGCTGCGCCGATCGGGCTGGCAGCAACCGCGGCGATTGTCAGCACGGCAATGTTGATGCACGCCGAGACCAGTGAGGTCGCAGTAAGCGCGTACGCGCCTGCGACCTGTGTGTTGGCCATCGCGACCTGCTGGATCGCGCCGGGGGATTGAGCCACGGTGATTCCCCACGGGGCGTCGATGAAGCTGCGCAGCACCGTTGTGCGATGGCGATGCACGATGCCGGCGGCAACTCGGGCACAGGCGCGGGCCGACCACAGGGCGACGAGCAGTCTGACGATCGCCGTGGCGCCTGCGAGCAGCAAGGCCGTTCGCACGGTGATATCGACGCCGATCATGTCGACTCGGTTGTGTCCGCCTGTAATCGCGATCGCGGCGGTCGAGAGCGCCAAGAGGCACGCAGCGTCGGCGATGCCGGCGACAAACGAAGCCAGCGAGATCGCCCACAGCCGGCTTCTCTCGCCGGGGGACGTGAGCGCTCTCAATGCCTCCCGGTTCGTCACGTGGGGCACGCTACTTTCGGTGTGCGCAGGCAGAGAGATCAGGATTCGAGGCGAGGCTCGAGATGGCTAGACGATCTTTACGTCTGCGGTGAACTTGACCTCATTGAAGCCGTAGCGGGCCGTCACGACCATGCGCCATGTTGCCGCGTAAGGGAACGTCGCGCTGTTGCTGATGACGTGGCTCGCTCCAGCCTTGACCACATCGATGGCGATCGGATCGACGCCGCGCGAAGGATCCTGGATGGTCACGTTGACCGCATCCGGCTGGTCGAGGCTGCTGTTGGGACTGGAGAGAAAGATGTGCACCTCGTTGGCGCCCACCCGAGCGGGAGACACGGTGATAGTGGAAAGGTATCCACCGCTTGTCAGCGTCGCCGAGAAAGGTGCCGACGCGGTGGCCTGAGAGGGGTTGGCGGCCATCAGCAGTGAGGTGACGATGACAACAGAGACGGCGAGCACCAATTCGATCCCGGTCGCACGGCGCAGCCGCGCACGATCGAAGCCAACGCCCGCCGCACCCACGCTGGCCGCGCCCGACGGAGCCGTGGACAGGGAGAGCCTGCCGTGCGCCGAGGCGCGAGCGACCGATGCAACGGCAAGCACGAGAGCGACCGCGACCAACTTCCAGATCAGCAGCTTGCCGTAAGACGTGCCCGTCAGACCATCGATCGATCCAACCTGCCGCACCCCTTGAATCGTGCCGGTGACGACGATGCCGGCCACCGCGAACAGTGCGATGGTCGAGAACCGCTCCGCACCATCGCGCTCGATGGCACCGAAGCTGAGGACCAGCAGCGCCAGACCGCCGAGCCACACGGCCATCGCCGAGACATGCAGCATGGTGATCAGCACGCCGAGGTAGTGCCAGCGGCCCGATGCACCGTGACCGCCGTACGCCGACGCGGTCCCGACGACGACGAGTCCGAGAGCCAGAATTGCCCTCCACCACCACGCACGGCTACGAGAGGCCGTGGTCAGCAGGATCACGGCTGTAGCAGCCAGGCCAGCGGCCCTGATGACCCACGCGATACCGATGGACGTGTCGAGAACCGCCCTCCAGGCCGACCCGTCGGTGATCACACTCAGCGAGCGACCCGCGGTGTAACCGACCTCGAGCGGCATCGCCAGCAGGCCGGCGACCGTTCCCACCGCGGCGGCGATCCCGATCGCGACGCGCTGGCGTCGGCCGAATGGCAGAATTCCTAGCCCGCAGATCAGCAAACCACCGAACACGAGAGCGATCGCCGCGGTCATCAGCGACCGGCTGACGCTCAGGCCGACGCTTGCAGTCTTGCCCGTGTGACTGCTGCCGATGATCTGATCGAGCAGGCCGCTGGCCAGATTGGAAATCGAGCCGATCTGGAAGGTGAACGCTGCGTGCACGGGGTGCGAGTCGCTCGAGACCACGCGCCAGTCGACGACGTACGACCCGTCGGACAACTTGGGCAGATCGACCTCGACCGCTGCGCCGCGCCCGCCCGGGTGCCGCGCCGCGCCGATGTCGATCGACCTACCGGTTCCGTCGAACACTCGGATCGCGCCGAGTGAGATCTCGACCGGTTCGTTGAACGTCAGCGTGACGCGTGCCGGCCCCGCATCGAGAACTGCGCCGGGCTGCGGATCGCTGGTCAGGAGCTCGGCGTGGGCTGCGACGGTGCCGACGCCGACAAAGGTTGCCATCGCCAGTCCTGCGGTGACAGCCACAGCGGCTCGTCGCAGCGGGGTCATGGGTTCACCACCGCGGGTTCCGCCGTCGTCGTTGCTCCGAGGCCGGTCACGAGCTCGGACCCCACGACTGCAGCGGACAAGGCCAGGGCAAGCGTGATCGCGATTCGTTGGAGAACCTCGGGGGCCCAGCCGGCGAGCAACTGGTGCTCGAACACTTCGAAGTGGGTCACGGCGAGAACCATCACGAGCACCGCTGCAACGGCGGGCAGCCACCGGTTCTTCAGGAGCAGTCCAGCGATGACGACGGCGATCGCCAACGCGCTGGCGCCGATACGGAACGCACTCGTCCCGCTGCCGACGAGGCACGCGACTGCGGCGATCAGCGCGAAGGGGGGAGCGAAGCGGCGCAACGACGAGTCCAGCACGAGCGCGGCGAGCAGAGCAGACGCGGCTATCGACGTGATGACGAGCCAGGTGATCCTCGATGGCGGCGGCAACCACGTGATCTTGACGATCGCCGCGACCGGTTTGCCGTCGACGGGCAGTTCGACGCGGTTGGCCGGGAAGATCACCCGCTCGACGCTCGGGTTGTCGCGCACATCCTGTCGTGGCGTGGGATCCATCCAATGGGTGCGGTGATCGTGCCACCGCACAGAAGTGCCGTCGCTGAGCTTCACCCAGTTGGGTTGAGCTTGAGCTGTCGCAGTCGCAGGGATCGTCGTGCGTGCGAAACGGTCGAGGTTGATGTAGTGCGCCGGCGAGTTGAGGTTCTCGAACACACCGTCGGCATCGAGCCGTATGTAGGGCTCACCGTCGTGCCCGAGGATCTGCACCTCCTTGGCTGTGGTGCGCATCAGCTCCATTCGATTGCCGAACTCGACCGGACGCACTTCAATCCCGCTGGAGTCGCCGTCGTAACCGATGACGTCGATGCGGTAGTCGCTGCTGTGGCACAACCATTGCCCCCATGGGCGAAGGCTGGTTGCGCCGGGGCGAGCACCAGCGCAGCGAGCAACACTGCACCGATCATCTTCCGGTTCACCGGCGAAAAGGTACCGGTTGGCGGGAACTTTCACCGGTCAGCGAACGACAACAACTGAGATGAGAACATCCCTTCTCAAGCACGCTGCAGTCACTGGTGTCACCTCGGCGACCGTCCTGCTGATGGCCGCGGGAACTGCCTCGGCACACATCGATCCGGATCCCATAGCGATGCAGGCGGGGACGTCGGGAGCTGTCGCGTTCAAGTCAAGCACGGTTGCGACGGGTCGCCGACGACGAGCATGAAGTTCGAGATTCCCGACGGCGTGAGTGGAGTCACCGCCGTCGACAAGGATGGATGGACAGCGACCCTGACCGGCAATGTCCTGGAGTTCAAGGGTGGGCCGCTAGCAGCCGACCAGGAGGATCATTTCGACATCTCGTTCACCCGCGCCATCACAGCCTGGGGACATCCGGTTCCCCGTCATCCAGACCTGTGAAAAGGGTGAGTTGGCGTGGATCAAAGTGGCCGCGGAAGGTGCACCCGAGCCAGAGCATCCGGCCCCGACGATCAAGATCACGCAAGGTCCGCCCACCTCGGCCGAGCTCACGCCGGTCCCCGACGCAACCGACGTTGCGACGGACGGAACGCCGGGTGCGCCCAATGCCACCGACGTGATTTCTCCGACCGTGACGACCGCGTCAGCGGACGATTCGAGCAACACCGGAGCGATCATCGGTGTGATCATCGGCGCGGTGATCGTTGTTGTCGGCGGCGGGATCATGTTTGCCCGACGAAGGAAGTCACCGCCGCCAGTCTGAGCAATGGGTCGTGCGGCCCAATTGTCCGGTCAGCATTGATATGCATGCGCACTTTGCGACAGGATCAGACCTGATGGGTGACATCGAGTCCGAACTTCGCGCGCTCGTAGATGCGTCACGAGAAGGCGACAACGTGGCCGTTCGCGAACTTGTGCGTCGCACTCAGTCATCCATCTGGCGACTCTGCAACGTTCTCGGTTCGGCCAGCGAGGAAGAGAGGATCTGGTCCAGGAGACGTATCTACGCGCGTTCCGGTGTCTGGCGAGCTTCCGCGGCGAATCGCCGATCAATGCGTGGCTTTGTCGATTGCCAGGAACGTGTGTGCCGATCACGTTCGCAATCGTGTCCGCCAGCGTCGCGTGCTCGGTGTCTTGAGCCAGGCAACAGACGATGAGTGGACGCCGGCTCCCGGTAACCCGACCTACGCGCTGCTCGAGGAAATCGACCCGGATCGACGTGAGGCCTTCGTGCTGACTCAAGTGCTGGGCTTGTCGTACGACGAGGCGGCAATCGTGCTCGACTGCCCGATCGGCACCATCCGATCACGTGTGGCCCGCGCCCGCGTCGAACTTGCCGATGAGGTGCGCGCCGCCGAGGCTTGCTAGCCCGCCCAGCGCCTGCTCCTGTCGTGCTACAGACCGAGTTTCGGCAGCGTGATCGATGGCACGGTGATCGCCACAACGCTGATGAACGGCACGGTGACCACGGGGACCGTGATGGGCGGCAATGGCAAATTGGCAACTGTGATCGGCGAGATGCTGACGGGCGGAAGGCTGATCTCCGGGACAATGATCGCCGGCACGGTGGTGGGAGGCACGCTGATCGTTGTCACCGTGATGGTCGGGACACCCGGCACAGAGATGGTGGCACGTGGCCCGACATCGGCGACGTAGGTCGGTGAAGTTGGGTCCGGGGCACTCGGCGTAGCCGGTGTGGTCGTCGCAGTCGGCGGCCCGTCTTGCGGTGCACTGGGCATCGTGGTGTCGGGCGAGCTGGGGTGACCAGCGGGCTCCGGCAGTCCAGTGGCAAGCTCGGGTGTCGACGGCGCGGTCTGATCCTCCTCGACCGTCGAAGCCGTTACTGAAGAAGCGGTGTCTGGGAGCACCTCATGAACAGCCGTGCCATGGGGTCGGCCCGGTTCTGAGTAAACGCTGGCCACGGGGCCCAGTCCCAACCCCGTGACCGCGATCATGGTCCCGGCCATTGTCGACGCGGCCGGCGCGGCAGCCAGGCGACCGAAGATGGCCAGCTGCGCGAGCCACGAAAGTGGTCCCATCGCCTTGCGCAGGTCCCCGATCGAGATCTGCAGGAATGCGCGGACCATGTCGGGATCGAACTGTGAGCCGGCGCAGCGGGTGATCTCCAGCCGCGCCTCTTGGATGGTCATCGGCTTCTTGTACGAGCGTGCGGAGGTGATCACGTCGAACACGTCGACAACCGCAACGAGACGACCCGCGAACGAGATGTCGGTGCCTGAGAGGCCCAAGGGATAACCCGACCCGTCGAACTGCTCGTGGTGCTCGCCGACCGCCCTTGCCCAGTCGCCCAGCCAATCCGCAATAGGTCCTCGGATCAGATCAACGCCCTCGGCGGGATGGGTCTTCAGCACATTCCACTCGTCCGCTGTCGGCTTGCCCGGCTTGCGCAGGATCTCGCCGGGCACGCGCAACTTGCCGATGTCGTGCAGCAACGCAGCCCAGCGCGCCTTGTCGCGATCTTCGGTGGTCAACTGCAGCTGTACTGCCAACAGATCCGCCAACGCGCGCACCCGCTCGGAATGACCGCGTGTCAGAGGGTCGTGATGGTTGAGCGTGGCAACGAGTGCTAGAAGCTCAGTTGCACCTGTGCGGGTCGTCGGTTCGACCTTGGCCTCTTGCAGTTGGCGGGCCAACTGCCTGGTCGTGCCGCTGCGAAGTGCGACCGAGAAGCGTGACGGCACGTGGTCCGGGAACACCAGCGACAGCTTCAACAGCGCAGCGAGGGGCAACATCCGCCTCGCCATCCGGTCGGTCGCCAGCAGGACGGCCGTCGAGGTTGCAAGAATGCCGATCCACCACACGATGGCGGCCGGCAGGCCGCGCGGCGCCGAGATCAACCGCGATAGGACAGCGGATGACGCCAGGGCGGCAACGATCGGTGTGCTGAACGCGACAAGTCGGATGCCGGCAGCGGCCAAGGGATGACCGCGCCAGGACCTGAGCTGTTGCTGTGTGGCCGAGACACCGAGAGGCACACATCGTTGTCGGCGGACGCGAACTGAAATTTGAGCAACGTCGATGATTTTGGGTCGATCGACCTACCGCGGTCAGTGCAAAAGGATGCTGAACACGCGTGAGCCGAGCAGACCGAGAACAACACCGACGCCGGCACCGGCAACGACATCGGATGCATGGTGGATTCGCACGTAGACCCGGCTGAGCGCGACGACGATCGCAATCAAGTACCACACCGGCGCCAGGGCACGCCCTGTCGCGGTCGTCAGAATGGCGGCAGAGAAGAAAGCGGACGAGGCGTGGCCGCTGGGAAAGCTTGATGTCGAAGGTCGGCGTACGGTGAAGCGAGGGTCGCCTGTCTCCGTCGGGCGCGTACGTCGGAACAATCGCTTCAAGCCTTGATTGACGAGCAGGCTCTCGACGGCGATCATCGCCGACATCAAAAGCGATTGACGGATTGCCGAGGGGTCGATGATTGCTCGGCCGATGCCGATGAGATGCCAGATGACGCTGAAGTCGCCGAGGAAGCTGGCGGATCGGAAAACCGGGTCAGCGCCCCGATTCCCTCTGAGCTTTTCGAGCTGACCATCGCCCCAGCGGTCGAAGGAGCCGACTGGGCTCACGCGACGAGCGCGGCGTGTCGCAACGGCGCTTCCACGGCGGCCAATTCGGGATTGCCTCCGAATGCCGGGCACCATTGCTGAAACGAGCAGGACGCGCACAGCGGGCCCTGGCGCGGCAAGAAGTTGCCGCTGATGCAGGCCCGCTCGACCGCCTTCCACACTGCCGTCGTTCGCGTCGTGATGAACTTCACCGACTGTGCAGATGGCAGCGCGGTGATGGTCTCGCCAGTGCGCAGATACATCAGGCGGATGGCCGACGGGCGCCGGCCCAGCACCTCTTCACACAGAAAGGAGTAGAAGTGCACCCCGGCGAGGCGTCCCTGCTCGTACTTCAGGCCCGGAGCGCGGCCCGTCTTGTAGTCGGTGACGACCAGTCCGCCGTCGGCGTCGAGCTCGAGTCGATCGATGATGCCGCGCAGCGCCAAGTTGCCGACCTGCGCCTCGAGGCGTAGCTCGATCCCGATCTCGTTTATGGCTGTGGGGTCCTCCATGCGGAAGTAGGCCTCGACCAGCGACCAGGCGTCGTCGACGAATGCTTGCTGCTGAGCATCGTCGAGGTTCAACAGCGTGAACTCCGGGTCGAGCACGTACTCGTCGACCGCCTGCTGGAAGCAACTCTGGGCGGATGCAATCGTGCGCGCCGCGGCTGGGCGGACGAACAGCAACTCGAGCACACGGTGGACCAACGAGCCTTTGGTGGTGTGCGGACTAGGCGACTCGGGAAGGCGTTCGATGCTGGCGAACCGGAAAGCCATCGGGCATGACGTGAACGCCTCGACGCGGCTGGGCGACAGGCTGGTTGGCACCGGATACATGCCCCCATCGTAGAGAAGGGGTGCGCGCCAGTAGTCGATCATCGCGTCGCCGCAGCTAGATGACGGCGCAACTGTCGGTGGAGCCAACCGTCATGCGTCGTTGTTACGCCTGCGGCGGCGACGCCACCAAATCGTGAAGATCCGGTCGAAGGCGACGCCGAGCAGGACAGCGACCAGCAGCGACCACCGAATCGTGGTGTTCTTCTCGAAGACGAGGAAATCGATCTGCAGGTGTTCGCTGTTCTGCAAGAAGAAGACGACGAACAGCACGACGACGATCGCCAGCCCGACGAGCGTGACGCTGGGTCCGTTGCGTCCGGAAGCGACGGGGTGACGTTCGCTGGGGACGTTGCTGTTCTCATCGCTCATCGTCATTGTTCATGCTCCTTCGTCAGCGACCCATGTCCCCACAAGTTAGTGTGCCGATCCGGGTGAACCGCGGCTGTATGCGGCGGCGAATAGCGGTCAACAACTCGACGAGGAGGCAGCAATGTCATATGGGATCGTTCTGAGGTTCGAAGGTGTCGGCGAGGACGACTACTGGGCAGTGAACTCTAATCTCGGCATCGGTCGAGACGGATCCGGTGAGTGGCCGGATGGCATGAAATCGCACGTCGGCGGTCCGACTCCTGACGGCTGGGTGGTCATGGAGATCTGGGAGTCCAAAGGCGCGCAAGAGGCCTTCATGGCCAGCCGGTTGGGCGCCGCCCTCGGAGCAGTCGGATTGCCTGCACCGGCTCAGATCATCGAAACCGACACGGTCAACGAGCACACGTCCAGCTGAGGCCCTTGGTCGGAAATCGCCCGACCGATGGGAACCAATCGATGCCGCCGAGCGACTGGAACGACATGTACTGGGAACCGGTCGGCATGCCCGACCTCTCGAGGACGATCAGCAAGCTGAGCTCCGCTGCAGACAGCGCAGCTCACTGGAGCATCCTGCGCGTAGTTCTGGCAATCGTTGCGGTGCAGGTCGTTGCGTTCGCCCTGCCCGCCTTGATACTCGGAGAAGAGCACGGCGTTGCAACCCACGCAGCGCGGCATCTCGGCGCGTTCGGCGTGGCGTACGGCGTTGCGTTGATGGTCGTCGTGGTACGCCCTGCTCGCGCCCGCTCGATCCTTCCGGTCGCGATGGTGCTGGCCGGCGCGCAAGTTCTCGGAGCGATCGTCGATCTGGCGACGGGCCGCATTCCATTGATCGGCGAGGTACGGCACCTGCCTCAGATCATCAGTGTCTTCCTGATCTGGTTCCTCGCAGTGCCAACGACCCGCCGGGGTGCTGACAAGACGAAGCCAAGCAAGACTCCGCACCTCGAGGTGGCCGACGGAAATCGTCGAGCCGGCTGACGATCAGTCGGTCGACTCGCGAGGCGGCCCTTTGCGAAGTCGATTCATCGAGCAGTCGAGAGCATCGGGATCGCTGACGGCGCTCCACAACGTTTCCAGCCACCAGGTCGCGCCCGCTTCGGCCCACGCAGCAGGCGAATGTTCACTCCATGCCCCCTCGACGATCACGTCGAATCGTCGATCGGGTAGCTCCACGTGCTGAAGCTCCTCGAGCGTGCACTGGCGCGCTTTACCGTCTTCGACGACCTGCGGGATCAAGCCATCGCAGGCCAGAGCTCGCGTCATCGACTTCTTCGAGCCGAGTGCGCCGACGCACCAGACCGGCACACCAGGCTGTTGCGTCGTGTGCCCGATGGTCGGGAACGCGCTCGGCTCGATCGTGTAGTGCTTGCCGTGATGCGCAAAGGGCTGGCCCGCCCACAACCCGCGGAGGATGCTCAAGCCTTCGTCGAGCAGTTCGCCGCGTACCACCTTGTCGGTCTCTTCACCGAAGGCCTCGTAACCGCTGTCGAGTGCACCTAGGCCGACGCTGACGGTGACGCGCCCATTCGAGAGTCGATCGACGGTGGCCACCTGCCCGGCGAGCTCCCAAGGCTTGCGGCGGGGCAACGGCGTCAGCATCGTGCCCAATCGGAGTCTCTTCGTGCGGCACGCTGCAACTGCCAAGGCGACCCACGCATCGACACCCCACAAGGGTTCCCAGACGAAGAGGCCGTCCCAGCCATGCAGTTCAGCGACCGCGGCGAGCTCGCCGACATCGGCGGCGTCAGCCCACGGCACTACGAACCCGAACTTCATCGACCAATCATCGCGCTTCACGCGGAACCCCTGCGACAGAAGCCGAGTGCGAGCTCGGCGAACGAACTGCGGCGCAGGCAATTACAGTCTTTTGCTATGGATTTCCAGCTACCTGATGCGGACGATCCTCGCCGCGTGGCTGTGCGCGAGTGGCTCGACGATCACCCGAAGCCGACCAGCAAGCAACTCGCCGAGGCCGGGTACGTGGCATCGCAGTGGCCTGCCCCATGGGGGCTCGCCGCCGATCCCATCCATCAGCTGATCATCGACGACGAGTTGTCGAAGGCAAAGATCCGCCGCCCGGTGAACCCGATCGGCATCGGTTGGGCGGGACCGACTCTGCTCTACGCGGGCACCGAGGATCAGCAGCGGCGCTATCTGCCGCCGATGCTGTCGGGCGAAGAGTTCTGGTGCCAGCTGTTCAGTGAGTCCGGCAGCGGCAGCGATCTCGCCAGTCTTGGTACCCGTGCGGTGCGCGACGGCGACGAGTTCGTCGTCAACGGACAGAAGATCTGGACCAGTGGCGCGCAGCACTCGGCCTTCGGGATCCTTCTAGCCCGAACTGATCCGGACGTGCCGAAGCACAAGGGCATCACGTACTTCATCTGTCCGATGAATGCTGCTGGCATCGAAGTTCGTCCCATCACCGAGATGACCGGCGGGCACACGTTCAACGAGGTCTTCTTCATGGACGTGCGCATCCCTGCGGGCAATGTGGTTGGAGAGCTCAACGACGGGTGGAGGCTTGCCAAGATCACGCTCGGCAACGAGCGCATCTCACTGTCGTCGGGCGGCGTGTTGTGGGGAAATGGACCCACCGCGTTGGAGTTGATCGAGTCGATCACCGACCGTGGGCCGGTGACGGACCCGAACATGCGCCAACGAATCGCCGACATCTACATCGAGCACACGCTGCTCGATCTCATCCGCCTGCGCACGTTGAGCGCTCGGCTGAAGGGCCAGCAGCCTGGCCCGGAGGCCAGTGTGCGCAAGATCCTTGCCGACGAGCACGGCCAGCACGTCATGGCCTTGGCCCGCGATTATGTCGGGGCCGCTGCAATGTTGACCGGTGGCGACGGGCTGCAAGAGTTCGTGCCGGGAACCGACACCAAAGGGCTCGGGCCCGACAAGCCCGCCGGCGGATTGCTGCATCCAGGCTGGTATGACGGCTTCCTGTTCAGTCAGGCCCTCACCATCGGAGGCGGTACCGGCGACGTGCAGCGCAACATCGTCGGTGAACGAGTGCTCGGTCTGCCACACGATGTCGACGTCACCACCGGGATGAGTTGGGCCGAGACGCAACGCGCCGGACGGGTCCCGGCCGGCTAGGCCGACGCGCCGCCGTAACGCCGCAGACCGCGCTTCCAACACCACCTCGAGACGACGAGCAGCACCACCGTGAACGCGACCATCACCACCACAGACTGCCAGGCGAGCCTGCCGGTCACGGCTTCCGATGGAACTGTGATGGCAAAGGCGAGCGGAATGATGAACGTCAAGCCGTAGCGCAGCCAACCCGGGTAGATCCCCACCGGATATTGGCCAGCGCGGAACAAGCCGTCGAACAGTTCCTGGACCTCGTCGATCCGGACCAACCAGAACGAGGCTGAGGCAAGCATCAGCCAGAAGCAGTAGATCGATACCAGCCCGCTGAGCAACAGGGCGACGAAGGCGACGATGTCCTGCCATCGCGCGGACGGGCTCATCTGCACCAGCGCGACGACCAGCACCGCCAGGCCGACAAGCACATCGGTGAGCTGCCAGAACCGGACATCGCGGATGCTGACGAGCAGCTGCGCATCGGCCGGTTTGGTCAGCGCGAAGTCGAGCTTGCCTTCCCGCACGTCGCTGACGACGCGCTGCATGTTGGGCTGTATGAACGTCCGGATGACACCGCCCACGAGGGTGAACACGCCCATCACTGCGAGCAACTGCGGACGACTCCATCCGCCGAGGTCGTCCGTCTTCGAGAACACCACGGCGAGGATCACGAGACCGGTCCCGACCGTCATCAGTGACTGCACCAGTTGCAGGAAGAAGTTGATGCGGTACTGCATCTCGTTCATGACGCCGATGCGCATGAACGTGGCCGTCAGTCGCGTTCTTCCGCCACGTTGGCGGGTCGCGGGGCTCATCCGCCGACCGAGCTGAAGCGCCGCACGGCTCGTGGCCACACGATGGACAGCAACCCGATTCCGACCAGGATCCATGCCACCTGCATGCCGAGCCCGATGAACAGGTCACGGGTCTTGATCGGCCCGGTCAGCGCGACGATCGGAAAGCTGAACGTCCATCGGAAGGGGAAGTACCACGTCAAGGACTGGAACCACTTGGGCATCAGCACCAGGGGGAACACCCGGCCCGACAGCAACATCTCACTGAGGATGTACGCCTCGAAGATGGCACTCACGCGTGTGGTCCAGAACGTGATCAAACCGAGGGACCATTGCAGGATCGCGCGAATGAGGTATGCACCCCAGATCGCAAAGAAGAACACGACGCATTGCAAAGGGCTGGGGCTCAGCGTGGGGCGGAACAGCAGAACCAGCACCGCGGCGATTGGGATCCACAACAGCAACACGACCAACTTCCACCCCGCGAAGCTCGCCAAGTCTTCGTGGATCGGATGCACCGGTTTCATCAACTGGCCGGAGAGGATCCCGTCCTTGATCCGCTCCTCCCACGCGAACGGGGTGAGGACGATGTTCATGTTCCGAACGAGGGTCCAGACGATGTAGTACGCCGCGAATGCGCCCGGTGTCAGGCCGTCGATCGAGCCACCGTGCGCACGAGCAATCGTCGACCAGACGACGAGGTACACCACGGGCTCGGCGATCATGCCGATCATGTAGAAGTAGTTGGCGGCGCGGTATTGGAACTGCGTCAAGACTGACTGGCGCATGTGCGCCGCGTAGAGCGAGATCACGAAACGTCACCCGCGTCGGCGAACACCTGCTCGATCACGTCATCGATCGGCGGATCTTCGATGGTCAGATCGACCACGTCGTAGTCGGCGAGCAGCCGGGTGGTCACCGATGCGGTGTCGGCTCGCAAGGCGCGGATGGTGATCTCCTCGCCGTCGGCCAGCCGCGCGGTGATCGTGCGTTGGGTCGTGAACCGTTCGCCGAGGGTGGTCAGGTCACCATCGAACACCAACCGGCCGCGGTGGATGACGATCACCCGTTTGCACAAGGCCTGGACATCCGCCATGTAGTGGCTGGTGAGAATGACCGTGGCGCCGTGGCGAGTGTTGTAGTCCGCGATGAACCCGCGGATGCGTCGTTGCATCGTGATGTCGAGACCGATCGTCGGCTCGTCGAGGAAGAGCACCTGCGGCCGGTGCAGGAGTGCGCCGGCGATCTCCATCTTCATCCGCTCGCCGAGCGACAAGTTTCGGATCGGTTTGGTGACGAGATCACCGAGATCGAGCAACTCGATCAACTCGTCGCGAAGCGGAACGAACTCAGCACGGGGAATGCGGTAGATCGCCCGGTTGAGCTCGAACGAGTCGAGTGCAGGCAGATCCCACTGCAGTTGGTTCCGGTTGCCCATGACGAGCGTGATCTGGCGCAGTAGTTCAGCCGGTCGGCCTTTCGGCTCGAGGCCGAGGACATGGCACCGGCCGCCCGTTGGATGCAGCAGGCCACTGAGCATCTTCAACGTGGTCGTCTTGCCGGCACCATTGGGCCCCAGAAAACCGACGACTTCACCTGGCTCGATGGTGAACGAGACCGAGTCGACAGCGGTGACCTCCTTGGTCTCGCGGTGAACGAGGCTCTGGATCGACGCGCGAAGACCCTGCTCGCGCACAGGGACCTCGAACGTTTTGGACAGGTTGTCCACCTCGATGATGGGCACGGCGAACATCCTGCCCCATGAGCGCGGGACTCGCAGCCGAATTGAGCCCAACGGCATCGGGTGTCGCGGCCGCTAGCGTCGCCTCCGTGGGCGAAGCTGCCATCGATGATCGGATCGATACCAAGATCGCAGCGCTGCGAGCCGAGCTGCGCCGGCTGGGCCGGGTGGTGGTTGCGTTCAGCGGCGGCGCAGACAGCGCGTTCCTCGCGGCGGTTGCTCAGCAGGAGTTGGCCGGCGACGCCCACGCAGTCACCGCGGTCTCGCCATCGCTGGCAGGAGACGAAGAAGCGGATTGCCGAGCGCTGGCGCACGAGTGGGGTCTGCGCTGGACACCTGTCGTCACTCACGAGATGGAGCGCGCCGCGTACCGGATCAACGACACCGACCGCTGCTACCACTGCAAAGCCGAGTTGATGGATGTCGTCGGCCCGATCGCTGTTACCAGCCGGGCCACAGTCGTGCTGGGCGTCAATCTCGATGATCTCGGCGACCATCGGCCCGGTCAACTCGCCGCGGATCAGCGCGGCGCCGCGTTTCCGCTCGTCGCCGCCGGGTTCACGAAGGCTGATGTGCGCGAGGCGTCGCGTCGCCTCGGCCTGCGTACATGGGACAAGCCGGCCGCCGCGTGCCTGGCCAGCCGGGTCCCATACGGAACGGAGGTCACTGTGGCGCTGCTCAGCCAGGTGGATCGTGCAGAGGCAGCACTGAAGCGTCTCGGTTTCGACGAGCTGCGCGTTCGGCACTACGGAGACACGGCTCGCATCGAGGTCCCCCTCGAACGGCTCACCGACGTGGTGACCCGGCGCGCCGAGGTCGTCGCGGCAACGAAAGCCGCCGGCTACACCTACGTGACCCTCGATCTCGAGGGCTTTCGATCCGGCAACCTCAACGACGCGCATCTAGGGTCGAGCACATGAAGCTGTCGATGACGATCAACTACGGCGGAGGCTTCAAAGAAGCCGCACAGCGTGTCGTGGAGCTCGAGAAGGCGGGCCTCGATCAGGTCTGGGTGGCCGAGGCGTACAGCTTCGACGCAATCAGCCAGATCGGATATCTCGCCGCCAAGACCGAACGGGTCGAGATCGGCACCGGGATCGTCAACGTCTACTCGCGCACCGCCGCTCTGATGGCGATGACCGCCGCGGGCTGCGACTACGTCAGCGACGGGCGCTTCGTGCTCGGCCTCGGAGCCAGCGGACCGCAGGTCATCGAAGGATTTCACGGTGTCAGGTACGACAAGCCGATGCAACGGATCAAGGAGTACATCGAGGCGTGCCGCATGATCTGGAAGCGCGAAGAGAAGTTCGATTTCCAGGGTCAGACCTTTCAAGCTCCGCTGCCGCCTGGTGAAGGCACGGGCCTTGGCAAACCGCTGAAGCTCATCAACCATCCCGTGCGCTCCGACATCCCGATCTGGTGGGCAAGCCTGAAGGGTCTCAGCGTCACGGCTACGGCCGAGATCGCCGACGGCTGGCTTCCCATCATGTTCATCCCGGAGAAGCATCACCACGTGTGGGGCGATCAGCTGAAGGCTGGGCTGGCCAAACGCGATCCGTCGCGGGGTCGACTCGACATCGCCGCCGGCGGAATGTTGGCGATCGGTGAGGATCTCGTCGGTGACAAGCAGCAGGCAATCCTCGATCTCGCCAGACCTAATACGGCCCTCTACGTCGGCGGCATGGGGGCGCGAGGCAAGAACTTCTACAACGACATCTGCCGCGACTACGGGTACGAGCAAGAGGCCGTCGACATCCAGAACCTGTATCTCGACGGCAAGAAGGAAGAGGCTGCGGCACGTGTCCCAGGTGAGTGGTTGGAGTTGTCGCACCTGGTCGGCCCGGCGAGCTACATCAAGGACCGGGTGGGCGCCTACAAAGAGGCGGGCGTCACCGTGCTCACGGTCAACCCGGTCGGCCCCGACGCAGTGCAGCAGATCGAGACATTGAGGGCGATAGTCGACGACGCCTGAATTCCGATACCGTCGCTGCATGACGCAAATCAACGCAGCGGGCTTCGTTGCGCCCGGGTGGGAGCCGGTCAAGGCTGCCTTCGAGAAGAACTTCGAGCTCGCAGAAGAGGTCGGCGCCTCGGCCGCGGTGTACCACCGTGGTAGCAAGGTGGTCGACATCAGCGGCGGCTCGTTCGACGTAACCGGCGACCGGCCGTACGACGATTCCACGTTGCAGCTGATGTTCAGCACCACCAAGGGCATCGTCGCCATCGCCGTCGCGATGTGCGTGCAGCGCGCGCTGATCGACTACGACGAGAAGGTGGCGACGTACTGGCCGGAGTTTGCCGCGCACGGCAAGGGCGGTGCCACCGTTGCTCAACTGATGAGCCACCAGTGTGGATTGATTGCACCTGACGGTCCGGTCACGCTGGCCGACGCACTCGACTGGAAGACGATCACGACGATGCTGGCCGACACGGCACCCGACTGGCCGATCGGCTCGGGTCACGGCTACCACGCGCTGACCTTCGGATGGCTGGCCGGCGAGTTGATCCGTCGTACCGATGGACGCTCACCGGGGCAGTTCGTCGCCGACGAAATTGCCGGCCCGCTCGGCGTGGAACTGTGGATCGGGCTTCCCGAGGAGATGGGACCCCGCGTATCACCGATCATCGGCCGGCCGCTGAACGAGGACAATCCCGATCCGATGATCAAGGCGATGCTGGAGATGTTCCTCGGGCCCGAAACGCGCGGCGGTCGTGCCCTCTTCCTCAACGGGGCCTTCCTGGTGGATGACGCGTTCAACCGTCGTGACGTGCACGCTGCCGAGATCCCTGCGGCCAACGGGATTGGCACTGCCGAAGCGTTGGCCAAGATCTATGCCGCGACGATGGCGCCGATCGACGGTGTGCGGTTGCTGAACGACGACACTCGCGTGCGTGCCAGCGCAACCGTCACGCCGTCGGGCGAGCCCGACCTCTGCCTGGTCATGCCGACCACCTTCGGTATGGGTTTCATGACGCACGGCATGTTCACGCCGTACTCCGGTCCTGGCAGCTTCGGCCACTCCGGCGCGGGCGGGTCGAATGCGTTCGCCCAACCCGAGCGCCAACTGGCCGTCGGCTACGTGATGAACAAGATGGCTGCCAACCTGGCGGCAGATGCACGCGCCCAGCGAATCACCAACGCGGCGGCCCAAGTGGCCGACACGCTGTAGCTGTTACAGCGGGCCGCGAAGCCACCACAGCCCGAGGGCCCAGGCGATCATCAGCAAGACCACGGCTGCCAGCACGTACCGCCAGGTGAGCTCGCGGATGGTGGGCACGGTCTCGCCGATGGTCTGTTGGAGATTGGCGCGGATGTCTTCGTACGCCTTGGCCAGCTCAGCGGCGGACGGCGCGACATAGGCCTTGCCGCCGGTGACGTCGGCCGCGTTCTGCAACTCGTCAAGCTTCACCGGGACGGGATCGATCTCGCCCGTTTGCGGGTTGGTGATCGCACCGTCCGCTGTGCCGAACGCGATCGTGTAGACGGGCACCTTGGCGTCCTTTGCGATCTGAGCCCCGTCGGCAGTTGGTCGCCCACGAGTGGTCTCTCCGTCGGAGAGGACCACGAGCGTTCCGGGCGACTTGTCGGTCGGTTCGCCGCGTTGCAACAGACGCACGCCGGCGACGATCGCGTCGCCGATCGCGGTGCCTTCGCCGAGTTGCAGAGCCTCGATCGCTGCTGTCAGCCGCCCCCGATCCGTCGTCGGCTCGACATCGGTGCCAATCGTTCCACTGAAGGAGATGAGGCCGACGTCGACGTCCGCGTCGACCGCGTCGACGAAGTTCACGCCCGCTTTCTTCGCCGCCTCCAAGCGGTTGGGCGCTACGTCATCGGCCTGCATCGACAGCGATACGTCGAACAGCAACATGATCTTGCCGGCCGCCTGCGGGCGGGTCGTCGAGCGCTGGACCGGCTGAGCCGCGCCGAGAACTCCGATGCTCAGCGCTGCCAACTGGACCCCTGCCACGGCATGGCGCCGCCAGCCTGGTCGCCTCGGAGCGATCTGGTCGAGCATCTCGATCTGTGTGAACCGCACGGTGTTGACGGCTCGTCGTCGTTGAGCGAGGACGTACGCGACCACGAGGCCGGCGACGAGGACCAGAAGCCACAGCCGGCCGGGCGCCAGGAAATCCCAGCTCATCGGTGGACCATTGCGGGTCGCAGCCGACGACGGCGAACATGGGCGGCGATCTGGGCAAGCCAGTCGCCGTCGGTCGAGAGCTCCAACCAATCGCTGCCGGATGCTCGCACCGTCTGCTCTCGCTGGACACGCACTTGGGCGGCGCGATCGGAGAAGCGGCGCTGCACCTCGCCCGTGACCATCACTTCGCGCGTCGACCCCGTCGACGGGTCGGAGAACGTGACGAAGCCGATCGGTGGCACGTCGAACTCTCGTGGATCGGCAATGCCGATGGCCAACAGGTCATGACGCATCGCCAGCGCAGACAGCGGCCCGGACCAATCGGCGCCTGTGAAGTCGGAGATGACACAGATGAAGCCACGACGCTTGCTCAACGCACCGACACGGTGGAGAGCCTCGGGCAGATCGCCGCGGCCGAGCCCCTCGGTGTCGGGCGAATCGGCGACAGCGCGAAGGATCGCGCGGACGTTGTCGCGGCCGAGTCGGGGTGGTGTGACGCGCAGATGTGGCCCGGCAACGAGCACGGAACCGAGTCGGTTCTGGTTTCGGGCGGTGAGGAAACCGACGGTCGCAGCGGCGGCCAGAGCGATCTGGGCCTTTGTGCTTCGGCGCGTACCGAAGTGCATCGCCGCAGAGATGTCGACGACCAGCCACGCCTCGAGATCGCGATCGGCGATCTGGTCGCGCACGTGCAACTCGCGCGTTCGGGCCGTGACGTTCCAATCGATGCGGCGCACGTCGTCGCCGGGCTGGTACAAACGCGACTCGCCTGGCTCGCTGCCATGGCCTGGCGTGATCCCCTGGTGCTGGCCGTGCAACTGACCGTCCAGCCGCCTGTTGATGGTGAACTCGAGGGATCGCAGCAACTCGGCGATCGACGCCGGTGTCGGACCGCTCGGCCATTCGATCGTGGAGCTCCCTGTGGCCACCTCAGCTCCGCGGAATGGTGTCGTTCGGCTTCGG
>JANMRB010000117.1:0-11002 GCA_031370825.1 Ilumatobacteraceae bacterium
TGCCGGCTCTGTGTGCGGTTCTCGCTTGGCGTGGAACGTTCTGTGTGGGTTGGAATGAACATTCTGCGCTTCTCGGCGAGCAAAGCGAAGGTTGTTGCGTGCGCCGGGTTCACGCTTGGATCACCGGCGGGTCCGCGCGCCAACCTGTTGATGAGTTGTTCAATCTCGACCTGCTAGCGCGCCCAGAGCTCGTTGATAGCAGGTCCGGTCTGGACCGAGCTGAAAGCTTGCACGGGACGCCGTTCGTTGACCCGGCCGTCTCCCACTACCGTCTCGTGTATCGGTCTCATGCTTTCACTACCTCGGCAAGATCGGCGGCGATCGACGAAACGTCGGCATCACGCCGATTGACGAACACCACAATCACAAGCTGGCGATCCGGGATGACGACTAGCAGCGACTGGTAGCCGTCCTTGCTGCCGCCGTGCCCGAACACGGGCGGCGGCCCGAAACCACTCAGGCCTTCGATACCGAGGCCGTAGCCGCCCTGACCGATCGTCGTCATCGCCGCCAACGACTGCGCGGACACGATCTTGCCGGCGAACAGCTGCCACGCCCACGACGCCAAACTCGGAGCATCACTGGCCATCCCGGCCGCTGCGAGCGAGAACGTTGCATCAGCAACCGACGGCAACGCCCCACCAGTCCCATACTTGGCGACCTCGAGATCGCCAGGCTGCGTCGGTAACACCCACGGCTCCGGCGTCGGCGTGTCAGCGCCCTGCACGAGCGGGGTGGCCGGCAACCCAGCCGGATCGAGCACCTCGGAACGCATCGCCTCGGACAGGCCGGCCCCGATGACATGCTCCGCTGCCAAATCGAGAAGCTTGTACGTCGGATTCGAATAGTTGTACTCAACACCAGCTTCGGCGACAGGTTTCGGGAACTCGGCGACGACCTCATCGGCCGTCCACACGCGCTCAGGTGCGGCGACCACCTTGGCGATCGAAGCATCCGCAGTGTCCGGGATTCCCGAACGCATTCCGAGCGCCTCACGGACCGTCGCCCCGTTCGCATCGCCGCCCAAGTCGCCGAGATAGTCCGACAACGGTTTGTCGAGATCGATCTTGCCTTCATCGGCGAGCCGCATCACCATCGCGGCGGTGAACATCTTGCTGATACTGGCGATCGCAAACACGTCCTGCGGCGCGGCGAGGCGCCCGTCGGGTCCGTCGACACCAGCGGCCCCCGACCAGACACCCTTCGGCGTGACGACCGCAGCGATCACACTCGGATACAGGACCGTCACCGCGCCGTCGACGACACCCTGCAACGCCGTCGCCGTAGCAGCGTCGACCTGGCCCGTCGGCAACGCGCCGAACAGCACGGCAGCAGCCGGCTCGGTCCCCGACTCCGACGACGTGGTGACCGGCGATGTGATCTGAACGTCGGATCCAGGCGACGACGGAGCGACCGTCGCCGACGGCGACTCTGATGTGACTGAACCCGCTGTGCCCGCCGGCGCTTCTGTTGCCGACGGTGTCGCTGATCCGGACGAACACGCGGAGACACACAGCAGTATGACAGCGACGCACGTTCGGGCAGTACGCCCGATAGCTGGGCCCACGCGGACACCCCCCAACACGCCTGCGACCCTAACACGACAGCGGAAACCACCGCGCCAGAAGCCGCCAGCCTGTGCGCGACCAGTCACCGCACCCGAGCTGCCAGCTTGCGCGCTCAGGGTCAGGTCCGCAAACGGACAACAAGTCGCGCTCGAGGCGGCAGATAAAAGCCGACGATTGAACCGCCCCAGGTTTGATGATGAGCACACAGAACGTGCGCGCATATTCGCTGCCGGTGCCGGCACCCCGACGAGCGCCGAACGGCGCATCTGGCGCCCCATAGCCGGCGGTAGGTGACACTCGGCGGCGTGTCAAGTGAGACCTCGCCAGTCGACGCGCTCGGCAGGAACAACCTCACCACGACCGTGTACCCAGAAAATCCGACAATCCCGATCTAGTGCGTTCGCCCTGATGTCATCGGAGAGCCGTGGGCGACAATTCCGTCAAAGCGCCGTCGATGCTGCTGCTGAGGACCCCTACGGCCCGGTCGAACCGTGGAAAGGCGAAATCGCGACGACCGGTCTGCGGTTTCGCAGAACAGCTCGCATCGCCTCCACGTGCTGTTTGGTCGCCGCTGCGGTCTCATCGGACCATGAACCTGAAGCCCGGCCAATGGGCCGGGCTTCAGGTTCGCGCTGTGTCCAGCGCCTATTTCTCGGAAACGTCCGAGTATGAGGGATCTGCTGCTGAGGGTGGATCTGAAGTCACTTGTGAGCTGGCCTGCGAGTTCGACTCGTGACGTTGCTCAGCCATTGCGAGCACTGCGCTGTCGGGCTGACCGGTGATCACCGAGACAGCTGCCATACCAGCTACGACTACATCCTTGATCGTCGCCATTGTTCATCACCTCCTTCCGAGGCTTGTGGTGCACACCACGTTGGTGTCACTTCAGGGTGCGCCATGCTCGGCAAACCCGTATGCGCGACGCGGACCATTTCGGTGGACGCCGCTCGTCAGAATGTGCACAGCCCGGAATGGTCCGGATCGCACCCTTGTAATCGGGCGCAGCGTGGCATCGTTGTGAGATGAGCATTGAGCCGGGGCCTGCAACCGAGCGATTCCAAGGGCAGCTGAGGGCCCATCTCATCGACCAGCGAACCAACTGGGACCGTTACCGCGCCGCAGGTCAATGGGGCTCGGATTTGGGTGACGATCTTCCCTTTGGCGCTATTGGGTCGTGGATGAAAGACATCTCGACCCAGGTCGGTGTCGAGGTGCCCAGCGCCGAGATGTGCAGTCGCTACCTGCGCAACATGTTCCACACTCCACCGATATTGAAAGAAACCGGACTCCGCTACGTAGTTGGTCTGCTGGAGCTAGACGCCGACCAATCCCACGAACTATGGAAGCTGCGACTGGAGGCGATCCAGGAACACGACCAGCGGCCCGACAAGACCCGGATCGCAAAACTGAGACCACAGCAGATCGAGATCTTTCACGACATCGTGATGCGCTTCTACACCAATCCGATCTTGACCCGCGCCCGGGTCGAGTTGGAGAACCACTACAGCGATCTCGTCGACCCGATCGTCCAGCGGTACCTCCTCGACGACGGCTACGGCCACGGCATCGAACTTGACCGTGCGGCGGGCCGAGTCGACGGAAGGTTCACGGACTACCTCAACTTCCTCGAATACTGCTTGCACGCGTTGAAACAGGACGTGATCGCGGAAGTGCAACTCGATGATCTGTTCGACTACTGGTTGAATCGTTTGTTCGCTCACGATCGATACGCGGCCATGCGCACGTACCTTGCGTTGTGGGACTACGAATTGCTGGCCGCTCGATACGGAGTGACCCGCGAGTCGGCGATGCTCAGTCGAAACTGCATCGCGGTATACGGCACCCTCTTGCGTGGCGAACGTGCGGCGGACCGGATGTGCGAAGCGAGCGGCCGATCTCGGCTTTTGGGCACCGGTACAGTCGCCGGACGCATCTACCAGGTCGCACCCGACGACGCCGACGCGAGCTTCGACGACGAATACCCGTGCCTGATCCACAATCTGGCAGGTGATGAGGTGAGTGTTGAGATCTATGAGATCCTCGACGAGGAGTTGTGGGTCTCGCTCGATCGGTTTGAGCAATTCGACCCTGGGAACGATCTCAATGAATATGTCCGCCGCATTACCCACGTTGATACAGAAATACCCCTCGACGCGGCTTGGACCTACCACTATGTAGGTGCTCCAACGATTGCCGAACGGCACATCACCTCTGGTGACTGGCGTGCTTTCCGACGGACAACCGCTTGAAAGAGAACCGGTCCTGATTGTCGGCCGGATCTGCGACCGCTTTACGGCTCAACGCGATCGCACCGTTGCCGTTGCCCCACGTCTCGGTTCTGCCGTCCAGGTACTTGACGTTGTAGATCGTCTCGTTTCGGCAGCTGACGTAAGGCGATTCCTCGATCGCGCTCACGGCGCGGACGTGGCGTAGAGGAAGGTTGTCTTCGGGCGGTCGACGCGTTCTTGCAGTTCCGGTGGCAGTGACCACCAGTACTCGTTGATCAACTGTCCGATCTCAGGAGAGTCGTTTACAGCCAAGCCCATGAACCAGTCGATTGCAGCTCGTGCATCTTAGTCTCGATTGTCTCCAGCTGCTTCGAGGTACGCGATCTCAGCGGCTACAGCGAAGTAGGCGCAGCGCGCCGTGTCGCTGATGTGAGGGTTGATCAGATACAGCCCACTGCTGCGTCAACGGGGTCGGACACGATCCGATCCAAGTCTCTTGGTCCACGAGATCCCACACGAGGCGATCCGTGGCCATGTAGGAGAAGTGCGAGGCGTCGGAGAACAGTGGGAGCAGAACCAGAACTGCTCCACGTGGTTGGAGCGCGTGTCGTGTCCTGCGTCCTCCCTCTACAACGGACCGTCCCCGAAGTGCCTGCGAACGCATAACAACGGCGCAGAACTCCGGTCCACCTTGGGCAGTCGAAGGGCCCAGAACGGCGCATATGGCTCGTCCAACACCGCCGCTTTCGAGGAACCGCCCGCCGAGCCGGTCGCCGGTGCACGAGCACGAGCACGAGCACGCAAGTGAAACCTACGGTCAGATTTCGGTGATGAGCGTCGTGTTCACTGGTCCGCCGAGTGTCTGTCGACCGTAGATCAACGCTGCAGTTCCGCTGTCGTCAAGCCCGTATAGGAAGCCATCAATTTGCTCTATCTGGTAGCCGAGGGTGACGTGGCTGTCTTGGAGGGCGTAGAACGACATGATGCCGTCGTTGGTGAGGGGCGATCCGGCTGGTTGCGTACTCAGCGCAACCAGGCGAGTGGCGTCATAGCTTGCGAGTGCGAAGCTGACGCTCGCCGTGTATGTCGTATCCACACTGCTAATGATGTTGTGAACGAGGGTCTGGTTGGTAACACCCCCGAACGGCAGTTTGAGCAGGCTGCGCCCGTCGCGGCTCATGGTCGTGTACGGCGACTGGCTCGTGAAGGTTCCTGTGAGTAGGTCATAGAGATAGCCGGCCGTGGCGATCTCCGAGTAGAACGCGTAGCGTCCGTCAGCGCTGAGTACGCCATCGACCTGCACTCGAGGACCGCCGGGTATGAGTGGCAGCTTGGTCAGCGATGCGTCACCGCGATGCCATACATACATCCCGAAGTCGTCGAGAAATGCAACCTCTTGGTTAGTGCCATTGGAGAGTAGGACCGTTGAGCCGTCGTCAGAGATCGACCGGAGCGCGAAGTGGTTTCGGAAGATCGGGATGGTCGTGCGGATGCCTGTTGCCCGGTCGACGAGGAATATCCCATCGCGGGAATTGCCTATTTGGTAGGCGACATAGCGCCCGTCGGAGGAGATCAATGCACTGGAGACCCATTGTCCTGGAAGGCTGACTTGGTCGCGAGCACCGGTACTACGATCGAGGATGGTGAGAGGCTGCAACCCAGCAGCGGGCGGGAACTCCTCGAGTTGAGCTAGATATCGGCCACGGCAGGATAGATCTGTGGTGGTGTGGCCAGGTGTGAATAGCGACGGAGCGAACCCGATCGGTGTGGTCCTTGCAGCCGCGGCGCCATCGAACCACGCCATCACATCGACGACAACATGTGTGGCACCGGTGTTGTTGTAGATCGACACGTAGCCGTCAACTCCAACCTGAGCGATAACGAGGTTTGGGACACTCTGCCCGGCGACCATGTTCAAGTTCGAGGCCAACGGGCGAGGGGTTCCTTTCGGCCACACGGTCAGGAAGCTGGCAGCGGTCGGGTCTGTGACAGTGATGTTCAGCGCGACTGAGCCGACAGCGGTGTCCGGGACACCGCCAATCCCGGTGACTTTGACGTCAAGCTTCTGAGTCGGTGGCAGTGCGGCGGCACCGGGGCAGCCGGCCTGCATCGGTTCGCGAGTGTCGAGCGCACGAACCGGCACAATGCCGTGAACGCCTCCGTCGGCGAACCATCCTTGGACGTCGACTACCACCTGGGTGAACCCGGTCAGGTTGTAGATCGA
This sequence comes from Ilumatobacteraceae bacterium, assembly GCA_031370825.1. GTDB lineage: Bacteria > Actinomycetota > Acidimicrobiia > Acidimicrobiales > Ilumatobacteraceae > JAENVT01. The sequence goes on from JANMRB010000117.1 coordinate 6,021, forward strand.
GATCCTGCCGCCGGCGCCGACCTTTGCTATCACACTGTTCGGATGGGTGTCCCCAGTGACCATGTTCAAGTTCGAGGCCAACGGGCGAGGAGCTCCGGCCGGCCACACGGTCAGGAAGCTCGAAGCCGTCGCCTCGGTCTCGGTGACGTTGACAACAACCGAGTCCACGCCGGTGGGTGGAACGCCACCTCGACCGAGGATGTCGAGCTCAAAGGTTTGGCCAGGTCCTAGAGGGGCGTGGGGCAAGCCTTGCCCGTCGACCGTGACACCATCGTTTCTGGTGTCGAGCAGGCGTGCGGGCAACACTCCGGTGTACCCCGAACCGCTCGGAATCCAACCTTGCACATCGACGACAACATGGGTGAATCCGTCGAGGTTGTAGATCGACACCGCCCCACCGGTACCGATCTTGGCGATTACGAGATTGGCTCGAGTCTCGCCGGGAAGCATGTTGAGATTTGAAGCGGTGGGCATTGGTGATCCGGCTGGCCAGATTGTGAGAAAGCTCGAGGCGGTCGGCTCCGTTTCGGTGACGTTGAGCACGACGGAGTCGACACCGGTTGCCGGTACCCCGCCGCGGTTGAGGACCTGAAGATCGAGGGTTTGTTGCGGCCCAAGGGGTTGGTGTGGCAGGCCAGCGCCGTCGATGGTTACCCCAGTCGTGCGGGTGTCCAGCAATCGTGCCGGTGGCAGCGGGACGATTGTTGTCGCGGGCGCAGCGTGCACGTTTGCTGGGGAAGGTGCGCTCGTCAGCCCCATCGTTACAAGCGCCAGGGCACCAGCCAATGATGCTCTACCGACTCTGCCCCCTGTCGTTGACGCAGCTCTCATCCTCGCCCCCAAGTTTGAATTGGCGCGTACCCTAACCCATTGAGGCCGACCGCTCTGCTCTTGTCGGTCACCGAGAGTCGCTTGGCGACCGCACATGTTCTCGACAGGTGGCAGGCTGACGAATTCCCGAGTCGTCGGGGCCTAGGTGCAGATCGCGAGCTTCGCCAACTTCTGCGTTTCGCGCAATCGATCAGCCCTCGGCTCAGCATCACCGCGAAGACAGCCGATGTGCCCGACTTCGATGGAAAGGCGAATGACGTCCGACACAGAACGACGCTTGACCGATGGGGCTTGGAGCAACACAGATTGAAACGCCCGAGTTTCATGGTGAGCACACAGAACGCGCGGCGCATATTCGCGGTCGGTGCCGGCACCCGAACGAGCGCCGATCGGCGCTTCTGGCGGACTGTCTAGCCGTGACGGGCCGGGTACTCGAGCTGGAATCGGATCATCCAGTAGTTCTATTCGGCTCGGTCAGCGGGTCCCGTCGTCGAAGTCCTTGAGCAGGCGCCGCATGATCTTGCCGGATGCGGTGATCGGCACCTCGTCGACGAATTGCACGGCCCGCGGAATCTTGTAGGCAGCGAGGTGCTCGCGGCAGTGGGCCACAAGTTCCTCCGCGGTCGCCGTCGTGCCTGGCTTCAAGACGACATAGGCCTTGGCGAGTTCTCCCTTGACCTCGTCGGGAACCCCGGTGACGGCAGCCAATGCGACGGCAGGATGCATGCAAAGCACCCGTTCGAGTTCGGCGGGGTAGACGTTGAAGCCGGCTGTCAGGATCATGTCCGTCTTGCGGTCGACGATCGTGAAGTACCCGTCTTCATCCATCGTCGCGATGTCGCCAGAGTGAAGCCAGCCATCGGGATCGATCGATGCGCTCGTCGCGTCGTCATTGCCGTAGTAGCCGTCCATCACCAACGGCCCCCGAAACATCAACTCACCCCGCTCACCCGGCCCGAGCACCACGCCGGGATCGTCGATATCGACGACCCTCATAGCGTTACCGGGATAGGCGATCCCGATCGTGCCTGGCTTGTTGGGCCCGACGACCGGGTTGGCGCTCGCCGCCCCGGCGAGCTCGGTCATTCCCCAGACTTCGTGGATCGGACAGCCCGTCCGATCGGTGAACTCGATCGCCTTCGCTGCAGGAAGCGTCTGCCCACCGACCCAACAACGCGTCAGGCTCGACAGGTCGGCCTTATCGAAATCCAGATGAGCAAGCAAGTAGTAGTACGCCGTGGGAACTCCGTCCATCAACGTCACCCGATGCTTGCCAATCGCAGACATCACCGCTTGTGCGTCGAAGCGTGGCACCATGATCAATGTCGATCCCGCCATCATCGCCGCATTGAACACGCACGAGCCGTAAACGTGGGCCAACGGCAGTGAGTTGAGAACGCGGTCATCAGGACCGCGAGCGCCCATCAGCACCGTTCCGACCGCCGCGGTGACGACCGCACGGTGGCTTTGCATCGCACCCTTCGGATGGCCCGTCGTCCCCGACGTGTAACAGATCGCCGCCAAGTCGCCGCGATCCCGTTCGATCGGCACGAATTCCGAATCTGCTTCGTCGATCCATTTCGTGAACGACGTCGCTTCAGCCGGCACCCCTTCGCCCCACAACGCGACACACGACAGGTCTCCCGAGCCGACCAGGTCGAGCACAGGCAGACCTTTCTCGATCGACGCGACAACCACCCGTGCCCCGGAATCCGCGACGACATAACGGACCTCGTCGGCGGTCAACATCGAGCTGATGGGATTGATCACAGCGCCTGTCTTGGCGATCGCGTAGTACGCAACGAGCCACTCCCAACAGTTCTGGCCGTACAGCGTCACCCTGTCGCCAGGGTGCACACCGATCGCGACGAGACCATTCGCGACACGATTCGACATCACCTCCAACTCGGTGAACGTGAACGTCTCGGACTCCACGACCAACGCATCCTTATCACCGAAGCGTCGTGCCGCCTCCGGAAGGATTTCACCAATGGTTTCGACCATCTCGGAACCGTACGTCACCAGCGATCCGGCATCCGACCTCGCCGCCACATCGCCCCAATCCCAACCAGCCCGCCCAACGCGGGTGATCGCTATCGTCTGGCTTGCCGCCATCGAGTCACGCAGAACAACGGCGCAGAACTCCGGTGCACCTCCCGTGGGCAAGGCGCTCCGAACGGCGCATCGGAGCACGAGACATGCCCGGCGTTCTGGGGCAATGCGCAGTTCGGTTGACGTGCGGCGTGGCCTGCGATCGGCGCCCTACACCCAGGTGAAGGACGCCGGACGAACCCCACGCCTGCCCCGATCATCGCCGACGCGCGGCAGCCGTCACGACGAGTCTCATCATGTCCATCGTCACGCTGCTCGGGCCTCGTGAGGCAGCAGCAGAGCGCCGCCCGTCACGAGCCCGACTCCTGGGGGAGGGTTTGGTAGTAGAGCAGGCCGCCCTCCTCACCGTCGGCCGCCCCCTCCGCGAACAGGAACATCGTCACAAGGAGGCTCTGCTGGCCGTCGATGGTGACGATCTCGACCGCAGGATTGGAGAACGCCCGACTTCCGCCATCGGTTCGGATCTCGAGGGGCTCGACCGTTCCCGCCGACGGGTCGTACAGGAAAAGCCGACCTGAGGCCCAGTCACCGGGGATGGTCTCACCCTCGATGAGCATGAACGGTCGTCCGCGGTAGGTGAAGCTCGCTCGGTCACCGATGTGGCCACGGACGCCCGCCGCCTCCATGACTGAGTCGAGGTCAGGGTCCGGAGCCGAGTGCCAGTCGGTCCAGTCCGTCCAGCCGTGAGCCTGGCGATCTCGCTCGCATCCGGCGTGATAGTGGAAGGTGACCTCGACCCGGTCGTCCGTCGCGCTCGTGATGTCCGGTGTCCCCTCACCGCAGGCGGGCATCGTGACGGCAGGCTCCAGGAACCGAGGAGTCCCCTGCTTCGCGACGAAGTCCGCCCACGTCGGGAACTCGAGCAGAACGAGGTGGATCGGATCGGGCTCCTGTTCCCACGCCACCACGTAGCGCCCACTCGACGTGCGGGCCATGGTCGGTTGAGAGGCGCCGACGCCGTAGGCGTTCTGCTCATCCCAAGTGAACAGATCGTCCGAGGTCGCGAGATGAACCACGAACGCACCGACCGGCTCCTCCCAGGTGGAGTAGGTCCCAGCGAACTTGCCCGCTTCGGGCGACCAGACCACCTTCGTCGGACCCATGTCACGGCCGTCTTCGTCGTGCAGCTTGTAACGATGCGCCGTCGAACCAGCGACGTTCTCGATCAGCGCTTGCAGCTCCGCCCGGATCGGATCGGAGTCAGGCAACTTCGACGGGCCCGCGCACCCGAACGTGGCGACCAGCGAGACCCCGATCGAGGCCCACGGGCGGATCCACGGCGAGGGCGCACCAAAGCATCGTATGCCCTGAAGGCGCCCCGAACCCCCGGCCCACCATGGGACGAAATGCCGACGTCGAGGGCGCTCGCCTCGCTCGACTCGTCCGTCTTCGTTGCAGCCCGGACACCGGCGAAGTCCGCGGCCTGCGTGTCACAGATGTGTTGTTAGGAGGCGGTCGCCGAACTGTCCTCGGGTCGCGGTCGAGCGAGTTTGGCATGCAGCGTCGCCGAGGCGCGGGCGTCGCCGCCGGGGACTGCGTGGGCGTATTTGTCGAGTGTGGTCGAGACGCGTTGGTGATCGAGCCGACGGGACACGACCACGATCGGGACGCCGGCGTCGAGCATCTCGGTGGCCATGAAGTGTCGGAGATCGTGCAGTCGGAACGGGCGCAGCCCGGCAGCGCGACGATGACGGAGGAACGCCTTGGTCACCCTGTTCGGCTTCCACGCGGCGGTCCCGCCGTCGTCGCTGAACACGAACCCGTCGGGCGCGGCCATCGCTGTCTGGGCGTAGTCGGCGAGAACGGCGAACGAGTCCGGGTCGAGGTCGACCACGTGGCTGCGTTTGGTCTTCGTCGTCGTGAGCACTGGGCCGTCGGGGCCTTCGACCCAGCCGGCACAGAACGACACCCGGTTCGTGTCGAAGTGCACGTTGTGCCATCGCAGTCCGAGGAGTTGTGCGCGTCGCGCACCGGTGAGGGCAGCGAGGAACAAGAAGGTGTGCATCGCGTCGTCGCGTTCACGGACATGGTCGAGAAGG
>JANMRB010000162.1:0-3496 GCA_031370825.1 Ilumatobacteraceae bacterium
CATCGAGCCGGATCTCGGGACAGCTTCCACCGTAGACGGCGCCGAAGTGAATGACGATCTCGGTCGCAAAGTCGACGGGCGGCGGCTCGCCGTCCAGCGCCAGCGACGCCCACATCGACTCGTACTCTGCAGAGTTGACAGCGATGTGTACCGAATAGGGTTCGCCGCGCTGGGTCTGATCGGCCAACAACCGCCAGCCATGACCGGAGGTGGGTTGCGGACCGTCGGGAGGAACCGTTGCCGGATCGGCGCCGGTGACACAGATCGCGTCGAGATCGCCGGCGAACACTTCTCGAACAGCACCCAGTGACGGCTCATCGAGAATGGGTAGATCGACCTCGAGGAGTCCGTCCCACACTCGGTGTCCCGAACCCGCGTAGATACCCAACTCATTCAAGGTGACGACGCGCTGTTGCAGGACCTCGAGCGCCGACGCGCTGTGGCGCACGACCTCAACTCGGTACGCGAGATCGCCAGGAAGCTCTTGCTCGATCAGTGCCGAGGACTGTTCGGCATCGATAGCCGCGAACACAAACTCACCAGCCTCGCGGTCCCACCACACCCCGGCGAACAGATCCGGATGCGCATCGACCCACGGAGTGACCACGAAGGCAACGTCTTCAGGAGGTTCCTTGCCGCCGGCCGAACCAAGGAATGGCGCATCGGTGCACACCCGCACGCCATTCAAAGGGGCGGCGGAGCTCGAATCCGGGAGCGATACAACAGCACCTGGATCCGTCGCCACGACTGCCTCATCACCGGTCGATTCCACCGAGCTCGGGTCCCCGCACGCGCCCACCAACATCGCAGCAGCCATGCCACAAAGGATCCGATGAATCGGCACGATGTTGTGACGCTACGGCACCCCTTGAGGTTCCAGCGACGTCAAACTGAATTCGCGGATGTCCCCGTCTAGCCGTAGCTCGTGGTCGTCACCCCTGTCGTGAACTTCGCCATGATGTCGTCGCCGACTATCACGACGATTGACGTGCCTACGGGGAGCGGTTCGGCTACGAAGGATTGAAGCGTTTCGAGGGTCACCGGCTCGACCGTCGCGGCAGTGGTGAACTTTCGTAGGAGCGACGCCTCGCACTCGTGCCCGGCCAAGGCCAGCACGCGCGAAGTGGACTCTTGAGCGATGGCATTCATGGGCTCGGCGAAGTCAACGCCGGGCAGGTTCGCGGCCAACAGGTCTTTCCACCACGTGGCAGTCCCGTTGTCGTGGCTCGCATTGACGACTACGGCTGTTGACGAGGACTGCCCGCAAGGCGCAAGCGATGTCCAGTCTGCGCCCCGAGCGCGGCCGGTTCGGAAGTGGTCGATGTCACCAGCACGGTTTGTATCGGCGGCACCGGTCCGGGCACGGTCGAATTGGGGTCGAGCCTCAAGAGGTCCTGTGCGAGTTGTTCGAAACGTGTCACCGATGCCGGACTCGGGTCGGTCGTGCTGATCCGTACGGCGACCCCGCCCGACCCGAACATCCACACAACCGCTGCATCCTCGTAGAGAGCCGCAGGAGGCTCACCTGTCACGAGCGGCGCCGGGGGATAGACGCCATGCAGGATTCGTACAGACGTGTTTGCGGCCGCCACGTCCGCGCTGGTCGGCGGGAACGTGCCGGACGGCGACACGGCGGCGACGCCAGCGTTGTAGATGTGGTCCGATCCGTTGCCCAGGTCTGAGGCACTGATCGGCTGACCGGGAACAGCCGCCGAAATCAACGCCGTTGCCCCGGTTGTGTCGATTGAGTCGCCGCTCGGCGCGCCCAGGTCTTGGTCAAAGATCGACAGAGTGAGCGATGTCGCCAACGCGTTTGCTACAGAACGGATTTCGTTTTTGGTGTATGCCGCGAGGCCGGAGTCTGCCTTTTCGCAGTAGCTCTCGGGGCCGATGAAATCTCGACCACCGACGCCAATATTGCATGTGACGCTCACGAACAACCCTGTGGGCGATTTGACAGACCAACCCTGCGCACTCTCGACCCAGTCGCCAGTCGCGTCGACGGCGGTGGTTGGCTGAGCCGAGTATCCCCCCGACGCGAGTTGAATCTCCAGGGCTTTGCCGTCGGTCGGGCTGAGAGCGACGAACCACAGCTGGGTATCAGTTGCCAACGTGAGCGCGATGTATGGGAAGCGCTCGGGAAGCGATGCGTGGATCAAGTCGTACCAAGGTGGTTGGCCGGCATCTGTGGCCGGCGAGCTGTCACCTGGCGCTACTCGATCGGCGTCGCGGCCTGCGATCACGATGAGACCGAGGACCGTTGCGGCGGCCGCGAGAACGGCACCGATCAACCGGCGTGACCCTCGAACAGGATTGGCACGAGCCACGATGACGTCGGCTTCACCTTGCGCACCCGGCTCGTTCACCACGGGTGCCGAGGCAAGGAGTTTCGGAATCATCTCATCCAGCGTGGCCCGCAGTCGGGCCTCCAACTCGGTGTCGAACGCTTCGTCGATCATCGCAGGTCCTCCTTCAGATCTCTGAGCGCACGGTGCAACGTGGACTTCACCGAACCGACCGGCCATCCGAGGGTCTCGGCGATGACATCGATGGTCATGTCCTGCCAGAATCGCAACACGACGACAGCGCGCTGCTTGGAAGGCAGACGAAGCACGGCGGTCCACGTCTCGTCGACGTCAGGTGTGCTCGCCGGAAGTGCCGCTGCCGTTGGATGGCGTGCTGCCACCAGCCGACGCCGAATGACGTTGACACTCCTGTTGACCACGGAGCGCTGCAGATAGCCGACGGGATTGTCAACCCTCCCGGCATGACGCTGCAAACCCGCGAAGGCGTCTTGAACGATCTCCTCAGCGAGAGCACGATCAAGCGTGATTGCCGCAGCGACGCCGAGTAAGCGAGCCCGATGCTCGACATAGAGGGCCTCGACATCGACGTTGCTGCGTGCCACTGGTGGCGCGGCGCGCAGCAGCGGGTCGATGGGACCGCTCATCGACATCGATTCTGATCCCATATCTATGAACTGACAGCGAGCACAGCCAAATCGTTCCAGTCGAACGGTGTCAGCATGATGTCGTGCTCTTTGCTCTGGTCCACGGAACTACCCAATCAACCGCGGGCTGGCAGCTTCTAGCCGAGCAATTGTCGCAAGCGGGTCATGTCGTTGCGCTCGTCGATCTTGGTGGACTGGCGAGCGACTCCTCGAGCGCGATGTACGCGCAGGCGGCGGCCGCTCAGCTTCCATCGGGTTCAGCTGACGTGGTCGTGGCTCACTCGGGCTCGGGTCTGTTGTTGCCGGCTGTTGCGTCAGCCGTTGGAGCCCGAGTGCAGGTCTTTCTGGCTGCGTTCATTCCGAACGGCACGACCCGCCTGCTCGCCGAGGTCGACGAGGACGCGGCATCGATCTTTCATCCGGACTGGATCGGCGTCGATCCAACCGTCGACCACCAGGCGGCGCGACAGTTCTTGTTCCACGACTGCAGCTCGCATGTCGCCACCTGGGCGATCGGTACCTTGCGCCGGTTCCAACCGCTGGCCG
>JANMRB010000166.1:0-7225 GCA_031370825.1 Ilumatobacteraceae bacterium
GAAAGGGTTGTCATGTTCAAAAAGCCACTAGGCCTACTCGGGATCTTCTTGGTCCTTGTCGGAATCGGTTACTTCGTAGGCGCAGGCGTCGCCTACAGCAAGGTGCAGGGTGGCTACGGTTCACTCCAGGCCTTCAGCGAGGCCCAGAACGTCAAGCTCAGCTACAACGAGCAGGGCCAACTCGTCGACCGCGGCGAAGTCGCAGGTGCACAGGCGATCATGTCGCTGCTCAAGGACGACTGGAAGTTCCCGGTTGTCCAGTCTGATCTCGATCCCAAGGATGCGCTCGTCAACACCGCAACAGAGTTCATGTACCAGATGGCGACGATCTCTTATCACACCCTGAGCGGCACCCAGACCGTGACGCTGACAGAGGCCAAGCTGACAGGTGACGACGGCAAGGTTGCCACCGAGTACGACTGCAACGGCAAGATGGTTGCGGTTCCGACCCCCTTCCCTGCCGATGGCGTCACCTGCGACTTCAAGGTCGACGGCCGTTACTGGACCGGCTTCGACCGCTCGATTCCTGTGCAGGCCCAGGCTCGTGACATGGCCTGGAGCGGCACCGCTCACGCACTCGTCGCCGAGCTCGGTGTCGGTGCGGCGACGCACAGCACCCTGCAGCTTGGCCTCGGCGTCGCAGCATTGCTCGCCGGTCTCGGCGTGGTCTGCACAGTCATGGGCGTCGCGTTCATCTGGGACACCCGGAGGAAGGGAAAGGTCAGCGTCCCGGACACCATTCCGGAGTCGCTGCTCAGGGACACTCCCGGCAAGACGGCGGAGACCGTCTGACACCTACAGATCGAGTCCGATGAGATCGAACTCGACAAACCAAATGGGCCTCCCTCCGGGGGCCCATTTGGCGTTGGGGCCTGACACCGCGAACCAGCACGGTCCCCTCGGGATTGTTGCCAGAAATGTCGACGACCAGGTCGGGCGTGAGTCAATTGTTGCATCGCCCTGAAACAACCGACTCACAGTGGCTTCGCCAATCGGACGTGGTGGTTGGGTGCCAGCGAGCCGTCGTAGGGCCGAGGCCTAGTTGCGATCTGAGAGGATGGGGATGTGACTGACGGTTCTCTTTGGAGGAACCGTGATTTTCGTCTCGTGCTCGGTGGCAGCCTGATCAACAACATTGGCGATTGGCTGCTGACCTTGGCGTTGCCGATCTTCGTCTTCACTGAATCGGGTTCCGGGCGAAACGCCGCGGCGGTGTTCCTAGTCGAATTGATCGTCGGAGTGCTTCTTGGACCGTACGGTGGCAGCCTCGCGGATCGTTGGGACCTGCGGCGCACGATCATCGCAACCAACTTGTTGCAGGCCGTCACTTTGCTGCCGTTGTTGGCGGTGCATCGCGATCGGTTGTGGCCGGCGTTCGTGGTCGCCGGGATGCAGGCCGTGATCCAGCAGGTCAATGATCCGGCTTCGTTTGCAATCGTTCCACGAGTGGTCTCCGAGTCGCAACTGGTTCAAGCCAATGCTGCGAACTCGACCGCTTCGTCCCTGGCAAGACTGGTGGGTGCACCGCTCGGAGGTATCGCTGTTGGTCTCGGAGGTCTCGCGACGGTCGCGCTGATCGACGCGGTGTCGTTCATCGCGGTGGCCATCGCGACGATGTTCGTGCGCACGCCGACGTCGAGCCTTGTTACCGGAACGCCATCCGACGAGGATCACCAGTCGAGCGTCGCGGCGGGTTGGAGAGAGATCCGTGGCCAGCCCGCTCTCGTTGGTTTCCTCGTCGTGGAGGCGCTGGCTCGCGTGGCATTTGCGATGTTCCCGGTGCTGTTCATCAAGTTCGTGGTCGCCGAGTTGCACGGCGGTGGGGCAGCGATTGGCATCATCCGCGGTTGCGCAGCGTTCGGCGGGTTCGCCGCATCGCTGCTGGTCATCCGCGTAGGCAAGCGAACTCAGCCGGAGAAACTGATGATGTGGGGGTACTTGAGCTTCGCTGTCGTGGCAGCGCTGTTCATCAATGCCCCGTTGGTGACGCGAGCGATCTGGTTGTACTTGGTCCTGTTCGCACTATCGGGCCTGCCCAACGCCACATCGCAAATCGGCACGGCAGCAACAGCACAACATCTCTGTCCGCCGGAGGTCCTCGGACGGCTGAGCGGAATCGCGTCTGCCACCGGCGCGATGGGCGCAGCCATTGGAACGATCGGTGCCGGTCTACTCGTCGACCACCTCCCGATCATCCCGCTGTTCAATGCCCAGGCCTTCGTCTACCTCCTGTGCGGCATCGCCACATACTGGCTGATCATTCGACCAACATCAGTGGTAGCCACCGGTTTGCCAGACCTTGTGACGTGACAGAACACCCCCGCGATCCCGTGTCCGACCCAATCTTCGACGACCCGCGACTTGCGCAGGTCTACGACCCGCTGGACCCGGACCGTAGTGATCTGGAGGTGTACGTCGACCTGGTCAGCGAGTTGGGTGCAACTTCGGTGCTCGACGTCGGCTGCGGTACAGGGCCGGGCCTGAGCTTGTCTTTGTCAGCCGTCGCGGTCCCCGGAAAAGCTCACCCGGGAACTGATCTACGCTGCCCTCGCTTCCTGATTCAGAACGAGGTAACAAATGTCCGAGACCATGACCACCACCTACGTAACCGATCTCGACGAGATCACCAAAGTGATGCAGGCCTACATCGACGGTGCGCGAACCGGCAGCGGCGCGGCGATGAAGCCCGCGTTCCACGATGACGCCACGATCTGTGGCTACGTCGGTCCCGACCTTTTCAACGGCCCGATTCAGGGTCTCTTCGACTGGAACGACGGCAATGGCCCTGCGAAGGACATCGAGACCCGCTTCACCAGCATCGACGTGGTCGGAACCGCTGCAAGCGTGCGGTTGGACATCGACGACTGGACGGGTCACCGCTTCACCGATTTCTTCAATCTCGTGAAGATCGATGACCAGTGGAAGATCCTCAGCAAGGTCTTCTACTTGCACCCCTGACCGTCGATGGCAGAAGCCAGACTGCCCCGTTGGACGGCGAACGTCGCGTCGTCGAAGCTATGGGTGCGCGGCCTCGCTGTCCTCGGCGTCGTGCTACTGACGCTTGCTTGGACCGGAGCCCTTGCGTTGCTCAGCGATATTCCGTCGGGTTACGGCGCGGCTCAATCGAGGGACCAGCCATGGTTGAAGGCGCACGCTGCTTTGTGGTCACTGTTGAGGCAGGGCACCACCCGAGATCTGTTGCGGTTCATACCCGGCTATCTCGTGTTCGGAGTCCTGTTGGTCGGCTGCGTGGGTCTGGCGCGCCGGGGCGGCGAACCCGGCTTCAGTTCCCGTGATGATCGAGGCCCGGTTCTCGTCGCGCTGGCCGCGTTGGTCATTGGTGCCGTTGCCGATGTCGTCGAGACCCTGTTGTTCCGACATTCGCTCACGCGGCTGATCGCCACGTCGGGCGGCGCGGACGTGGCGACGTTGACGTCGATCACGTGGGTGATGACGGCCGTGAAATGGACAGCGCTCTCAGCTTTCTTCGTGGCGCTCGTCGTGGTGATGCTGCGTCGGCCACCGCCCGACCAGCTCGCTCAGTTCGCGGCGCCAGTAGCGTGACTACCAATGAACCTCGCCGAGGAACTGGCTCTCGTGGCCATCAACCCTTCCTCCGGCCGTCATGGTCTTGGTCTGCGAAGTGAGCTGAACGCATGCCTCGCCGGCCTTCTGGTCGCTGAACTGTTGCTCGACGGTGTCGTCGAAATGAGCGGCAAGGCGGACCGCGTGGTCGTGACCGGCAAGGCCGAACCGAAGACGAAGCTGCTGGCAGCGGCCACCGCGGTGGTCATCGACCGAGGACCAAAGGTCAAAGCCATCCTGTCGCACATGGACAGAGGCCTCTCGCGTCGACTCGGTCGCGGCACGTGGGACGCCGTCGTGTCCGACTTGGTGGACGCGGGCGTCTTGGCCGCAACGCGCCGTGGCGTCCGCCACCGCAACGACGTGCTCCAACCATTTGTGTGCGACGCCACGGTCGCGGCGCTGCGTGTTGCAGTCGTCGGAGACTCCGCACTTGATCCGCGGATCGCCGCGTTGCTCTCGATGGCGGGCCCCGCGCACCTGCTCGAGGTCGTAGCTCCAGACAAGCCGACGCGTCGCCACGCTCGTGACCGCATTGACAATGCGCTCGACGGGACACCGCTCGAACCGTTGGGCAAGATCGTTCGCCGCCTCATCTCCGATGCCACCTCTGCGGCGGCCGGAAGCGTCGCAGCATCTGTCGCCGCTACAGGCTGAGGTCGGCCCGGGAAATCGGTTCGACCGCGGCCCCATGTATGGTGGCGTGAGCAGGGCCGCGGGCCGTGCCCTACTTGTGGAGGCTGCAATGACATCACGACGTCGGCTGCGAATGCGCATCGAGGTCGTCCTCGCCATCGTGTTCGCCGCGCTCGCCGTCGCGACGATCATCGATCCGCGTTGGATCGAGCAACTGTTCAAAGCCGATCCTGACAACGGAAGCGGTGATGCCGAGTGGGGGATCACGCTGGCGTTCGGTGTGGCCAGCGTCGTCGCATCGTTGCTCGCCGGGCGGGACTGGTGGCTGCTGTCAGGCCATCGCAACAGCGGACCGGCGTCCGCCGTCGACCGCGGTGCGCCAGTGGCGTGACCGCAGCGTCAGCAGGCCGAAGCCGACGAGCAGCAGCACCGCCCCGACGCCGAAGGCCAGGTGCAGGTTGGTGGCATCGCCGATCGATCCGATGAACAGCAGCCCGAGACCGTACGAGATTCCCATGGCGGCCTGCATGATCGACATCACACGACCTCGGCTGACCTCTGGTGCGTCGCGCTGGATGATCGCTGATGAGGCGATGAAGAATCCTGCGCCGGACCCGCCGAGCAGTGCAGATCCCGCGATGACCCACACGACGTTCGGCGCGGCCGCGTAGAGGCCGAGCGCCAGCGCCAACATCACGATCAGACGGCCGATCAGCAACGACCGTGGATGGCGGTGAGCCAGCATCGTGACAGTGACGCCACCGATGATGGCGGCTGCGCCCTGGGCGGAGGCGACCGCTCCCGTCATGCCGGTGCCGCCGCCATATTCGGCGCGCAGGTAGATGGGGATGAGACCGATGAATGGCACGACCGTGAGGTTGTACAGGACCAGCAAGGCCACCCCATGGAAGCAGCCCGGCGTGGAGCGCAGGGTGCGCCATCCGCCCACCAACCGGTCGAAGATCGTGCCGTCGCTGCGCGTAGTGGGCCGGAAGGACCGCCGAACCAAAGACACCGCGACCGCCAGCACAACGAATGACGCCGCGTTGAACCCGATCGTCCAAGCCGGGCCCGCGAGCAAGACCAGCGCTGTGCCTAGCAGCGGGCCGATGATGCGGCCGCTGTTCCACGAATAGACACCCAGCGAGACCATGGCCATGAGCTCCTCGGGTGGCACGAGATCGGGCAGCATCGCTGCGTACGACGGGGCGCCGGTAGCCCCGGCGGCGCTTGCCAGAAGGATCAGGACGATGAGCACGGCCGGCTCGCGAACGCCAACGCCGAGGGTCACCGCCAACGCGGTGGTGATCAGTGCTTGCACCATCAGCGCGGCGGCGAAGACCTTGCGCCGATCGAATCGATCCGCCAGCAGGCCGCCAACAGGCGAAGCGATGCTTTGCGGTGCGAACGTGGCCAGGGCCACCAGTCCCGTCTGCACAGCAGAGCCGGTGTGAGCTGCGACGAGGCTGCCGACCACGATGAGTTGGACCCAGGTTCCGATGTCGCTGACCACCGCTGCACTCCACAAAAGCCGCACCGCCCGGTGGCGTAGAGGCAGAAATGGGTGGTTGGTCACAACAAGGCCCCAGGCTAACGATCGGCCGTCGCGCGTGAAGGCCAGTTCGATGGGACATTCGGCACATTTGGGCCCTCGCTGGAGCGATCGGGCAACATGTGTGACGTGAGCCACTGGTTGATGAAGTCCGAACCCGAAGAGTTTTCCATCGACAACTTGGCGCGCGCCAAACGGAAGCGATTCGCGTGGGACGGTGTTCGCAACTACCGCGCCCGGAACTGGATGTTGCAGATGCAACCCGGCGACCAGTTCTTCTTTGCCCACAGCAGCTGCAAGGTCCCCGGCATCGCCGGAATCGCCGAGATCGTCGGCGAGGCGTATCCCGACCCGACGCAGTTCGACTCGGCCAGTCACTACTACGACCCGAACTCACCCAAGGCCAAGCCACGATGGGTCTGCCGTGATGTGCGATTCGTCGAGCGATTCCCAGAGGTACTGCCGTTGACGACGCTTCGTCAGCACGCCGATCGGCTCGGGCAGTTCCATCTGCTGCAGCGAGCCAACCGCCTCAGCGTCATGCCGGTGAGCGAGGCCCAGTGGGACTACATCGTCGACCTGGCCCGCTCGGGCTAGGAGTGCGCTGACGCGTTCTGATCCCACAGTCGAATGCCGCCGAGGAGCCCGGCGTTGGTGTCGACGATGGTCACCTTCGGTCCGAGTTCGCCCTGTATCCGCTTGGCATTGCCCCCACCGATGTAGAGGTGGTCGAAGATGAACACCGCGTCGAGCATCGCGATGGCCTTGTGCACCCGCTCGCTCCAAATCGCTTTGCCGATTCGTCGGAATGCCACGTCGCCGAGCTGCTCGTCGTACGTCTCGCCATTGCGGAAGCGATGTTGTGACAGTTCCATGTGCGGCGCCAACTGACCGTCGTGCAGCACCGCGGTGCCGAAGCCAGTGCCGAGCGTGATGACGACCTCGAGCCCCTTCCCCGCAGCGACGTCGAGGCCTTGCATGTCGGCGTCGTTGACCACGCGGGTTGGTTTGCCGAGAGCGGCCGTGAGAGCAGCGGCGAGGTCGAAATGGCTCCACGCCTTGAGCGATTCCGGGTCGACCTTCGAGTCAGGGCCGTTCGACAAGACCAGGTGCGGCGCCGTGAACACGGTTCCGCCGCGCACCATCCCAGGGAATCCAACCGACACCCGGTCGTACGTGCCAACGGGTTTGATGAGCTCCTGCAGCTCGCCGATCAGACGGCTCGGCGGCAAGGGGTACGGGGTTGGGACCCGTACCCGATCCGTCAGCATCTTGCCCGTGGGGTCGAGCGCCGACGCCTTCAGCCCAGTCCCCCCGACATCGATCGCCAGCGTGATCGGTCCGGTGCGTCGGGCGATGGCCATTGCCGGACATTATCGACCCCCCGACCGACCATCGCACGGCACCGACGAACCTTTTGCGAATGAGTCGCAAACCAATCTAATCTCGCCA
>JANMRB010000193.1:0-12070 GCA_031370825.1 Ilumatobacteraceae bacterium
CCTCGCTCAGCCCGACTATCGGCTGCAGGAAGTCACGGTGCCCGCCAACTGGCAGGTGAAGCAGATCACCTGCAGCTTCTGGGATCCGTTCTTCGTCTCTGCTGGAGTCGTCACGCCACAGTTCCGAACGGTGACGACCACCACGTCGACGCTCGCCGCGATCGGCATCCCCTCACCGCAGCTGAAGCCCGCCGGCCAACCCAACACGAGCTGCACGATCACCAACGCCACGTCCGGCATCCGCCTGGTCAAGGCAGGTTCGGGCGACCCGAACCAGACGTTCAACTTCACGATGACCGGCCAAACCGTGCCGGCGTTGAAGCTGGGCGGCTCCGCGGACTTCGCGTTCGCCCCGGCGACCAACGTCACGATCAACGAGACCCTGCCGAGCACCACCCCGGCGTGGCAGCTCACGACGGCAGAGTGCAAGCTCCCCGACGGCACTGTCGTCGGAACGGTCACCGGTACTCAGGTCGCTCTGCAGACGGTGGCCGGGCAGGTCATCACCTGCACCTACACGAACGATCAGAAGGCGCGCATCGTCGTCAACAAGACGGGAACCGGCAGCGCCGCACAGACCTTCCCATTCGAGCAGAGCTGGGACGGCAACACGACCGTTCCGGCCAACTTCACACTCCTGCTTGGCGGCACCACCAACAGCGGCGACATCGCGCCGGGCACCTACACGGTCAGCGAGCTACTGCCCGCAACCACTCCGGCCTGGCTGTTGAACAGCATCAGCTGCGCGGACGATGCGGCCGGCGCAAACCAGTCGGCAACCTCGATCGCCAACCCGACGGCCACGATCACGCTCAAGGCCGGCGACACCATCACGTGCACGTTCACCAACAACCAGCAAGGTCGCCTGGTGCTCATCAAGAACACGGTCGGTGACGACGGGACGTTCTCGTTCTCCGGACCGATCAGCTCGGTGCCAACCAGCGGGAACACCGGAACCGTCGGCCTCGACGTCGCCCCGGGCATCTACCCCGTTGCTGAGACCGTCCCCGCCGGATGGACGCTGACCTCATCGAGTTGCAATCAGGGCCGCACCCTTCCCAACGTCGTCATCAGCGCCGGCCAGACCGTCACGTGCACCTTCAACAACACCAAGCTCGGCAAGATCGTCGTCACGAAGCAGACCCTGCCGGACGGCTCGTCGCAGCAGTTCACCTTCGACGGAAGCTGGAGCGGTGCCGGTACGGACCTCACCTTGTCGGACGGCCAGTCCGGTGACAGCGGCTTCATCACTCCCGGCACCTACTCAGTCGCAGAGACCGCGATCCCCGCGGGCTGGGACCTGACGTCGGCCACCTGCAGCGACGGTTCACCGATCACTGCAATCAATGTCGGCGCCAACGAGACCGTCACCTGCACGTTCAACAACACCCAGCGCGGCAACATCGTGATCGTCAAGAACTCGGGCGTCGCTGCCGGTACGTTCACGTTCAACCAGACGTGGACGTCGGGTACAGGCGCGACGACACCGTTCTCCATCACCACCGTCGCACCGAGCAACACCGGCCAACAGCAGTTCAGCAACGTCAAGCCCGGTAGCTACACGGTCACCGAGACCGACGCCGGCGCAGCGTTCGACCTGAAGTCCTTGCAATGCGTCGACGGTGCGGGCAGCACGAGCGCATCGTCGCCGGCCACTCCCCAACTGCAGACAGCGGGCACCGTCAACGTCGATCCCGGCGAGACAGTGGTATGCACCTATAGCAACTCCAAAAAGGGCACGATCGTCATCGTCAAGGACGCCAAGCCGAACCTCCCGGCCGCGTTCGGCTTCACCGCATCGGCTCCGTTGTCGAACTTCACCATCAACGGCAGTGGCTCGCAAGCATTCAGCAACATCACCGCAACCGAGGTCAACGGCACCACCTACCCGGTCGTCGAGGGCACCACGCCCGGCTGGGCCCTTGATTCGATCTCCTGCAGCAACGCTGCATCGTCCACCGACCTCGCCACCCGCCAGGCCACGATCTCGGTTGGTCCGGGTGAGACGGTGACGTGCACGTTCACCAACATCGCAGCGCCCGCGACCCTCTCGCTCACCAAGGCCGTGTCCGGTGTCGACCCCACGTATCCGTGGAGCTTCGACTTCACACTGACCCCGCCAGGCGCGCCGTCAGGCACCAAGACCTTCGCAGGAACGGGCAACACGACTGCGGCTGCCCAAACCTGGACCGGCTTGGTCCCCGGCCAGAGCTACACCCTGGCTGAGAGCGCTGCTCCTGGCTGGATCTCCTCGATCTCCTGCACGCTGACTGCTGCCGACGCCTCCACCACCAGCAGCACGGCGTTGCCGTTCACGTTCGTCGCTCAGCCCGGCGAAAGCATCGCCTGTGCGGCCGGCAATGCGGCCGTCCCCGCCACGTTGAACGTCACGAAGTCGGTGACCGGCCTCGATGCATCAGCGGACTGGGGTCCCTTCACGATCACGCTGACACCGGCTGCAACCCCGGCCAGCGACACCGTCTCCAAGGCTGATCCGCTGGCGCAGTTCAGCGGGCTCGTCCCGGGCACCTCCTACTCGCTCGACGAGACCTTGGCCCCGGGGTGGACGGCCGGCACGTTCTCGTGCTCGGTGACCCACGCTGGATCCAACACCCCGACCCCGGTCGGCGCACCGCCGATCTCCGTCCAGCCCGGTGACCAGATCGCCTGCGGGATCACCAACGCAGCCCAGCCGGCCACTCTGCAGGTCATCAAGACCGCGGTCGGCGCCGGCGGCGACTTCACCTTCCCGGTCAGCGGCCTTGTCTCCCCTATCAGCATCTCGCTTGCCAATCCGGGCGTGCAGTCCTCCGCTCCGGTCACTCTCGTTCCCGGCGTCCAATACGGCGTGTCCGAGAGCGATCCCGGTGCGACGTGGATCCAGGGTCTCATGTCTTGCACCTTCGTGGCGGCAGACAGCTCCACGGGATCAGTCGCCCCGTCGACGTTCACGCCGACACCGGGCGAGGCCGTGACCTGCCGGATCACCAACACCAAGAAGGGCAACATAGTCATCGCCAAGACAGCAGTCGGCGGCGACGGGGTGTTCACCTTCACGGGCTCGGCGGGCGGATCGATCGACACTGCAACGAGCGCAACTGATTCGTACACGCTGGCCAATGTCCTCCCCGGTCCGTACAGTGCCACCGAGACCGCTCTCACCGGATGGGATCTCACCGGCCTGACGTGCAGCGACATCGACTCGACGGTCTCTGTCGGCTCAGCAACCGCGACGATCAACGTCAGCGCAGGGGAAACCGTCACATGCACATACACCAACACCAAGCGCGGAACCATCACGATCGACAAAGTGGTCGTTCCCGCCGCCGACACGACCCAGTTCGGCTTCACCTTCAACGGCCAGCCCTTCACGCTCACCGGCGCTGACGCTCCGTTCGCCTCTGGTCTCGTTGTTCCCGGCACCTACGTCATCGACGAGCCCGCCATCGCGGGATGGCAGTTGACCGGGCTCGACTGCGTCGGGCAACAAGCGTCGATCGTGAACATCGTCGGATCCACTACGACCATCGCCCTCGCCCCGGGCGAGAACATCGCCTGCACGTACACCAACAGCCAACGCGGGCCGGTATCGGTTCTCAAGACGCTCACCGACGGTCCCACGATCGTCAGTGGCAACGTCTACACCGTTGGCTACGACCTCGTGGTCACATCCGAGTCCACGATCAACGAGCTCTACGACCTGTCTGACGTTCTCCACTTCGGCACCGGTACCTCCGTTGTCTCGGCAACACTCACGACGGTCGACGGCCCGACACCCAACGTCGCTGGCTGGGACGGCGTCAGCCAGACCCAGATCCAGAGCCAAGCGCTGATCAACCCTGCGAGCGTTGATCCCAACGGGCACACGTACCACGTCTCCGTGACGTTTGCGGTCGCCGGATCCATGACGGCCGCCGCACGCGACTGCGTGCTCAGCGTCGGCGAATCCGGAACGGGCACATTGAACACCGCATCTGTGTCGTCTGCTCTCGGGTCGAACACGTCCTCCGACTGCGGCGCCATCCCCAACCCACTCGTCAGCCTCGGCAAGACGATCTCCGCTGGGCCGACTCGCGACGCTGCCGGCGTCTGGACCATCGCGTACAAGGTCACCGTCTCCAACTCAGGTGATGGTCCCGCCGCGTACTCGCTGAACGATGCGTTCGGTTTCGGCACAGGAGTCACCGTGACCAACGTTGCGGTCTCCACGAGCCCTGCCGGCTTGACCTTCTCGGCGACCAACGCCGGGATCACGACGACGGGTACGCAGCTCAATGCCGGTGACTCCCACGTCTACACCATCACGGTCACTGCAACCATTGCGGTCAGCCCGGAGACCAACGGCAACTGCGCCAACGGCGGCGGGTTCGGCAACACGGCATCGATCACCACGAACCACAGCGTGCCGAGCGCCACCGTCTGTGCCCCCTTCTCGACGATCACCCTCATCAAGGTCGTCATCAACAACGACGGTGGCACCCTTCAGCCCGGCGACGTCACCCTGACGGCAACTGGGCCTGCCACGATCAGCGGTTCCGCCCCCGTTGCCTCGGCCATCCCGGCCGGGCAGTACACGCTCAGTGAGTCCTCAGTGCCTGGCTACTCGACGACCGGATTCGACTGCGGCGCAACCGTCGACGTTGCGGCCGGCTCCAATGTCGTGTGCACCATCGTCAACGATGACATCGCCCCGACGCTGACCTTGGTCAAGTCGGTCATCAACAACGACGGCGGCGCCCTCCAGCCCAAGGACTTCTCGCTTCAGGTCGACGGCACCACCGTCGCCCAGAACGTCGCTCTGCCGGAGGTCGCCGGCGTCGCACTCGACATCGACGAGCTGCCAGTGCAGGGATACCTGCCGACCGGAGTTTCCTGCACCAGTGACCTCGGCCTCGATGACACTGTTGCCGGCACCGTTGCCGTCACATTGACGCCACTACTCGCCGAGAACATCGTCTGCACGATCACCAACGACGACGTGCGGCCAGGCCTCACCGTGGTCAAGAACGTCGTCAACGACAACGGCGGTAATGCAGTCGTCGGCGACTTCGTGCTGAAAGTCAATGGCACGCAGGTCACCTCCAACGTGCTGAACCAATATCTGGCCGGCACCGCCTTGGTGATCAGCGAGGTTCAGATCCCGGGTTACGTCGCCACCGGCACGATCTGCGTGAGCGATCGGATCGAGTCGAACAACGCCATCAACGTGTCCACTGGCGGCGCCACAGTCACGCTCTCGCCCGGCGAGTCCGTTCGATGCACCATCACCAACGACGATCAGGCGCCGACCATCACGGTCGTCAAGAACGTCGTCAACGACGATGGTGGAGATGCCGTTGTCAGCGACTTCCCGCTCTTCGTCGGTGGCACCGCAGTCACCAGCGGCGTCGCTCGAGCGGTCAACGCCAACCAGAGCTACGCCATCACTGAAACACAACACGGCGGCTACGCGCTCACCTCGTTGGCATGCGCCAACGCCTTGGGTGCACCCGTTGCCAACCCGGTGGTTCCCAATGAGGGCGACCGGATCACCTGCACCTTGGTGAACGACGACCTGCCGGTCGACCTGCAACTCACCAAGAGCGACGCAGGAGCCGAGCCGCTGGCCGGCGAGACCTTCACCTACACACTCACCATCAGCAACCTCGGAACGCGAGATGCCGACCTCAGCGAGCCCGTTGTCGTCACCGACGTTCTCCCGGACGGCGTGTTGTGGGTCCTGCCAATGCCGGCCAACTGCAACGCTGCTGGACAGGTCGTCACCTGCTCGGTGAACCCTGCCGACTTGCAGGTCGGCGAATCCGTGGTCATCTCGCTGCAGGCCAAGATCGGCGACATCGCCGCACCGGCCGTCTTCACCAACAAGGCCTTCGTCACCACCGCTGATGATCCGGCATGCGCCGCCGTCGGGTGTGTTCCTCCCTGCCCGTCGACGGTGCCTGCCGAGGTCGTCAGCGGGACCAACCCGTCGAACAACGTGGATTGCGAAGACACCCCGGGTCGGCTCCTGACCGACGTCCAGATCGTGAAATCGACCTCGACACCGGCACCAGAAGTCGGTTCGATCGCCACGTACACACTGACCGTCTCGAACCTCGGGCCGACCACGGCTCACGACGTGACGGTCGTCGATCCGACGCCGGCTCCTCTCGTGCTGCAATCCGTGTCGTCCGCCGACTTCACCTGCACGTCGAGCGGCAACAACATCAGCTGCACCAGGCCGGTGCTCCTAGTCGGCCAGGTCGGCACTATCACAGTCACGGCCCTCGTGCCCCTCTCGGCGGCCGGCGGTAGCAGCATCCAGAACACCGCCGTCGTCAGCACCATCACGCCGGAGACGAACCTCACCAACAACCAGGATTCGGCCGTGGTTGTCCCGGTCGCAGTCGCATCGCTGCCACCGGTGATCCCGCCGGAGATCCCGCCGGTCGTTGAACTGCCTCGCACGGGCATCGACGTCGGAATGATGCTGCGCTGGGCCGCACTGCTGATGGCGGTCGGAACAGCCCTCGCGGTGTCGACGAGCCGCCGGCGGAGGCGCACCAGCTGGGGGTCATAGCCAACTCTGACGCCGCCGGCGGCCCTTCGTGGGCCGCCGGACTAATGCGTTAAGTCGGCGACGTGACGATCATTGAAGATGATCGTGAGTGCAAGGCCACGGCCAGCGTCACGACGAACCTAGGGTTCTTCGAGGGTCAAGGCATCGCCCGACTGAAGCCGGGAGACCCCCAGATACCTCGTATCGGTGAGGAACTAGCTCTTGGACGCGCTCTGGGTGCACTCTCCGAACGACTGCTCTCCGTCGCAGCCGACGATATCGCGGAGCACCCGCCTGGTCAGCGCCACTTGGTGAGCTGAGCAGGAGCGTTTCTCGCGCGGCTATGTTCGGCCGAGTGGGGTATGACCTCGTCGTTGTCGGTGGAGGTTCCGCGGGTTGTGTTCTCGCCGCGCGCCTGAGCGAGGACGCCAATCGCACGGTGCTGCTCGTCGAGGCAGGCCCCGATCACCCTGACGTACGCACGCTGCCGCGCGACATCATCGACGCGTCTGAGCCGACTGTGAACCACGACTGGGGCTATTCCGCTGATGCGGAGCTCGACCGCGGGATCTCTGTGCCTCGAGGTCGGATCATGGGCGGCTGCTCGGCCACGAACGCTTGTTTCGCGCTGCGCGGCGCGCCGCAGGATTACGACGGTTGGGCATCGTTGGGCAATCCAGGCTGGAGCTTCGTCGACGTCCTCGACGACTTCCGCCGACTTGAAAGCGACCAGGACTTCAACGATCAGTGGCACGGTTCGGATGGTTCGATCCCAATTCGCCGATACCCACGAAACGAGATGAACCGCGTCCAGGCGGCATTCCTCGACGGAGCGGTCGCGTTGGGTCATCGGTACGTCGAGGACCACAATCGGCCGGGCGCAGTAGGCGCCGGACCGACACCGCGCAACGCCCGCGACGGCATGCGCATGAGTACCGCTCTCACGTATCTCGCCCTGGCACGATCACGAGCGAACCTCACCATTCGGCCCGACACCATGGCGGCACGCGTCGAGTGCTCGGGGCTACGAGCGACCGGGATTCGTCTCCTCGATGGAACCCTCGTCGAAGCGGATCGCGTGGTGCTCGCGGCAGGAACGTATGCCAGCCCCATGATCCTTGCCCGTTCGGGGATCGGTCCAGCCGCCGAACTCCGCGCGCTCGACATCGCGCCCGTCGTAGATCTGCCCGGGGTCGGATCGAATCTCGTCGACCACCCATTGATCTCCATCGACCTTCCGACTCGACCGGCTGCCGGGCCGAGTCGCTTTCAAGTCCACGTGACGTTCCATTCTGCGGCAGCGAATGTGGCCGGACCGGCCGACCTGCTGCTGTTCGCCGCGGGTCCGTTCGACGTCGGACCGGACAACAGTGCGAGTGGCGCCGTGTTCGGAATTGTTGCAGGACTCATGGCACCCCGATCACGCGGCTGGGTACGTTTGGCTTCCGGCAACCCGAGCGACGCACCCCGAATTCATCTCGCCCACCTCACCGAGGCCGATGACCTTGAGCGCATGCTCGACGCCGTGACCGAGGCACGACGACTCGCGCTCAGCGAACCCGTGGCAGCGATCACCGCTGGGACGGAGCTCTCGCCCGGACCGGCGTTCCCGACCGACAACCGCGACGCACTCGCGGCATGGGTCCGCACCGCCGTCTCCACCTTCCATCACCCCGTCGGCACCTGCGCCATGGGCCCCGATCCCGCTCTGGGTGCGGTCACCGACTCGCGTGGCTCGGTGCATGGGATCGACGGTCTCACGATCGCCGATGCGTCGATCATGCCAACCATCCCGTCAGCGACCACGAACCTCCCGACGATCATGGTGGCAGAGCACATGGCGCGGTGGCTCGGCGAAACGGGACCTATCAGGTAGTCGATCGTCCTGAGCGTCGCAGACTTCGAGCTGCCACACCAAGAAGGCGATCAGTGCGGAAACAACGAGCTACAGCGATCCGTCTGCGGGCGATCTCTCCGTCGATGATCTCGTCACCTGTCGGCCGGGCCAACCATCGCGGCACACGCAGCGGGTCCTTCACAGAGCGGTCGAGATTACCTGACAAGGCTGCAAGTCGTAGGATTCGCGCGGGTCAGAGGGGAGACGACGATGCGGGTCCTGGACATCATGCACCGCGATGTGGTGACTGTCATGTCCGATGACACGCTCGTCGATGCGGCCCGCCTGCTGCACCACCATGGGATCTCGGCTGTTGTAGTGATCGAGGGCGGTGCGCCGATCGGCATACTCACGGAACGGGATTTCGTGCGCGCCGTCGTCGAGGGTGATCACCCGGAGGTCGTGCCGGTGCGGAGCCGGATGAGTTTGAACCTCGTCACCGTCGAGTCGCGGGCGAACGTGACGGAGGCGGCCGAACTCATGGCACAGCACACCATCCGGCATTTGCCCGTCGTCGACCACGGCCGGCTCGTGGGCATCGTGTCCATTCGTGATCCCGTCATGCGCCATCCGGCGTTGCGGGATCTCGACGAGCACCGGCGTAAGAGTGTGCAAGCGAGAGCCGCTGACGCGATCACCTCCTTCGCCGGATCGATGCCGTTCGTTTACTTGCACGCGATCTGGTTCGGTGTCTGGATCCTGCTCGCCGTCGAGGCCTACCCATTCGGACTGCTCACCATGATCGTGTCGCTCGAGGCAATCTTCCTCTCGACGTTCGTCATGATCAGCCAGAACCGGGCCGATGCGAAGCGGCAGGCCCTTGCAGATCACCAATGGGAGATCGTGCAATACGAAGAGCAGCAGAACGAGGAATTGCTGCGCCAGTCCCAACAGATCCTCGAGCTGACCGCAGTAATCCACGAGTTGGCAGTGAACACTCGGCCGGCGCCGCCAAACGAGACCTGACCTCGCCGACACGACCGATGTAGCGTCGTCGCGTGAAGTTCTACCAAAGCCGGTGCAGTCCCCGCCACCCATCCTCGTCGGCACGGCCCGCTCGCGGATGTTGCGGACCGTAGCGCGCTACGGCCAACGCGTGGAACACGTGGGGCGGCCCTTCGACCATCGCTGCTGTAACCGAGCGATTCACCGCGGCATGCGAGACGGAAGACCGCGACCCTGCATCCATTCGCCGATCGGCGCAGGCACTCGTGTACATCACCGACAGCGACGCGCAGCGTGATGAGCTGCTCGTCAAGATCCAGACCGACCGCGCCATCGTCGGACACACTGCTGAGATCGTGGACGTCATCTGTCAATACGCGGAAGTGGGCCTCGACGAGTTCGCGCTGCCGGATTTCAACCTCGGCGCATCGCCGACGCAATGCAGGGAGACGATCGAACGCTTCTACGAGGAAGTCGTCAGCGAGTTGAGAACATCGAGCTGAAACGGGCAACAAAGGAGATCAGACCATGAAATGGATCACTAGAGCCCGGCCCAAGACCGACCGCATCGCCTGCCCGTGGCTGATCCGCCGCTACATCGACCCCGACGCCGAAATCGTGTACGTGCCAACCGATGTGGTCCTCGCAACAGCCGAGCGTGAAAGTGGGCAC
This sequence comes from Ilumatobacteraceae bacterium, assembly GCA_031370825.1. GTDB lineage: Bacteria > Actinomycetota > Acidimicrobiia > Acidimicrobiales > Ilumatobacteraceae > JAENVT01. The sequence goes on from JANMRB010000193.1 coordinate 10,053, forward strand.
AGCTTCGACACGCCCGGAGCCACATTCGATCACCATGGCAACAAGTGCACCTTCGAGGTGCTCATCGACGAGTACGACCTCCACGGCGACCCGGCGTTGATGCGACTGGCGCGAATCGTGCACGCGGCCGACATCGACTCCGAGGTCCACACCGATCCGTTCGCCCCGGCGATGCTCGCGCTCGCATTCGGCGGTCTCGACGTGGAGGCCGACGACGATCGACTGCTCGAGCGTGCGTCGTACGTCTATGACGCCCTCTATGCATGGTGCGTTCGCCAAGTCGAAGCGGGCGCAGCATGACTCGACCCCTGCCGTCATCTCACTCTCGAGGTAGTTGCCTGTGCATCGCTAGGGTCGCGGCGATGGAAAGCCGATCACCGATGGTGAGCTGCTGGACGCTCGGCCTCGCCTCGCTCATTGCCGTTGGATGCTCAAGCAGTGAGCGCATTGCGCGGATCTCTGACGATACGGAACCCGACCAGACGACACAACCGGCCGAAACCTTTGCATCCCTCGAAACGACAGAACCGATCGAAACTACCGGCGGCGTCGCCGCGACGGCTGGTGCCGGTCGATGGCTGAACTCCGATCAACGCCGGCGCATCGACCAACTGATCAGCACGTTCGAGAACAGCACCACCGACATCGACTACGCCTACGCCGAGAACATCGGCGACGGGCGAGGCGTCACCGCCGGTCGGGCAGGCTTCACCACCGCGACGTGCGATGCCGCGCAGGTGATCCGCGCATACACCGATACCGTGCCCGAGAACGGTCTTGCCCGGTTCATCGCCGAGCTCGACCGGCTGTGCGACGAGTTCAGCGACGACACGTCCGGCCTACCCGAAGCCGACTACATCGAGGCCTGGACCGCGGCGGCGAGGGATGAAGCCTTCCGGACGGCGCAGGACGCAGTCGTCGATGCCGAGTACTACACGCCGGCGATGGTGATCGCCGATCAACTCAGCCTGCGCAGCGCTGTAGCCCGAGCCGAACTGTTCGACGCCGGTCTGCAACACGGAATCGGCGACGATCCCGACGGCCTGCCGGCACTAGTGAAGCGAACGACAGATCGTGTCGGCACGCCCAAGGTCGCCGGCGAAACAGCGTGGCTCGACGCGTTCTTCGATGTGCGAATTGAAGACCTCACCAACCCGGCCAACAAAGCGACGGCGCAAGGGTGGAGCGAGTCCACCGACCGAGTGGCCTGCCTGCGCACCATCGCCGACAGCGGCAACGTCGACCTCGACGGACCGATCACCTGCTCCGTCTACGGCGACAAGTTCACCATCGAATGACTAAAGTTTGCCCCCTCCAGAAGGGACTGAGCGATGAAACGAACCAACAAACTAATGACGGCCGTGATCACGTCCGCGGTCGCAATGGCGGCGCTGCCGGTGGTGGCGCTTGCGACCGATGGATCGTCGGACCATCGAGCGCATTCGAAGGTGATCCACGTCGTCGAGCATGCGCTCTCCGACACGGTGCAACAGTTTCATCCGCCCGCCGACAGCGTGGGTGATGTGCTGGGTTTCCACAACCCCGTTTTCAACGCCGCCGACACCCAGCAGATCGCCAGTGACAACGGCTACTGCGTCCACACGGTTGTGACGGGCAAGACGGAATGGGAGTGCAACATCACAACCATGCTTGCCGCCGGCAACATCACCGTCGAAGGCGAGTTCTTCGATGATGGCTCCGACTCCACACTCAGCATCACCGGCGGCACGGGTAAGTACGCCGGCGCCGATGGCTCGATGCTGCTCCACGCCACCGGCAACCCAGTCGGAACAGAGTTCGACTTCATCTTCACCCTGACCAACTGACGCTCGGTGTCTCGGCGAACCGGGCGGACGTGCTCAGGGGCACCTTTCCCAGCTACGCGATGCCCGCCTCGAAGGCGAGGACGATCGCTTGCGCGCGATCGCGCACACCAAGCTTCGCCAGGATGTGCGCCACGTGTGTCTTCGTCGTCCCACCGCCGATGAACAGCTCCGCACTGATCTCGCCGTTCGACA
>JANMRB010000195.1:0-19565 GCA_031370825.1 Ilumatobacteraceae bacterium
GTGTGCGCCACCGTGCCAGACATCGGTGACCGGCTCTGAGAGATCGGACTCTGCTGGCGCCCCGCGGCCAGGCGACATCGCGCGTTCCAATGCTGCGTCCCATAATTGCGCCGCCGCAACTCCGGACGCCTGCCCCCAATGTGTGCCGGTAGGAGACACAGAACGCGCGGCACAGAACGACCACCGACTCGACTCATGCCGGGCGCTCAGAACGCATCTGGACGTGTCCCCACATGCCGGACTTGGGCTGACGGTGTCGCGCTAGCCGCACCCCTGCGGAGGAGCGGTCGATCTTCTGGGCACGTCACAAGGTAGACCTCGAGCACGTCTGGCATAGTCGGTGTGTGCGGGCGCTCGGTATCGATCTTGCGGCTGAGGCCAAGTCCACGGGAGCGGTGATGGTCGAGCCCGTCGGTGACCATCGATGGCGAGCTGCCGAACTGATCGGGACGTTGAACGACGACCGACTGGTCCTTGCAGCTCAGCGCGCTGACGTGATCGGTGTCGACTCGCCGCTTGGGTGGCCTGCTGCCTTCGTGAGCGCTGTGACGGCGCACCGTGCGCTTCAACCTTGGCCTGGCCCGACCAAGCGTGCGACGTTGACGCACCGCGAGACCGACCGCGCTGTTCGCGCCCTTGGCGTGGGGACTCCCCTGTCCGTCTCAGCGGACAAGCTCGGGTCGGTGGCGATGCGCTGCGCTCTGTTGCAGCGACGGTGGGCTGAGGAAGTCTGGACTCGCCCAGCGTCGCGTGACGGAAGCGGTCCGCTTGTCGAGACGTACCCTGCAGCCGCCCTCAAGGCGTGGCACGTCGAGAGCAAGGGATACAAGAACCGCCGCGATAAGGACGAGGCGCGACGAGTCCGCGGCAAGGTCGTCGACGCCATCGGGGGCGCCGTCGGCGCCTGGCTCGATCTGCAGCTCATCCGAGCAAGGTGCATCACATCGGACCACGTGCTCGATGCACTCGTCTGCGCACTCGTCGCGATTAGTGCCAAGTCCGGCGCCACCCATGTGCCGCCGTTGGACCAACGGCAAGTGGCCCTGATCGAGGGCTGGATCCACGTACCGTCAAGGCCACTGGCAGCGATCGCACCGCCAGCGATTGGCGCGGCCGATGGGCGGCCGGGTTCAGAACGCCCGTGACCGATGAACCTGGGAACACGCGCCAGTTGCGCCGAGAACGCTGCGTTGCTCCCGGGTTGCTCCCGCTCCCAAGCATCGAACCCGATCAGAAACATATCCTGACCAGGTACGACGCGACCGTCGGCACCCCGAACTGCGAATCCCTCCCGTTCCGCCAAGGACGCAGGCCCGCCGACAGTACGGTGTTCGCATGGCCGATGCCGCGATCGCTCCCAAGATCGCAGCCGTCCCCGCCAACGAGGCGAGCTGGGAGGATCTCCAGGCCGTGTTCGGCACGCGCGGTGACCCGGCCAGATGCCAATGCCAGGCGTACAAGGTCCGGGACATGGACTGGCGTTCGATTCCCATCGAGGAACGCGCCCTTCGCCTGCGCCAGCAGACCGACTGTGGGCACCCGGAGTCGGACACGACGAGCGGGCTCGTCGCCTACCTCGACGACGAGCCTGCCGGCTGGTGCGCCGTCGAGCCGCGCACCACCTACGTGCGCCTGCTGCGCACCCGCGTTCCATGGACGGGGCGATCCGAGGACAAGTCCGACGACGGTGTCTGGGCCGTCACCTGCTTCGTCACCCGCACGGGTTTTCGGCGCCGCGGAGTCAGCCGTGCGCTCGCCTGCGCCACCGTCGACTTCGCACGGCAGCGCGGCGCCCGCGCCCTCGAGGCCTACCCGATGATCACGACGCCCGAACAGGAGATCACCTGGGGAGAGCTGCATGTCGGCAGCCGCAGCGTCTTCGCCGCCGCCGGGTTCACCGAGGTCAGCCATCCGACCCTCCGCCGGGTCGTGATGCGCATCGACTTCTAGAGCACCTTCTCGAACCAGTGGTGCGCGTAGGGGTTGTCGTTGTATCGCTCGATGGTGTCGTAACCGAGCGATCGATACATCGACCGGGCTTCCGTCAGGCTCTCGTTCGTGTCGAGGATGACGCGCGTGCGGCCGCCCGATCGCGCCTCGCCTTCGAGGAACCCGAGCAGACGTTTGCCCAGACCGATGCCCCTGCGTCTGGGGTCCACCCACATCCGCTTGATCTCCGCGGTCGCCCCGTCGATCCACTGGATCCCGCCGCACCCGACAACGTCATCTTCCACCATCGCGATGAAGAACAAACCCGAAGGTGGGTTGAGCGAAGGGGCAGCGCTGCTGAGCGCCTCATCGGCATTGAAGCCGCCGACGAATCGCCGGTCCAGCTCGTCGAAGTATTGCATCAGCGCGCACCGGGCCTCTGCCGATCCGGCGTCCACCGTCGCGAAGATGACGTCACCTGAGCCGGTCACCCACGAAGAATGCCCGGCGCAGTGCGCCGGCGCAAGCGGTTACTGGAGGGCGTTGCTGGGAAGCGAGCGGGCCACACAAGTGGTCGACTGTACGAAAGTCGCGGGTTCGGGTGCACGCACCGCGCGTTAGCTGTACTCGTTGTACGGGTTTTGGAAGATGATCCCCGCTTGGCCCTTGTACGAGGCGAAGAACATCTCGAGCAGAGCCGTCCTCTGCTCCGGCCGGGGTGTCGCCGACGAGTCCAGGAACATCGCGGTGTACGTCAGCGCAGTCGCGTGGTCGCCCAAATGATGCGAGCAGATGGCGACGTTGGCGATGCAGCTGTCGAACGCCTTTGGCGGGACGTCGCTCATCTCCAGGAGCGGGTAGAAGAGTGGGAGTCCGGCCGCGTAGTCCCCGGCCTTCGCGAGCTCGAGGGCCCTGAAGAACATCTCGCGCGCCACCTCGGTCGGGTCGCTCGCCGAGTTCGTCTCGCCAAAATCGGCCACGGAGCGAGCGTGGCCGCCGCCGGAACGGCAATTCGCAGCGACGGCCGCCGCTTACGCTGAGGCTTTGTCTTCGGTCGCGTCGAATTTGACCTCGGCGGTCTCGACCACACTGGCCGTGCGCCCGGGGGCCTCCTGCCAGGTCCAGTACATGTTGGTGTGGGCGATCACCTTGTCGGCCGGTGGCAGGCCGTACTCGGACAAGTCCTCGGTGGTGTGGGCGTCACTGACGAGCACCGCGTCATAGCCGCGGACGAACGCGCCGTGGAGCGTCGAGCGGATGCAGGCGTCCGTCTGTGCACCGGTGACGACGAGTCGACCGACGCCCCTTTTGGCGAGCTCGGATTCCAGGATTGTGTCCTCGAAGGAGTCGCCGTACTTCTTGTGCACAAGCGGCTCGGATTCCAGGCGCTGCAGCTCGGGCACGTACTGCCAGCCATCGCTGCCCTTGGGGACGTGGTCATCTGCGTGCTGGACCCAGATCACCGGCACCTGCTGGGCGCGGGCTCTGTCGATCAGCGTGTTGATGTTCGCGATCACCACGTCGCGTTGGTGGGTATTGGCCACCACGTCGTTCTGAACGTCCACTACCAACAGGGCAGTGTTGGGACGGTCGCGCAGGCTGGTCATACGGGCCTCCTCATCTCAGGGTCTCGACGCAATCGAACGCCCGCCATCCGCTCAGATTGCTCGCTTCGGAGCGTGAAGGCAAGTAGGTACGACCCTGCTGACCGGTTCGTATGCTGGACCGTCGATGACACCGCCGACCAGGGAGGAACTCGAAGCCGCGTTCTGCTGGGAGGCCGACGATCAGATCCCCCGCCGGCCGGCGATGACCGCGTTCCGCCGCGGGGCCCGCTACCACCAGGCCCGCTGGCGCGAAGCCAACCGGCATCCGATCGGTACCCAACCGATTGCCCGGAAGCCCGGCGAGACCAGGGTCCGACCGGTGGGGAGCCGTCTGCCGCTCGACTACGCCCGCAACACCGGTGCGAACTTCCTCACCTCCGCTGCGTTGGACGCCGCCCGGGCCCGCACCGCGTACATCGAGCCGCGGCAGAGTCTCGACCACCAGCGGCTGTGGGCGGACCTGCTGTCGTCGCCGGCGCTGTCGTTCAACCTGTTCGGTGACCTCGCCGCCGACCTCGCTCTGGCCGACCGTGCGGTGCACGGCTGGTTCCCCGACTCCCCCGGCCGCGTCAGTGAGCTGCGCTTCGCCCACTCGCCTGGCTGGTTCGACCCGGCCTACATCAACAGCTTGCGGTCCTTCGACACTGCGGTCGTGCTCGACCTCGACGACGGCAGCCGCGGCATCGTCGCCGTCAACGTCAGGTATCACGAGCGCAACAAACCCGAGACACCCCGACCCGAGAACCTCACCCGCTACGCCAAGGTCGCCGAACGCTCGAAGGCGTTCGCGCCCGGCGCGATCGACACGCTGAAGCGGCCCGGCGATCTGTGCGTGATGTGGCTCGAACATCTCCTGCTGCTGTCAATGCTGCAACATCCCAGCGACAACTGGACGTGGGGCCGATATGTCGTCGTTCACCCCGCCGGGAACAGCGATGTCGTCGACGCCTGCGCCCGCTACCGCTCCATGCTCGCGGACGAGGCCACCTTCGCCACGATGACCATCGAACAACTCCTCGACACGGACACCCTCGCTCGGCCCATCACTGCTGCGCTGCGCGACCGATATCTACCCGGGTAACGCGGGACCACTACGTCACGGCGACGAGCGGTCGTACTTCGTTCCAGAAGCGGTCGAGCTGGTTCACCTCATCGGCAACCGGCCAGATGAAGACGCGTTGCACGCCTGCCTTTGCGAAGGCCGTCAACTTCTCGGCGAACAGTTCGGCGGGTCCGATCGGGAGACGTTCGCGGAGCATGTCCTCGGGCCGGTGCACGGTGGGAACTACCCGCTCTTTGAGGACGCGGTCTGCTTCGTTGCTGTCGTCGGTGATGTAGCACCACATCGTCGCCAGAGCGTTCGGAAACGCGTCGGGAGTCTTACCGTGATCAGTCAGCTTCGAGCGAAGGGTCAGCCACGCTTGGCCGAACAGCTCCGGCGTGGTGTTGTAGGCAGACGCCAACCAGCCGTCGGCGTGACGGGCCACGCGCCGAAGCCCGACGTCAGAGCCCCAGCTACCCACCCAGATCGGTGGTCCGCCAGGTTGTGCCGGAAGAGGTTCCAAGCGAAGGCCCTCTGTCGAGTAGAAACGGCCCACGAACGGTGCACTGTCTGGCCGCCATAGGGCGCGCAGCGCGCCGATCGCCTCGTCGAACCGTTGCCACCGTTGCGAGAAGTCGAGGCCCACCGCGGCGTAGTCGTCGGGTGAGGAGCCCGGACCCACCGCCACGAGCAGCCTGCCCCCCGAAAGTCGATCGATCGCCGCCAACGTCTTGGCGACAGGCACCGGTCCGCGCACTACCGCGAGCGCAACCGTCGTCGCAAGCGTCATCTCCGCCGAGTGCTCCATCACAGCCGCGAGCGCGACCGGTCCGTCGAGCCAGGGCACCGAAAAGACCATGTGGTCGTTCACCGACAATGCAGTGAAGCCGAGTTGCGCAGCAGCCTTCGTGTACGCGATCAGATGATCGAGCGTGTACGGATGACCCCCGAAGTCCATCAGCGGGAGGTGAACCCCGAACTCCATTGCGTTACTCCCAACTTCGCCACACCATCACGATGGGTCAACAATCTAGAGCGGGGAGACACACACCAGTGCGCCATCAGTCGTCGAAGGCGTTGGCCGGTAGGTGGAATCGCATCGGAGCGGGTTGTTCGCATGTCGTCGTGAGGTCGATTCGTCGGCCTTCGTCGGACGACCGCAACGTGGCCGACATCAGCTCGAGAACGTGCAGCGCGAGCTCGGCCGACGCACGGTGCGGACGATTGGCGGTCGTTGCCGACAGCATGTCTGCCAGCCCGATGCCGCGCTGCTGCGGGATGTTGGGGGTCGGCAACGGAATCTCGCGCCAATCGTCGGCGAGGATGCTGCGAACCTTCAACGGTCCCCCGAACGTGTTCGGGTCGGGTAGCGACAGGGTTCCATCGGTGCCGTAGACCTCGATGTTCCTGAACCGCGTGGCCTTGACGTCGAAGCTGGTGACCAAGGTCGCTGATGCACCGCTGACGAAGTCGATCATGCTCGACACATGAGTCGGCGTCGTGGCCTGCACGACCTCGCCGACTCGGCCCTTCGAGTGCATAACCCGGTCGGCGATTCCGATCTTCGCCGATCCGGAGATCGAACGTGCCGGCCCGAGCAGGTGAACGAGAGCGGTCAAGTAGTACGGACCCATGTCGAACAGCGGCCCCGCGCCGGGCCCGTAGAAGCTCTCGGGGTTCGGATGCCACCACTCGGGACCAAAGCCCAGCATGAAGCCGTTCGCGGCGATTGGTTCACCGATGAGCCCGCGGTCGATCGCCGCACGTGCCGCCTGCAGGCCTGCGCCGAGGAACGTGTCGGGAGCGCAACCGAGGCGGAGACTTCGCTCAGCGGCGAGCTCCACCAGCGAGCGACCCTCTTCGAAATCGATGCCCAACGGCTTCTCGCTGAACACCGGCTTGCCTGCCTCGAGACAGAGTCGGCTGACGCTGGCATGCACGTGGGGGGGAGTGAGGTTGACGACGGCGTCGATGGAGTCGTCACCGAGCATGTCGGCCAGTTCCAAAGCGACACCGCCGTATCTCTCGGCGAACTTCTCGGCGCGCTCTGGGATCCCGTCCGCGAAGGCGGCGACTTCGATCCACGGGAACTCGCTGAGGGTCTTCGCGTAGACCGGTGAGATGTTGCCGCAGCCGATGATTCCGATTCGGCTGGTGCTCACTTCCGGCCCTGTGAAAGGCCGCTGTCGACGAGATACCGGTAGCTATCGGCAATGGCGGTGAACATGTCGGTCGCGCACCGGTCAAGCTCGACGATGTGCCATTTCGCCGTGGGCGCGGACGTGAGGATGGTGGGTATGTCGACGGTGCCAGACCCGACGGCGACCATTGGACTCTCCGGGGCGTCGCACGGGCCGTCCTTGACATGGAGCAGCCAGAGTCGGTCGCCGAGATCGGCGATGACCTGCCGCGGATCAGCGCCGCCGAGCGTTGTCCAGTAGATGTCGAGTTCAACGAACACGGTCGTGTCGAGGCGCTCGATCAACGCCGACCATGCGGTCTGGCCGTCGAGGCTCGTCGAGAACTCCCACCAGTGATTGTGATACCCGAGTGATAGGCCGCGAGCCCTGGCAATGTCGTTGGCCTTGTTCAATGCGTCGGCAGAACGCTGGATCGAGTCCAAATCGGCGAAACGCTCGGGCGGCAGGAATGCGCACACGGCGACGTCGCAGCCGATCTCCTGTAGGTCGTCGAGCGCGGCGTTGAGCCCGTCCGGCGAGAGATCCGTCAAGTGAGCGCTCGACGTCACGAGCCCCGATTCCGTGACGATGGCCGCGTACTGCTTGGGCGTGAGGTCATGGAATCCCGCGAGCTCGACACCGATGAACCCAACCTCGCCGAGCCTCCGCAGCACACCTTCGAAATCTTTCGCTGCCTCGTCGCGAAGGGAGTACAACTGCACGGAGATCGAGGGGCTGTCGGTGCTCATTTTGCAAGTCCTTCGAGACGACGAGACCACCAACCTAGTCGGCAGTTACGACAACGAAGAACGACGCCGCCGATCGGCAGCTACGGGCGGTGACCGACATACATGAGGTGTTTCGCCGCTCCGAGCAGGCTCGGTTCGGTCGCCGTCTCGATGATGACTTTGAGAACGGCGTTGAACACAGATGGATCTGCATCGCGTAGGTCGACGATCAGAGATTCGATGCCGGACGCGAGTCCCTCCAGACGTTTCCATTCGCGCTCACCGAACGCCGCGTAGTAGCCGCGCACGGCCTCTTCGCTCTCCCGCCCAGATTGCCCGGTTCGGCGCGCCGGCGCAAAGGAACATCAACACGGACTGCACGTTCTGGCGCTCACAAGAAAATTCGGTTTCACAATCGCACGCGCCCCAGGGAGTGCGCGAAGCGCTCCTATCCGCTCAGATCGGAGCGGCCGGCGGACCGGCAGCGCGTTTCACGTTCGAGGCGGTTGAGCTCTAGGCAGTCGAATCTGGAGCGGCGCCGTCGCCGCGCCGATGGTTGGTTGGCGCGGGCGATTACTCGGGTTTTCTGGCGATGATGATGGCGGTGTCACCGGGCCAGTCCCAGAACCGGCCTGTCGCCGTTCGGGTGTTGAGCATCGAGCGCATGTCCGTGACGAAGCTGCCGAGCCGGTCGCCGAACAGGTGAGGCGCGGCGTACGACATCGACAAGTAGCCCGAGATCACCCCGTCGACGTCGCGGGTCAGGTCCTCACGGCCGGGAGCGTGCACGGTACGAGCGTGACCGAACCTCGTGCGCGCGAGCACATCTTCGTAACGATCGGATGGCTGCCAGCGCACATCGCGACCGGCGCGATGGCCGGGACCGAGGTAGCTGGCGATGAGGTCCTGGACTTCGCGGTCCGGTATCTCCGGATCGACAGGTCCCCCGGGTCGCGGTCGGGCATCGATGTCATGGGTGACTGCGACGAGCGCGCCGCCCGGGGCCAACAGGTCGTACACAGCCGCGGCGACGAGTTCGCGTTCGGTCCAGTGGAACGACTGACCAAACGTCACCAACCGCGCCTGGGGAAGCCGGAACGAGGCGATGTCTTCCGCAGAGGCCATCCGCCAGTCGATCCCCAAGCGCCCGTGAGCGAGGGCGTGTCGTTCGGCCTCGGCCAGCATGTCCGGGTCGGGTTCGATCCCGATCACGTCGTCAAAGAGCGAGGCGAGTTGGACCGCGAGCACACCCGGGCCGCACCCCACATCAACCAGCGTGCCGTGCCCGTCCAAGCCGAGTTCGCGTGTCAACACCGTGCCGAACTCGCCCGAGTACGGGGGCCTGCCCCGCAGGTAGTGCTCGGCGCACCCCCGGTACAGCAGCGGATCGGGCGCCACCCAGGAAGTCTACGGTTGTGAACCTCCCAGGACTGGGGAGCGAACCATCCCAACACGGACCGGGATCTTGCAAAAATCTGAACACTTCAAGTGTTTACATGCTCACTCTCAGCGGCCTACTGTCGAACTCGTGCAACTCTTCTGGACCTACACGCCGTCCCCGGTAGACAGAAGTGCCGCCGAGATGTGGATCAACACCCACGACTGCAGCGTCGTCGACATGATCGCCATCGGTGAGCACTCCTTGGCCACCTCCGCCAATCGATTCGAAGGGACGCGACTACCAGCGGTGACCATCAAACGACACTGCGATCTCGGCACCGACCTCGCGACCGCGGTCATAGGTCTTCGTCTGCGGCTGCCACCGACCGTCTGACCGCCCGCGGTCAGTTGAACGGACGGTCGGCCCCCGATACGTGCCGACTTCTTCGACACTCAAGTGCAAGCAACGCGCGTATGTTCGGGTTGATCTCGCCCTCGGGGTAATCTCTGGCTGGCCTGAGCTGGAGGGGTTATGAAGGTACGACGCGCGACGACTACCTCCGACTTCGGCGTCGGCGGCCGCGAGGGACACGATTCGAAACCTTTTTACGATCGGTTCCGGCCGCCGGAGTTGTCCGACGACGACGAGGTTCTTCAGCCGGCGTCGATCGACGAGCCCTTCATCCACGGCGATGCCCGTCACATGGATCTCGTGGTCGATGGCTCGGTGGCGTTGGTCGTCACGTCGCCGCCGTACTTCGCCGGCAAGCAGTACGAGTTGGAGCTTGAACGCGAGGGCATCCCGTCCTCGTATCTCGAGTATCTCGAGATGCTCACGGATGTGTTTGCCGAGTGCGTTCGGAAACTCGAACCCGGCGGACGCATCGCTGTCAACGTCGCCAACCTCGGCCGCAAGCCGTACCGCAGCTTGTCCGCCGACGTGATCCGAATCCTTCAGCATGACCTCGGCCTTCTCCTTCGCGGCGAACTGATCTGGCAGAAGGGCGAAGGTGCCAGCGGCTCGTGCGCGTGGGGGTCCTTCCGCAGCGCGGCAAACCCCGTGCTGCGCGACGTCAGCGAACGTGTCGTCGTTGCCAGCAAAGGCAGATTCGACCGGGCGCGATCCGTGAAGCGGCGTGCCATTGAGGGATTGCCGCATGAAAACACGATCGTGACCGAGGACTTCATGGCGCTGACCCTCGATGTGTGGTCGATCCCGCCGGAGAGCGCGCGTCGCGTCGGGCACCCCGCACCGTTCCCGGTGGAACTCCCCGAGCAGCTCATTCGTCTGTACACGTTTGAGAACGATCTCGTGCTCGACCCATTCATGGGCAGCGGGTCGGCACTGGTTGCCGCCGCGGTCCTCGGCCGTCGATACGTCGGCTATGACCTCGACCAGAACTACGTCGAGATTTCGAGGCGCCGCGTCGAGGAGGCGCTGCGCCCCATCGATCCTCAGCTCGCGATCGGTCTGGCCGATGCAGACGACCGCCGCATCCGTACGACCAAAGAAGGCAAAGCAGTGCGGAACCTGGCCGAAGAAGTCCTTGCGCAAGCGGGCTTCACGATCGTTCAGCGCAATCGGCGAATCCGAAAGACCGGAGTCATCGTCAACTTGGTGGCGGCAGATGCCGATGGCGCCGAGTGGTTCTTCGACGTGTGTGGCCCGTTCACCAGTCACCGAGGCGGATTGATTCGCGCCAACAACGTGTGGAAAGCGCTCGGGCGCGCCTCGGCGCTGAAGAGCGCGCGAGGCGGTGTACCCCTGATCCTGCTCACCAGTCATCTTCCGAAGCGGCCGAGTGAGAGCGACAACGCCATGCGCGCGGCCGGACCCAATGCGTTCTTCGATGCCATCGAGATGTTGTCGGACGACAGCCTCGAGCGCCTGCAGCGTTACGCCAAGGGCGGCTTCGCCGAAAACCCGCAGCCCGGTTTCTGGACTCTGAAGGACCTCGTCACGCGTACCTGAGCAAGCGGCCTATTGTTCGAAGGAATGTCGTACATCGCCGATCCTGCTCGTTACGAGTCGATGACCTATCGCAGATCTGGTCGCAGTGGCTTGTTGTTACCCGCGATCTCGCTGGGACTGTGGCACAACTTCGGGGATGATCGCGCCTGGGAAACTCAGCGCGAGATCTGCAGACGGGCTTTCGATGTCGGCATCACCCACTTCGATCTGGCCAACAACTATGGCCCGCCGTACGGCGCGGCTGAGGCCAACTTCGGACGCATCCTCGCCACAGACTTGTCCAGTCATCGCGACGAGCTGGTGATCTCGACGAAGGCCGGGTACGACATGTGGCCAGGGCCATACGGCGATCGCGGCTCGCGCAAATACCTGCTGGCGTCGCTCGATCAGTCACTGGGCCGGATGGGTCTCGACTACGTCGACATCTTCTATTCGCACCGCTCCGATCCGGACACGCCGCTGGAGGAAACGATTGGCGCGTTGGTATCGGCCGTCCACCAGGGCAAGGCGCTGTACGTCGGTGTCTCGTCGTATTCGTCCGAGCGCACGCGCCATGCGGCTGAACTGTTGGCCGAACAACACGTGCCGTTGCTCATCCACCAGCCGTCGTACTCGATGTTCAACCGCTGGATCGAAGATGACCACCTGCTGAACACGCTCGACGAGATCGGTGCCGGGTGCATCGCCTTCTCACCGCTTGCGCAGGGCCTGCTGACCGACCGATACCTCAACGGAATTCCGGCCGACTCACGCGCAGCCACCGGCGGCGCCTTGCAGGCTTCGTCAATCACAGAGGACCGTTTGGCAAGGGTGCGGGCCCTCAACGAGATCGCCAATCATCGCGGGCAAACGCTCGCGGAAATGGCACTTGTGTGGGCTCTCCGCGACCCGCGGATGACTTCACTGGTGATCGGCGCAAGCAGCGTGAGGCAGCTCGACGACAACGTCTCGGCTCTCAAGAACGTGTCGCTGACGTCGGAAGAGCTCGCCGAGATCGACAAGTACGCAGTCGACGCCGACATCAACCTCTGGAAGAAGTCCAGCGATGAATAGCCTTCCCACCACCATGCGACAGATCCGTTCCCTCGTGACGCCAGATGGGATGTTGGAACTGTCGATCGCCTCGGTCGAGATGCCACAACCGCAGCCGCACGAGGTACTCGTGCGCATCGGGGCGGCACCGATCAACCCGTCGGACCTCGGCTTGCTCCTGGCAACCGCCGACCTCGAATCCGCTACCGCGTCCGGTACCTCCGACAATCCCGTCGTGACCGCCACCATCCCACCGCAGACGCTGCGCGGCCTGGCCGGCCGCAGCGGTCAGTCGATGCCGGTGGGGAACGAGGGCGCAGGCGTCGTAGTTGCCGCGGGCTTTTCCGACGAGGCACAGGCGTTGATGGGTCGTACCGTCGCGATCATCGGAGGTGCGACATACGCGGAGTATCGGTGCGTGCCGGCGATGCTTTGCCTCGTCCTGCCGGATGGCACCGACCCGGCGAGGGGCGCGTCGTGCTTCGTCAACCCCCTCACCGCGCTGGGCATGGTCGAGACGATGAAGATGGAGGGTCACACCGGTCTGGTGCACACCGCGGCGGCATCGAACCTCGGCCAGATGCTGCAACGAATCTGCCTCGCGGATGGGGTGCCTCTGGTCAACATCGTTCGCAGGACCGGACAGGAGGTTCTGCTTCGTGGGATCGGCGCAACGCACGTCTGCGACTCCACTTCACCGACGTTCATGGCGGATCTCACGAGCGCGCTCGTCGACACCGGCGCCACCCTGGCCTTCGATGCGATCGGTGGCGGTCGGCAGGTCGGGCAGATCTTGGCGTGCATGGAAGCCGCGGCGAATGCCAAGGCAACCGAATACAGCAGATACGGATCGACGGTGCACAAGCAGGCGTACATCTACGGCGGGCTGGACCGCGGCCCGACCGAGTTCAACCGCAACTTCGGCATGGCGTGGGGGATCGGCGGCTGGCTGCTGACGCCGTTCCTTGGCAAGATCGGCCTCGACGGTGTGCAACGCCTACGAGCCCGCGTGGTGGCCGAGTTGACCACCACCTTCGCGAGTCACTACACCGATGAGGTCTCGCTGTCGGGTGCGCTCGACCTCAACGCGCTCAGGACGTATGCACGTCAGGCGACCGGCCAGAAGTTCCTGATCCGACCGACTCTCTGAACCGGCGGGTTCAAGCCGTCCTTGCCGTCAGGATTCGGCGACCTTCTTCAGCCCCTGCAACGTGGACGCCCAGTTCTTCTCGTAGTCCGCGCGACTTTTGCGGTCTGCGTCCGTCACTCCGCCGTTTAGGTTCGACTGCTCGAGCGTGACCTTTGTGCCGCCGGC
The DNA here is from genome assembly GCA_031370825.1 of Ilumatobacteraceae bacterium. Lineage (GTDB taxonomy): Bacteria > Actinomycetota > Acidimicrobiia > Acidimicrobiales > Ilumatobacteraceae > JAENVT01. The sequence continues at coordinate 13,186 of JANMRB010000195.1, forward strand.
AGCGGCGTCATCGAGCTCGATGTGAACGATGTGGTAGTTGTCCGGGGTGTCGTCCTGGCCACTCAGCGGGCTCCAGTGCGAGTAGGTCATCTCCTTCTGCGGCTTGATCGACAGGATCTCGCCCTTGTCCTCGAACGACTTGTCCTTCCACGTTCCCTTGAACGTGATCGGGTGACCGACCTTCCAGTCGGTCTTGACGGTGGCACCCATGAAGTACTGGCTGACCAGGTCAGGATCGGTCAACGCTCGCCACACCTCTTCTCGTGGTTTGTCGACGACGATCGATGCGCTAGCGGTGATTGCAGACATTTGCCTACCTCCTAGGTGGGTACGAGAAGGTACCCGTTCAAACGTTTCGCCAAACCCCGGGACGGTGGCACGTGACAGGCTCTCGGCGTGAACATCACCGACCTCTCTGCTGCGGCCTTGTCGGAATCCATCCACGCACGCGAGGTGTCATGTCGTGAGGTGATGAACGAATACCTCGACCACATCGACGAACGCAATCCAGCGGTGAATGCGATAGTCAGCCGCCGGGATCGTCAAGAATTGGTGGACGAGGCAGCGACCCTCGACGAGGAGCTCGCCGATGGCACGTCTCGCGGCTGGATGCACGGCATCCCGCAAGCGATCAAAGATCTCGCTGCAGCGAAGGGTCTGCCGATGACCATGGGCTCGAGGTTGCTCGAACACTTCGTGCCCGACGCCGACTGCCTGATGGTCGAACGCGTGAAGGCCGCCGGATGCGTCATCATCGGCAAGACCAACGTGCCCGAGTTCGGTCTCGGCTCGCACACCTTCAACGACGTTTTCGGCACGACCCGCAATCCGTTCGATCTCAGCCTCACGGCTGGTGGGAGCAGCGGGGGTGCTGCCGTCGCACTGGCGACACACATGCTGCCGGTCGCCGACGGCAGCGACTACATGGGGTCGTTGCGCAATCCGGCCGCATGGAATGGTGTTTTCGGCTTTCGACCCAGCCAGGGCCGCGTCCCGGGTGTACCGGAGCGTGACAGCTACCTGGCCCAGCTCGCGACCGAAGGCCCGATGGGCCGCACGGTGCTCGACATCGCCCTGCTCCTCGGTACTCAGGCCGGGTATCACGTGGGCTCGCCGCTGTCGCTGCCTGGCGTCCTCGATGAGTTCTCGACCGTGACCAAGGCCCGCGTCGCGTTGGAGCGCGATCCTTCAGGCATGCGCGTCGGCTGGCTCGGAGACCTCAACGGCTATCTGGCGATCGAAGACGGCATCATCGACCGCTGCACTGACGGCCTCGGCAACCTAGAGGCCCTCGGCTGCGTCGTCGAACCCACCGCCTTCCGCATGTCGCCCGAACGCGTCTGGGAAGCCTGGCTCGTATGGCGATTTGTCCTCGTGTCGGCGAACCTCCAACCGCTTCTCATCAAGCCCGCGAACAGAGCTCTGATCAAGCCGGAGGCGTTGTGGGAGGCGGATCATGGGCAGCAGGTCACCGGCGCGCAACTCACAGCCGCGTCAGCCGAGCGAACCGCGTTCTACACCAGTATCGCGGACCTCTTCGATCACTTCGATGTGCTCGCGCTACCCAGCGCTCAGGTGTGGCCGTTCGACGCCGACGAGCGATGGCCGCAACGCATTGGCGATCGCCAGATGGACACCTACCACCGATGGATGGAGGTCACGTCGTACGCGACGTTCGCCGGGTTGCCGGCGATCAGCGTGCCGGTGGGCTTCGATTCGCGAGGCCTGCCCATGGGCATGCAGCTGATCGGCCGGCCCCGAGGCGACGTCGATCTGCTCCGTTTCGCGAGGGCATATGAGGCCACCCTGCACTGATAACATCCCGCTTCTGAGCCAGTTGTGAGGAGGGCGAAATGCCCAGCAAGTCACCACAGAAGCCGTCGGCCAAGAAGGCCGGCAAGACCCTCAAGGAAAAGCGCGAAGCGAAGCGCGAGAAGAAGGACAAGCGGCCACCTCTCGGTTAGCGGTCCGGTGTTCCCTTGACGCAGCCGTACCTGCTGCCACCCGCGCCGATTCAGAACTTCGATGACTATGTGACTGCCGGCGGTGGTCGCGGTCTCGAACGTGCGCTGCAAATCGGCGAGCTGGCGACCATCGAATTGATAACGGCTGCTGGCCTGCGCGGGCGCGGTGGGGCAGGGTTCCCCACGGGCAAGAAGTGGGCGTCGGTGCGCGGGGGCGGTGCCGGCACGCGGTTCGTCGTAGCCAACGGGGCCGAGGGCGAACCAGCAACCTTCAAGGACAGGACATTGATTCGGCTCGATCCTTATCGAATCGTCGAGGGTGCAGCGATCGCCGCGTTCGCAGTCGGGGCCGGGACCGTCTATCTGGCGACCAAACGCTCGTATCGGCCCGAGGTGAAGGCGCTGACGCGCGCTGCCGTGGAGATGAGCGGCGCCGGCTTGCTGCAAGAGCTCAGCGTCAACATCGTCGAGGGGCCCGACGACTACTTGTACGGCGAGGAGAAGGCCTTGCTCGAGGTCATCGAGGGCCGCGACCCGCTGCCGCGCCTGTTGCCGCCGTACGAGTTGGGTCTGTTCGCCACCGACTCTGCGATCGGATGGGAATCGGGAAGCACCCCAGTCTCCGGACACGCCGAAGCCAATCCGACCGTCGTCAACAACGTCGAAACGCTCGCCTCCGCGGCACACATCATGGCGAACGGAGCCGAGTGGTTCCGCTCGATGGGCACGGCTCAATCACCCGGCACCGTCATTGCCACAGTGGTCGGCGATGTCGTGCGGCCCGGTGTGCATGAAGTGGAGATGGGAACTCCGTTCTCGACCCTGTTGCAGCTATGCGGTGGACCGTTGCCCGGCAGGGAGTACAAGGCGGCGTTCAGCGGCGTGTCCAACGCTGTGTTGCGGGCAACGGACTTCGACACCCCGCTGACCTACGAGAACTTTGCGGCGCGCGGGTCAGGACTCGGCGCAGCCGGGTTCGTCGTCTTCGATGATTCGGTCAACATGACGCTGGTCGCTCACGAGCTGTCCCGCTTTCTGGCGATCGAATCGTGTGGTCAATGTCCTCCGTGCAAAGAGGGTTCGCTCACGATCACGACGGATCTGGAAACGATCCGCAACGGCGCAGCAGACGATCTGATCCTTGGCCAAATCGCGAGGAGGCTGCTCACCGTGACGGACGCGAACCGTTGCTTCCTCGGTACCGAAGAACAGCTCGTCGTGTCGAGCATCTTGCGCGACTTCCCGGAGGACATCGCTGAGTACCTCGAGGGTCGGGCGCGTTCGACCCGCTCGATCCACGTGCCGTTGATCAAGGAGATCACGGCGGACGGCATCGTCGAGTACGACACCCGACATGCCGACCGTCCGTTGATCTGACCGCGCGGGCCACGGGGTGTATGTCGAGATCGACCAGCCCAACAAGCTCGTCTGGACCGAGCCCGATGTCGAAGGCGGGATGACCACCTCGGTCACGTTCGTCGACCTCGGCGACAACCGCACCGAGGTGACTATTTATCAGACGAACGTGCCCGAGATGTACCGGTCTCCCGAAGCACAGGCTGGTATGCAGAGCAGCCTCGACCGGTTCGCGGAGTACGTCAGCTCACTGTAAGCCCATTGCAGCTGCAGGGCGGCGGCCGATGCCGCCGTCCTGCAACAGCATGCCCGTCATCGTCCGGTCCAGGTGGCGCGACCGCCAGCTGAGCATCTCGGTAGCCTCGCCGACCACGACTTGCGGGTCCGTGACTTCGGTCTGCCACGTCGGGTCTGCGGCGAGATCGAAGCATCGCCACGATCCGTCGCCGAAGTGCACGAAGGCCCGATCGCGACTGCGACGGACGGCAAGGTTCTGTCTCTCCAAGCGACGGTCCCAGGGCCATTCGTGCTCGCCGCGGGTGATCAGCACGTCGCGCCAATCCCATTCCCAGTGCGCGGCGTTGCGCCACGATTTGGGCCGGACTCCCTGCAGGAACGGCGTCAGCGGAAAGCCGTCGCATTGGGTCGGCACGGGGATGCCCATCGCGTCGCACAACGTCGGCATGATGTCGATGTTCTCAGTGAAGTCGTCAACGACGCCGACGTGGTCGAACCTCGGATCACGGACGATTCCCAGGATCGCGTAGCTCGACTCGAAATATCCCGCCTTCTGGACCAGACCTTGGTCGCCGAGCTGCTCGGCGTGATCGGCCGTGACGACGACGACGGTGTTGTCCCATTCGCCTCGCTCTCTCATTGCCACCCAGACCCGGGCCACCTGGGCGTCGACTTCGCTGATCATGCCGAAATATTGGGCTCGCATCTCCGCTACCGCTTGGGGATCGGTTGGACCTGCCGCCGGACTGTGCAGGAGAGCCTCATACAGCGGATGGCGGTTCGTCGGAACCGGCATCGGCAGCGGACATTCGGCAGGGTCGTACATCTTCGAGAACTCACCGGCGGCGCTGTACGGAGGATGTGGGCGCAAGTAGGAAAGGTGAGCGAACCACGGGCGATCTTGGTGGCCGTGCCAATCGAGGAACGCGTTGGTCAGGAACGTCGACGTCGACAGATCCGCCGGTCGATCGTGCTCGAATGACAGCGCAGTCTCCGGGTCCTCGAAGTCGTACCCGTGATCGTTCAACCATTCCAACCAGGGCAGTTGCCACCCGCTCATGTCCAGCACCGGATCGAAGCCCGGTAGCACGCCCTCGTACGTCGACAGACGTGGATCGTCGGGGTCGTCGACCGTGCGTGGATCAACACCTTGATCGGTGTAACCGAAGAGCGCCGGCACGTACCCGGCGCGCCGAGCGGCGTGGGCGATGTTGTCGAACCGCGTATCGAGCGGTGTGCCGTTCGCTACTACCCGGTTGTTCATCTGATACGTGCCGGTGTACAGGGCAGCACGTCCGGGCGAGCAGGGCGCCGCCTGCGAGTAGTGGCGGGCGAGACGAACGCCCTGCCCGGCGAGCTCATCCAGCGCTGGCGTTTGAACGATGGGATGACCCGCGCACGACAGACAATCGGCCCGGAACTGATCGAGCGTGATCAGCAAGATGTTGGGTGGTGCGGCGTGGTCTCGGCCCATCCACGGCAGAATACGTGGGTGAAGTTGCGGCGACGGGCCCTGACGTTGATAGTTGCCACCTCGTTCACGTTCAACGTGGCAACGGCAACGACGCCAACAGCGCCCATAGCCAGCGCCGATGTCCCTGAGCTGTCGTGGTGCACGAGCGACGCCGGTCTGGCAATCGGATCGGCCGGTTCGAGCGTTGCGTGCCTGCAGTTCACGCTCGCCGCCTTGAACGTTTACCACGGCATCTTGACCCAGAAGTACGACAAGTTGACTGCCGAGGCGATGGCGATCTTCCAGTCGAACAACCCGCCGTTGCGCGTCGACGGCCTGGCAACCCCACTGGCGTTGACCCAAATGGGGATCTACTCAGGCACCGACAGCGAGCCTCCGCCACTGTGCCTGGCCGATGCCCGGCTGGGCATCGGCTCGAAGGGCGCTTCGGTGAAGTGCCTGCAGGACAAGTTGAAAGAGGGTGGCTTCCTCACTGCGGCAACCGTCGGCACGTTCGACAAGTTCACGGCCGACGCACTGCGGGCGTTCCAGTTCGCGACTCCACCGCTGGGAACCGACGGGGTCGCGGGCCCGTCGACGCTCGCCGCGATGGGGATTTGGAGCGGCAAGACGACGGAGCAGGGTGGGCCATTCATTCCCACGGCTCCGGGTGGCCCGTGGCCGGCAGCGCGCGAGCCGTTCCCCAATTGGAACCTCACACGCGATGGGATTCCCTTCTACGGCAACCACCTTGCTTGCACCAAGGAAAAGGCCGACACCATCGCTGACGAGTTCAGCAAGGACGGTGCCGACGACGCCACCCAGCAATGGGCGGTGTACATCGCTTCGCGTGAGGGCGGCTGCAACGCCTCTACCGTCAACCTCAACTTGGCCACCCGCGACGACTCACACTGCACGTTCCAGCTCAACGCGCTGGCAGGCATGTTCGAGCCGCACGGAGAACTGGGCCGCCGCGGTTGGACCGTCGTCAACGTCAAGGAGTCGATGGCCAATTGCGCCGACGCTGCCAGCGACCTGTGGGTCTACTGCGGCCGCGGTCCGTGGACGCCGCCCTATGCGTGTGCCCCGCCGTGGGCCGGCGACCTCGGCTTCGGCGACGCCTAGAGCTACCGCCAGTCGGCGGGGCGGTCGAGATGGTCGGTGACCGAGCAGTCTTCGTTGAACACGACGAATCGGTCGAACCCGCGCAGGAACCAGCGATCGTGGGTCACGGCGATGACCGTGCCCTGAAATTCGGTGAGGCCTGCCTCCAATGCCTCGGCTGACACAAGATCGAGGTTGTCGGTGGGCTCGTCGAGCAGCAGCAAGGTCGCACCGCTGAGCTCGAGGAGCAGGATCTGGAAGCGGGC